>NZ_JBSGAW010000085.1:0-1055 GCF_053600955.1 Streptomyces sp. NPDC004838 | reverse complement strand
AACACAGTGGACGCGAGCAACTGAGGACAAGCCCTCGGCCTATTAGTACCGGTCACCTCCAGCGGTCACCCGCCTTCCAGATCCGGCCTATCAACCCAGTAGTCTCCTGGGAGCCTTAACCCCTCATGGGGGTGGGAGTCCTCATCTCGAAGCAGGCTTCCCGCTTAGATGCTTTCAGCGGTTATCCCTCCCGAACGTAGCCAACCAGCCATGCCCTTGGCAGAACAACTGGCACACCAGAGGTTCGTCCGTCCCGGTCCTCTCGTACTAGGGACAGCCCTTCTCAAGACTCCTACGCGCACAGCGGATAGGGACCGAACTGTCTCACGACGTTCTAAACCCAGCTCGCGTACCGCTTTAATGGGCGAACAGCCCAACCCTTGGGACCGACTCCAGCCCCAGGATGCGACGAGCCGACATCGAGGTGCCAAACCATCCCGTCGATATGGACTCTTGGGGAAGATCAGCCTGTTATCCCCGGGGTACCTTTTATCCGTTGAGCGACGGCGCTTCCACAAGCCACCGCCGGATCACTAGTCCCGACTTTCGTCCCTGCTCGACCCGTCGGTCTCACAGTCAAGCTCCCTTGTGCACTTACACTCAACACCTGATTACCAACCAGGCTGAGGGAACCTTTGGGCGCCTCCGTTACCCTTTAGGAGGCAACCGCCCCAGTTAAACTACCCATCAGACACTGTCCCTGATCCGGATCACGGACCCAGGTTAGACATCCAGCACGACCAGAGTGGTATTTCAACAACGACTCCACAACCACTGGCGTGGCCGCTTCACAGTCTCCCACCTATCCTACACAAGCCGAACCGAACACCAATATCAAACTGTAGTAAAGGTCCCGGGGTCTTTCCGTCCTGCTGCGCGAAACGAGCATCTTTACTCGTAATGCAATTTCACCGGGCCTATGGTTGAGACAGTCGAGAAGTCGTTACGCCATTCGTGCAGGTCGGAACTTACCCGACAAGGAATTTCGCTACCTTAGGATGGTTATAGTTACCACCGCCGTTTACTGGCGCTTAAGTTCTCAGCTTCGCCACACC
>NZ_JBSGAW010000084.1:0-1092 GCF_053600955.1 Streptomyces sp. NPDC004838 | reverse complement strand
GCGGCGTGCTCCCCCAGCGTCCGCATCACCGGCGTCCACGGCACCACACCCACACCCGAGTCGGCCTCGGCCGCAACAGCATCGCCGCTCGCCGTCCCCACCACCGCGGCAAGCCCCGCAGGAGTCTCATACTCGAAAACATCCTGCACCTTCAGCACCAGACCCGCACGCTGAACCCGCGCCACCAACTGCATCGACATAATCGAGTCGCCACCCAGCTCGAAGAAGCTGTCCTCGACCCCGACCCGCTCCAACCCCAGCAACTCCGCGAAAGCCCGGCACAACACCGCCTCCGCCTCCGACTCCGGCCCCCGCCCGGAGACCCGGCCCGCGAAATCCGGCGCCGGCAACGCCCCACGATCCACCTTCCCGTGCCGCGTCACCGGCAAGGAGTCAAGGACGACCACCACGGCCGGCACCAAGTACTCCGGCAACACCCGAGCCACGTACTCCCGCACCTGCCGGCCGTCCACAGCCGACCCGTCGGGCACGACGTAGCCGATCAGACGCCGCTCACCCGGCCGCTCCTGCGGAGCCGTCACGACGGCCTGGGTCACCGACGGATGCGCGGCAAGCGCCGCCTCCACCTCGCCCAACTCCACCCGGAACCCACGGATCTTCACCTGCGCATCCGCACGCCCGACAAAGACCAGCGCCCCGCCATCGGTCCACCGCACCAGATCGCCGGTCCGGTACATCCGCTCACCCGGCACGAACGGACACGCCACGAACCGCTCAGCCGACAGACCCGCCTGACCCCAATACCCCAGCGCCAGACCCTCACCCGCCACATACAGCTCACCGGTCACGCCAGGCGGCACCGGCTGCAGGAAGGCGTCCAGTACGTACACCTGCCGACAGGGCAGCGGACGTCCGATGGGCAGTACCGAGCCGACGGCCTCGTCCGGACGCCAGATCCGCCAGGTCGCGCAGAGGGTGGTCTCCGTGGGCCCGTACAGATGACGCACCGTCACCTCTGCGCACGCCTCCCGCACCCGGGCCACCGACGCGGCAGGCACCACATCCCCACCCGTCAACACCTCACGCAACCCCGCAAAACACCCCGGCGCCTCCCCCGCCAGCACCCGAAAC
>NZ_JBSGAW010000082.1:0-1128 GCF_053600955.1 Streptomyces sp. NPDC004838 | reverse complement strand
CCGACCACCGCCCACTGCGCGAACCCCGGCGCAGCGGCGTGCTCCCCCAGCGTCCGCATCACCGGCGTCCACGGCACCACACCCACACCCGAGTCCGCCTCGGCCGCAACAGCATCGCCGCTCGCCGTCCCCACCACCGCGGCAAGCCCCGCAGGAGTCTCGTACTCGAAAACATCCTGCACCTTCAGCACCAGCCCCGCACGCTGAACCCGCGCCACCAACTGCATCGACATGATCGAGTCGCCACCCAGCTCGAAGAAGCTGTCCTCGACCCCGACCCGCTCCAACCCCAGCAACTCCGCGAAAGCCCGGCACAACACCGCCTCCGACTCCGACTCCGGCCCCCTCCCGGAGACCCGGCCCGCGAAATCCGGCGCCGGCAACGCCCCACGATCCACCTTCCCGTGCCGCGTCACCGGCAAGGAGTCGAGCGCGATGACGGCTGCGGGGACCATGTAGTCCGGCAGCCGGGTGGCGGCGTACGTGCGCACATCGCCGGTCTCCACCCCGGCCGGGCCGTCGGGCACGACGTAGCCGACGAGACGCCGTTCGCCCGGGGTGTCCTCACGAACGGTCACCACGGCCTGGGCCACGGACGGATGCGCGGCGAGGGCCGCCTCCACCTCACCCGGCTCCACCCGGAACCCACGGATCTTCACCTGCGCATCCGCACGCCCGACGAACACCAGCGTGCCCTCATCGGTCCACCGCACCAGGTCACCCGTGCGGTACATCCGCTCACCCGGCACGAACGGACACGCCACGAACCGCTCAGCCGACAGACCGGGCCGCTCCCAGTAACCACGCGCGAGGCCGGCGCCTGCGACGTACAGCTCACCCGTCACCCCGGGCGGCACCGGCTGAAGAAAGGCGTCCAGAACATAGGTCCGGCGCATGGGCAGCGGTCGCCCGATCGGCAAGGGTGGGGCGAGGCGGGTGTCGGGGCGCATCAGGTGCCAGGTCGCGCAGAGGGTGGTCTCCGTGGGCCCGTACAGATGACGCACCGTCACCTCCGCGCACGCCTCCCGCACCTGGGCCACCGACGCGGCAGGCACCACATCCCCACCCGTCAACACCTCACGCAACCCCGCAAAACACCCCGGCGCCTCCCCCGCCAGCACCCGAAAC
>NZ_JBSGAW010000081.1:0-1137 GCF_053600955.1 Streptomyces sp. NPDC004838 | reverse complement strand
CTAGTGTCCTGAGTCTTTGATTCGGTTCAGATATCCAGTGAGGCGTTCGAAGATCTCGTCAGCGGACTTCGTCCAGACGAAGGGCCTCGGGTTGTCGTTCCAGTCGGCGATCCAGGCCCGGATGTCCTTCTCCAGGGCTTGGACGTTCCGGTGAACGCCACGGCGTATCTGCTTGTCCGTCAGCAGTGCGAACCAGCGCTCCACTTGGTTGAGCCAGGACGAGCTGGTCGGAGTGAAGTGCATGTGGAACCGGGGATGGGCCAGCAGCCACTTCTGGATCGCGGGCGTCTTGTGGGTGGCGTAGTTGTCGCAGATCAGGTGGACGTCGAGATGGCGGGGAACCTCCTTGTCCAGCTTGGCCAGGAACTTCTTGAACTCCACCGCGCGGTGCCGGCGGTGGAGCGAGCTGATGACCTCGCCGGTGGCTGCGTTCAGGGCGGCGAACAGGGTCGTCACACCGCCGCGCAGGTAGTCGTGGGTACGGCGCTCGGGCATGCCCGGCATCATCGGCAGCACCGGTGCAGACCGGTCCAACGCCTGTATCTGCGACTTCTCGTCGACGCACAGGACGATGGCCCGCTCGGGCGGGTCCAGGTACAGGCCGACGACGTCGCGGACCTTCTCGATGAACTGCGGGTCCCTGGACAGCTTGAAAGTGTCCACCAAATGCGGTTTGAGGCCGAAGGTCCGCCAGATCCGCGAGACGGTGGACTGGCTCAGCCCGCTGGCCGCCGCCATCTCCCGCGTCGACCAGTGCGTGGCGTTCTTCGGGGTGGTCTCCAGCGTCCGCACGACTACCTTCTCGACCTTCTCGTCACTCACCGTGCGCGGCGGACCGGGCCGCGGCTCGTCGGACAGACCCTGGAGCCGGTCGACCGCGAACCGCTTACGCCACTTGGCCACCGTGACCGGGTGGACCCCAAGCTCCGCCCCCACCGCGGTGTTCGAACCACCGTCAGCACACGCGAGCACGATCCGGCACCGCAACGCCAGAGCCTGCGAGGACGTCGCCCGCCGCGACCAACGCAGCAGCGTCTCCCGCTCCTCATCCGCCAGAACCACCTCGACCGTCGGCCGACCCATACGCGCCATGAGCCCAGCCTACTTCTATAGCGAAATAAAGACTCAGGACACTAG
>NZ_JBSGAW010000080.1:0-1205 GCF_053600955.1 Streptomyces sp. NPDC004838 | reverse complement strand
TGCGGGATGGCGTCGACGGACGGCACGATGGGTGTGCTGCCGGCGCTGCTCGCGGAGCGGCTGGGGGTGGCGCAGGTGACGCTGCTGTCGGAGGTGGCGGTCGAGGGCGGGCAGGTGACGGGCCGCCGGGACGGGGACAGCGCGTCGGAGCGGGTGCGGGCGGCGCTGCCGGCGGTGGTGTCGGTGACGGACCAGTCGGGAGAGGCGCGGTACCCGTCGTTCAAGGGCATCATGGCGGCGAAGAAGAAGCCGGTGGCCACGCTGGGTCTGGACGATCTGGGCATCGACGCGGCCGCGGTCGGTCTGGGCGGGTCGTGGACGGTGGTGGACAGCGCGGTGCGCCGTCCGGCCCGTACCGCAGGAACCGTCGTCAAGGACGAGGGCGAGGGCGGGCACAAGATCGCCGAGTACCTCGCCACGCAGAAGTTCATCTGACCCCGGCCCACACCCCCGGGCCTGTGACCCCCTGGCCCGTTCCGCGGCCCGTCTTCCGCCCGGTGCGGCGGCCCGGTTCCGTGGATCCCGGGTTCCGGCCGGTGGGGGTCGTGTCTCCGCCTCGGTCCGGCCCTGCCGGCTGTGGCCCCCGGTTTTCTGAAGTTCCGCCGGCTTCGTTTCCCGTCCCGTCTGTGCAGAAGGATCTGAGTTCCCATGGCTGAAGTACTCGTCTACGTCGACCACCAGGACGGGGCCGTGCGCAAGCCGACCCTGGAACTGCTCACGCTCGCCCGCCGGCTGGGCGACCCGGTCGCGCTCGCGGTCGGCCCGGGCGCGAAGGACACCGCCGGCGTGCTGGCCGAACACGGCGCGGTACGGGTCCTGACCTGTGAGGCCCCCGAGTTCACCGGCTACCTCACCGTCCCCGCCGTCGACGCCCTCCACACCGCCCACCGGCAGACCAGCCCCGTCGCGGTCCTCGTCCCGTCCTCCGCCGACGGCAAAGAGATCGCCGCACGCCTCGCCCTGCGCACCGAATCCGGTCTGATCACCGACGCGACCGACGTCGAGCCGGGCGACCAGGGCCCGGTCGCGACCCAGTCCGCGTTCGCCGCGTCCTACACCACCCGCTCCCGCGTCACCCGCGGGATCCCGGTCATCACCGTCAAGCCCAACAGCGCCCCCGTCGAGCCCGCCCCCGCCGCCGGCACCGTGCAGGAACTCGACGTCGAGTTCACCCCCGCGGCGACCGGCACGCAGATCGTGGCCCG
>NZ_JBSGAW010000079.1:0-1379 GCF_053600955.1 Streptomyces sp. NPDC004838 | reverse complement strand
GGGTCTGTCAATCGAATGGTGTAACGAGGTGGTTGGGGTTACTGGCGGGCTGCGGAGAGGCGGCCGTCGAAGGTGATGTCGAAGGCGTTCAAGGCGGTCTTCCAGCGCATGGTCCAGCGGGCCTGCCCCCGGCCGGTGGGGTCGAGCGACATGATCGCCATGTAGACGCACTTCAGGGCGGCAGTCTCGTTCGGGAAGTGCCCGCGGGCCTTGACCGCCCGCCGGATCCTGGCGTTCACGGACTCGATCGCGTTGGTGGTGCAGACGATGCGGCGGATCTCGGTGTCGAAGCGGAGGAACGGGGTGAACTCCTCCCATGCGTTCTCCCAGAGCCGGACGATCGCCGGATACTTCTTGCCCCAGGCGTCGGCAAACTCAGCGAACCGCTCGAGGGCGGCCTCCTCGGTCGCGGCCGTGTAGACGGGCTTGAGGACACGCGCGATCTTGTCCCAGTCCTGGCGGGCGGCATAGCGGAAGGAGTTCCGCAGCAGGTGGACCACGCAGGTTTGCACGATCGTCCTGGGCCAGACGGTCCCGACTGCGTCCGGCAGGCCCTTCAGGCCGTCGCAGACCAGCATGAGGACGTCGTCCACTCCGCGGTTCTTAATCTCGGTGAGGATGTGCATCCAGTGTTTGGCGCCTTCGCCGCCGTCTCCGGCCCACAGCCCCAGGATGTCGCGCCGGCCCTCGGTGGTGACGGCCAGGGCCACGTAGACGGGCCTGTTGGCCACGGCGCCGTCGCGGATCTTCACGTGGATGGCGTCGATGAAGATCACCGGATAGACCGGGTCGAGCGGGCGGTTCTGCCATTCGGCCATGCCGTCCATGACCTTGTCGGTGATGGTCGAGATCGTCTGGCGGGAGACTTCGGCGCCATAGACCTCGGCCAGGTGGGCCTGGACTTCACCGGTCGTCAGGCCCTTCGCGGACAGCGAGATCACCATCTCGTCGACGCCGGACAGGCGCTTCTGCCGCTTCTTGACGATCTTCGGCTCGAAGGAGCCGTCACGGTCGCGGGGCACGGATATCTCCACCGGGCCGACATCCGTCAGGACGGTCTTACCTCGTGTTCCGTTGCGGGAGTTGCCACCGTTCTTCCCGGCCGGATCGTGCTTGTCATAGCCGAGGTGGTCGGTGATCTCGCCCTCCAGGGCGGACTCCAGCAGCCGCTTCGTCAGTTGCTGCAGCAGCCCGCCCTCACCGGTCAGCTGCACGCCCTCGGCCTGGGCCCGGCCCACCAGCTCGTCGATCAGCCGGTCGTCCACCGCCTTCACAGGCTGCGGCTCAGCCGGCTCGACGGACTCGGCCTCGGTCACGTTCTCACTGGTCATCGATGCATCTTCCTTGATCGGGAGTTACACCGAATGATTTACAGTCCC
>NZ_JBSGAW010000078.1:0-1439 GCF_053600955.1 Streptomyces sp. NPDC004838 | reverse complement strand
TCTAGTAGTACTTCGTTAAGTCGGGGTGGTTTGTGGGGTGCGGTTTGTGGATCTTCTTCTGGGAAGCGGGCGTTGGCAGGTTCGGCAGACACCGGTCCAGCAGCTCAGCAGGTCCTGGAGCTGGTGGAGGACCTGGTAGAGGGTCAGGCCGGTGCTCGGACTTTTGGGTCGAGCCGGCGGAGGGTGAGGAAGGCGTGGGCGGCGGTGACGAGGGTGACGTGGTGGTGCCAGCCGCGCCAGGTGCGGCCCTCGAAGTGGTCCAGGCCCAGGCCGTGTTTCATCTCTCTGTAGTCGTGCTCGATCCGCCAGCGCATCTTCGCGAGGCGGACCAGTCGCCGCAGTGGGGTGCCGGCGGGCAGGCTGGTGAGCCAGTAGCCGGCGGGAGCCTTCTCGCCGGCGGGCCACTCGCTGAGCAGGGTGGCCTCGGGCAGGACTCCGTCCCAGGCGGCCGCTCCGCCGGCCTGGCCCATGGCGTGGGTACGGGCCGCGACGCCCGCCGGCCGGACCGTGAGCACCCGGAACCGGGAGCGCATCGGGCCTTTCGAGCCGTGGCGCCAGGTGGACCGGCGGAACGCCGTGCGTCCGCCGTCGGCGGCCAGGACCCGCAGCGAGCTGGACCCGGCCCGGTAGCGCGAGGCGGGTCTGCGGCCCCTCCCGCTCCACTTCCCAGTGGTGGGGACCGCGTCCTGCGGGTGCGCGGACTCATCCGACCGGACGGCCACGACATAGTCCAGCCCGCGTTCGGCCAGGCCATGGCGGAACGCGGTGACCTGGCCGTAGCCGGCGTCGGCGACGATCACCTTCGGCTCCAGGCCCCAGCTGACCGCCTCATCGATCAGGTCCAGGGCCAGGCGCCACTTCTCCCGGTGCCCGATTTCCCCGGGCATGCCGGTCCGTGCCCGGCGTTCCGTGTCGTCCTGCCACTCGGCGGGAACGAACAGGCGCCAGGAGACCGGCACGGACGCGGTGTCGGACGCGGCATGCAGACTCACCCCCACCTGGCAGTTCGACTGCTTGCCCAGGGCCCCGCACCACTGCCGGGCCACCCCGACCGACATCCGGCCGTCCTTGGGGAACGACACGTCGTCGATCACCCACACCACCGGGTCGACCACCGGCACCGTCTTGACCGCCACCGCCCGCAGCACCGCCCCGTGGTCCCACGGCGACTGGTTCACGAACTGCTGCAGGGCCTGCATGTCCCCGTCCGGCAACCGCTCGGCCATCGGCTGGACCGACTTCCTCCGCCCGTCCAGCATCAGCCCACGCAGATAGCAGTCGCCCTTCGCCCGCTGATCCCGGCGCGGCACCGAAGCGAACACCTCGGCCACGAACGCGGCCAACTCGCCCCGCAATTCCTCAACTTCCCCCAAGTCCACCGCACCACCATGCCCGAACCAACACCACACCACCAAATCGACCTAACGAAGTACTACTAG
>NZ_JBSGAW010000077.1:0-1469 GCF_053600955.1 Streptomyces sp. NPDC004838 | reverse complement strand
GTGTCGGTGGCGGTTGAATTCTGACCCGTTTCGGGCGGTCGAACTTTGACCCACTGGGTCTGTTTGCTGGTGTTCAGTCGGTGTCGTGTGTGGCGGTGGGGACGCGTCCGAGCTGGCGTCCGCGCATGCGGTAGGAATCGCCTTTGAGGGAGTGGACCTCGGCGTGGTGGACGAGGCGGTCGATCATGGCGGCGGCGACGGTCTCGTCGCCGAAGACCTCTCCCCATCGTCCGAAGGGTTTGTTGCTCGTGACGATCACGCTCGCTCGTTCGTATCTGTTCGAGATGAGCTGGAAGAACAGGTTCGCGGCCTCGGCTTCGAAGGGGATGTAGCCGACCTCGTCGATCACGATCAGCGGGTAGCGGCTGAGCTTGGTGAGTTCGGCCTGGAGGTGTCCGGCGTGATGGGCGGCGGCCAGGCGGTCGACCCATTCGGCGGCGGTGGCGAACGCGACGCGGTGGCCGGCCTGGCAGGCACGGACCGCCAGTCCGATCGCCAGGTGTGTCTTCCCGGTTCCCGGCGGTCCCAGGAAAACGGTGTTCTCCTTTGCGGCGATGAAGTCCAACGTGCCCAGATGCGCGAGCTGCTGGCGAGTTATGCCGCGCAGATGGGTGACGTCGAGTTCCTCGATCGTTTTCATTGCGGGGAAGCGGGCGGACCGGATGCGGGCCTCGCCGCCGTGGGACTCGCGGGCGGAGACTTCCCGCTGGAGGCAGGCGACCAGGAACTCGGTGTGTGTCCAGGTCTCTTTCAACGCGCGCTCGGCCAGCCGCTCGGCGGCGTCCAGTAGCGCCGGTGCCTTCATCGCCCGGGTCAGGAAGGACAGGTCGGAGGCGGTCTGGCGGCCGGTTCGGGGCTTGCCGGGGCTGGCGTTGGCGGCAGTGGGTGGCATCAGGAGGCCTCCGGCTCGTCGTGTCCGCTGCCGCCTTCGATGACAGTGAACATGCGGTCGTAGGAGTCGAGTTGTCGTTGTTCGACCTCGACAAGGTCAGCTGCGGTGGCGGCGCCTGTCTGGCGGGCGGCCAGGGCCCGGGAGGCCTGGTGATAGCGGTAGTCGCCGCGCAGGAGGGCCGCGGCGCGGGCATGGACGGGGTCGGTGATGGTCTGCTGTTTGGCCCAGCAGCGCGGGTGGCGGGCGACTTCGGCTCCGCCGGGAGTGAGGGTGACGATGACCTCGTCGGTGTCGGTGCGGACCTGGACCTTCTTGCCGATCGCCAGGGGGTGCACGGAGTAGTCGCAGGTGTCGACGCGGATGTAGTGGTCGCGGCTGATGCGGGTGGCGAAGCGCCACCAGCGAGGCGGATCGACGGGCGGCAGGGCGAGCATCCGGGAACGGTCGGCCTCCCACCGGTCGACCGGGCGGGTGCCCAGGGTGCGGTGCTGACGCCGGTTGGCGATGTTCAGCCAGACGGTCAGCTGGGTGTTGAAGTCGTCTGGTCCGGTGAAGGTCCGGCCGGGCAGGAATGACG
>NZ_JBSGAW010000076.1:0-1654 GCF_053600955.1 Streptomyces sp. NPDC004838 | reverse complement strand
AGAAGACGTTGTCCTATCGATCTTGAGTGCGGTGTGATCGAAAGTGGCCCTCGGGGCGGGTGATTCTGTCGTGGCTGTGCATGAAGACAGGGCCTCCGGTGCAGTTCGGAGTTGCTGAGACACCGAGTAGCGCCAGGAGGCCCTGTTGTCACCGTTGTACGCGGTCGAAGCTGCTGGGTTCAACTCGTCCGGCGGGGTGTGCGATTGCCTCGTTCACCGGTTCGGGAACGCGGCCGACCAGCCCGACCGGGTTCGGGCCTACGGCACGGACCTGACGGATGCCGAGTGGCAGGAGATCCGGCCGCTGCTGCCGGTGCCGGCGTGGATGGAGGGCCGGGGCGGCAGGCCGGAGGGCTACTGCCACCGCGTGATGTTGGACGCGGTCTTCTATGTCGTCGACAACGGGATCAAGTGGCGCAGCATGCCGGTCGACTTCCCCGCCTGGGACCGGGTCTACGCCTTCTGGCGGCGTTGGCGTCGGACCGGGCTGATCGGTGAGCTCCACGACCGGCTGCGGGGGAAAGCACGCGAGGAGGCCGGGCGCGATCCGGAGCCGACGGCCGCGGTGATCGACTCGCAGTCCGTGAAGGCGGACGCGGTGGTGGGGGCCGACAGCCGGGGCTACGACGGCGGCAAGAAGATCAATGGCAGGCGCAGGCACTTGGTCTGCGACACGATCGGCCTGCTCCTGCAGATCCGGGTGCTGCCGGCACATGTCCCCGACCGGCAGGCCGCCGCCGACATGCTGCCCGCGCTGCGGGAGCGGTTCCCCACGATCACGAAGCTGTGGGCCGACGGCGGCTACACCGGAGTGCTGGTCACCTGGGCCCTGGCCGTGCTGCAGCTGATCGTCACGGTCGTCAGGCGCAGTGACGACGTGAAGGGGTTTGTGGTGCTGCCGAGACGGTGGGTGGTGGAGAGAAGTTTCGGGTGGCTGTTGCGCTCGCGGCGTCTGGCCCGCGACTACGAGCGCCGGTGCGACTCCAGCGAGGCGATGATCCTGTGGTCGATGACGATGCTCATGACCCGCCGCCTCGCACGCCGACCCTGAGCCCGAACCGGCCCGAGGGCTCCTTGACCAGCCACCCTTGCCGCACCAGCCGGTTCGCCTTCGACCGCACTCCCTCCACCTTCGCCGCCCCCGGCTCCACCCCGAGCTCAGAGGCGAGTTCCTTGCAGGACAACGCCCTTTCCGCAGCGATCAGGACCGTCATGATCCGCTGATACTCCGGCGACAGCACCGACACCACGAGCCCTTCACACCATGCGGGCACCACCGACCCCGGCACCGCACCCGACGGCGACGGCGACGGCGACGGCGACGGTTCAGGATCCCCGGACGCCGACGTGTCAGCCTCCGCCACACCATCCGGGCCGGAGAGAACCTCGACCACAGTCTCCCGGGAGACGACGAACCGCTCCCAGTCGAGTTCCGCTTCCCGCAACGCGGCCAGCACCCGGTCCGCCTCGGTCCGCAGTACTTCCACTCGCTGAGCGGCAGCTCGTTCCCGCTCCTCCAGCAGCCCGATCACCGACGGCATCCCGCACCTCCACAGCAACGCTGACACGACGTGCTCTGTCTGCCACGGAAACCCCGGCACCATGCCTGACCAGCGACAACACGGCGATCAAGTGCGGAAAGACAACAGCTTCT
>NZ_JBSGAW010000075.1:0-1974 GCF_053600955.1 Streptomyces sp. NPDC004838 | reverse complement strand
AGCCCAGGAGGTCTGTGGTTCTGTTCGCCGCCGGAGCGATGATTCTGCGGCACGCCCCCGGTCCCCTCTGTCATGAGGAACGACATGCCTGAGATTGAAGCTCCTCGCGAAGCGAGGAGTTGGCTCTGCGCTTCGCTCCGAGCCATGTTTCCTTCCGTCAGGATTTTTGCTGAATCCGGAGATTGGGCTGGTCCCTTTTCCGGCTCTTCGCTTTCGCTCCGAGCCGGGGCCCACTTCGCTTGGAAGGAGTCTTGAGGGTCCGTCCGCTGCGCTCCCGGACCCGGCCCGCGTTCGCGGGCGGCTGGTTACAGGGCGGTGTGGTCAGGGCTGATTCGCTGTTTCCTTCGTTGCGTAACTTTTGGTGAATCCGGGTTTCGGGGGTGTTCCTCTGTGAGGTGGAGATTGCGGTGTGTGCGGGCTGTGGTGTGTCCGGTGGGGTGAGGTGATGTCAGTTGGTTTCGGCTGCAGGAGTGTTGAGTTCCTCTTCCTCGTGTGTCACCGGGTCAGTCGTGCTGCCGCGAGGCCGGCCAGAAGGCTCCCGATGTGGTGAACGGCTCCGGTGAGGATCGCTACGTAGACGAGGCGCCGCCACGACGCAGGGGCGGGCGTCACGTGGTTCTGGCCGGGGAGGTGGAGGAGGTGTGGTTCTTCTTCGGCATGGTGGGTTTCCTTCGTTCGGGCAGGGCGCGGCGGTGCGCCGTGCGGGAGGGGTGGTGCAGCGGGCGGTCCGCGGGCCGTTGTGCTGCTTCATTGATCGTGGCATCCGAGTGGTGGGTGATGCATCCTCAGCAGGGGCCTGCTTGGGGGGAGAACGGTGTAATTTCCACCCCGTGTACACCTGGGAGAGCATCACCGGGCCCGGCACCATCGACGATCTCGTCGCGGATGCCCATGCGGCCGACCATCCGGACATGACCGTACGGCGGATCCACGACTGGATCGCCAAGGGGCTGTTGGACCAGCCCCGTCTACGGACCCGGCGGCGTGGCTCGGACAAGGCCGAGCACAGCGTCAACCAGCGTCGGTTGCTGCTGCTTCTGCTGGACAAGCGGCAGCAGGTGGCGCACCTGAGCGCGCTCGCGCAGGTTCCGCTGGCGATGTGGCTGTGGTGGGACGGCTACATGCCCACGCGGCAGGCGCAGCGGGCGTGGGCGACGTGGGTGGGGCGCAGCCGGCGCAGTCAGGAGGTGGCGCGCGAGGGCGCCATGGGTCTGCTGGAGCAGGTCGGGCATCAGCTGGCCACCGAGACGGCGCGGGCCCGGTTCGTGCGGATCACCGCCGAGCTGGGCAACGGCAAGGCCTTGACGGTGCGCGGGCGGGCCGAACTGCTGGACGCCGTGCGGGACGTGATGGAGCCGGAGTCGGCGTTCGCCGCCAGCGGCCTCGTCCGCGCGCTCGGGCCCGCACAGGCACCGATGACCGTCGAGGCGGTCGTGACCCACGTCGAGGCCCTGTGCGCCGCGCTGAGCCGCACCCTGGACGGCAAGGTGGACGGCGCGCTGCTGGAGCGGGCCCGCGCCGTCCACCGCGCTTCCATGACCGGCTACCTCGCCGAGCGCTCCGGCCTCGCCGCCGAAGCCGGACAGCTGACCCACCTCTTCCGCGAGCCCACCCTCCAGGAGCAGTTCGACCAGACCGGGCGACAGCTCCTGCTCGCCCTCGGCATGGAACTCGTGCACCGCCACGCCCGCCCGCACCCCTGAGCAGTCCCGTCACGGGAAAAAGGAGGCCCAATCGGGCCGGCGTCCGGCCCCGGCAGCCACCGCGCAGGAAAGGGCCGGCCCCTTCGTGTCCGCGGGGCACGCGTCACCGTGCCCCGCGGAAGGTCCCTGTGTCGCGTCGGTTTGCGGCCAGTAGCGGGTCAGGGCACCCGGTGGTCGGTGCTGCAGCGGGCCCGGGCCGGTCGGTCCGGGCCCAGTCGTCCGGGAACAGCGTCCGCGCGCTGTTCTCCCTCCCGGCGAAGAAGGGCCAGTC
>NZ_JBSGAW010000074.1:0-2165 GCF_053600955.1 Streptomyces sp. NPDC004838 | reverse complement strand
GTTCGCCGTCACCGAGATGACGGCGAACCCCACGACAGCGATACGGCACGGCCCCCTCAGAGCGCCTGTGCCGCGGGCTTCACCATGCCCCGCACGGTCCGGGACTTCACGAAGTCGCCCATGGCCGTCATCTCCCACTCGCCGGAGAACTGCCGGATCAGCTTCGCCATCATCACGCCGGTCTGCGGCTCCGCGCTGGTCAGCTCGAAGCGGACCAGCTCCTCACCCGTCGACGCGTCCAGCAGCCGGCAGTACGCCTTGGCGACCTCGGTGAACTTCTGGCCCGAGAACGAGTTCACCGTGAAGACCAGGCCGGTGGCCTCCGCGGGGAGCCGGCCGAGGTCGACCGTGATCACCTCGTCGTCGCCCGCGCCCTCACCGGTCAGATTGTCGCCGGAATGCCTGATCGCGTTGTTCAGGATGTTCAGCTTGCCGAAGTAGCAGCTGTCCAGGTGGTTGCGGTTCGGGCCGTAGGCGATGACCGAGGCGTCCAGGTCGATGTTCTTGCCCCGGTACGCGGGCTCCCAGCCGAGGCCCATCTTGACCTGGGAGAGCAGCGGGCGGCCGCCCTTGACCAGCGACACCGTCTGGTTCTTCTGGAGGCTGACCCGGCCCTTGTCCAGATTGACCTTCCCGGTGCCGGGCGCGGGCGCCGGGGGAGCCGGAGGAGCAGCAGGGGGCGCCGGAGCGGCCACCCTGGGGTCGACGGGCGCCACGGGCGCGGGAGGTGCCGGCGGGGCGACGGGCGCGGCCGGGGCGGCGGCGGGCTCCTCCACCGAGACGCCGAAGTCCGTGGCGATGCCCGCCAGCCCGTTCGCATAGCCCTGACCCACCGCGCGGGCCTTCCAGGCGCCGTTGCGCAGATAGATCTCCACGACGACCAGCGCGGTCTCGCCGCCGAGCCGCGGCGGGGTGAACGTGGCCATCGCGCTGCCGTCGTCCGCGTTCCGGATGGTGGCGGTGGGCTCGATGCCCTGGAAGGTCTGGCCCGCCGCGTCCGGGCTGGCCGTCACGACGATCTTCTCGATGCCGGGCGGGAGGGCGGCGGTGTCCACCACGATCGCGTCCGGGGCGGCGCCCCCGCCGGAGCGGTAGCTGACTCCGGGGCCCGTCGGCTGGTTGTAAAAAATAAAGTCGTCGTCCGAGCGCACCTTGCCGTCGGCGGTGAGCAGCAGGCCCGATACGTCGAGCCGCACGGGTGCGGCGACGTCCACCGCCACGCGGGCGGAGGAGAGAGGGATGTTCGAGCCGGGAGTCATAGCTGTCATGACAGGGGTAACGAGTAAGGGCGCTTTGCCGTTCCCTTACCTTTCGGCGCGCTGACGGACCCGCTCCCGCGGCGCTTCCCTCTCGGCGGCCTGACCGGTCCGGAGTCCTCCCGTGGACGACGCCCCACTCTCCGGCACATGGCCGATCACGACCCCGACAACTCTCGGCGTGGACGTGTTGACGTCGCGAGTAGACCGGTCGTATAGTCATGGGTGTCGGAACGCGACACACACCGAACTCCCGGAAGGGGTCAGGATCATGGGGCGTATCAAGGTCGGTACGGAGAACAGTGTGGACATCGAGCTGCACTACGAGGACAAGGGGGCCGGGCAGCCGGTGGTGCTGATCCACGGGTATCCGCTGGACGGGAACTCGTGGGAGGGGCAGGTGCCGGCCCTGCTGGACGCCGGGTACCGGGTGATCACCTACGACCGGCGCGGTTTCGGGAAGTCCAGCCAGCCCTCGACCGGTTACGACTACGACACCTTCGCCGCCGACCTCCATGTCCTGCTGGAGACGCTGGACCTGAACGACGCGGTCCTGGTCGGCTTCTCCATGGGCACCGGGGAAGTCGCCCGCTACCTCTCGGTCTACGGCTCCGACCGCGTCGCCAGAGCCGTCTTCCTCGCCGCCCTCGAACCGTACCTCGCCATCACCGACGACAACCCCGACGGCGCCGCACCCCCCTCCTTCTTCGAAGGCGTCTCCCAAGCCGTCAAGAAGGACCGCTACGCCTTCTTCACCGGCTTCTACAACGACTTCTACAACCTCGACGAGAACCTCGGCACCCGCGTCAGCGAGGAAGCCGTCCGCCACGCCTGGAACACCGCCACCGGCTCCGGCCCCATCGCCGCCGCGGCCGCCCCCCTGACCTGGCCCACCGACTTCCGCGCCGA
>NZ_JBSGAW010000073.1:0-2568 GCF_053600955.1 Streptomyces sp. NPDC004838 | reverse complement strand
CCGATCACCCTCCACCAACGCCACCGCACCCGCCGACTCCCTCACCCGCCCCTCAATCAGCTCCGGCACCAACCCGGCCGGAACCCCGCCCGCCGCACTCGATCCGCCGAGCACTGCCACACGCTCCGCCGCACCCAGCACACCCACCCGGCCCACCAGCACCGACGGATCCCCGACCATCTGCTCAAGGACCGCGAAGAACCTGGTGAACACCGACTCGGCGGTGTCGCGGTCGAACAGGTCCGGTCGGTAGTCGAGCTTGCAGCGCATCGGGGTGCCCGGGGACACGACGAGCGTGTAGGGGTAGTGCGCTGTCTCCTCACCGGCGATGACCCGCAGGTCGAACGTGTCCTCGGTGGCCGGCCGAGCCGGGGTGCGGGGGTAGTTCTCGTAGACGAGGAGCGTGTCGAAGGTCGCCCCGGGGCCGGTGAGTTGCTGGACCTCGGACAGGCCGAGGTGCTGATGGCCGATCAGGTTCTTCTGTCGCTCCTGAAGCTCGGCGAGCATCCGCACCACCGGCTGCGCACCGTCGAGGCGCACCCGCACGGGCACGGTGTTGATGAACAGACCGACCATCGACTCGACACCCGGCAGCTCCGCCGGGCGCCCCGCCACGGTCACGCCGAAGACGACGTCCGTACGGCCGGACAGACGGGCCAGCACCAGCGCCCAGGCACCCTGCACCACCGTGTTCACCGTCAGGCCGTGCCGACGGGCGAAGGACGTCACGTCCTCGGCCAGGCGTGCGGGTACCTCACGGGTGAGGATCTCCGGGGCCAGGGGTGCCCTTCCTGGGGCGGCCGGAGCCACCAGAGTCGGCTCCTGAGCGTCGGCCAGTTCCTCCTCCCATGCGGTGCGCGCGGCCTCCTTGTCCTGGCGGCCGAGCCACACCAGGTAGTCCCGGTAGGAGGCGGGCGCCGACAGGGCGCCGGGGTCGCCGTCGGCCGCGTACAGCGTCCTCAGTTCCCTCAGCAGCACGGGCAGGGACCAGCCGTCCATGAGGACGTGGTGGCTGGTGAGCACCAGACGGTGCCGCCTCTCACCCAGCTTGATCAGCAGCAGTCTGAGCAGCGGCGGAACCGCGAGCTGGAATCGCTCCGCCCGCTCGGCCTCGGCCAGTTTGTGCAGGCCGGCCGCCATCTCGACGTCGGGGAGCCCGGAGAGATCGGCTTCGCGCCACGGCAGTACGACGTCCCGGGCGATGACCTGCATCGCCTCTCCCGACTTGCGTCGCCGGAAGCCCGCTCGCAGGGCCGGGTGGCGAGCCAGGAGCGTCTCCCATGCCGTCCGCAGCCGCCCCGCGTCCAGCGGTCCGGTGAGGTCGAACAGCCGCTGCCCCTGGTAGACGTCGGGTCCCTGGTCGTCCAAGGCGGCGTGGAACAACAGCCCCTCCTGAAGCGGAGACAGGGGCCACACGTCCTCGACTGCGGTTCGGGTCATCGCTTCTCTCCTCAATGCCTGGTATCCGGTCAGGAGACGCCGCCGGTGAAACCGGCTTCGAGTTCGTCCACCTCGTCCTGCGCGAGGTCGACGAGCGGGAAGTCGGAGGACGTGTGACCGCCCGCCGCGGGGTCGGCCGTGTGTGCGGCGAGTCCGGCGAGCAGGGCCAGCCATGCCCGGCCCAGGTCCTCGACCGCTGCCTCGTCGAGGACCGTCGTCGGCCAACTCAACGTGAGCTTCAGCTCGGAACCGTCGGCACCGTCCTGTACGACGGCGGCGGCTTCGAGGGTGTGCAGGGCGGGCATCCGCGGTGCGGCCGAGCCGCCGATCGCGGTCTGGCCGGTCAGCTGCCAGGCGTCCACGGCGGTGGTCGACCGGCGACCGCCTGTGGTGAAGCGGCCCAGGTAGTTGAAGCCGATCTGCGCGGCGGGCAGTTCGGACAGAGCCGGGCTCGTCCGCGGGTTGAGGTACCGCAGCAGCCCGTAGCCCAGGCCGTCGCCGCCGGGCACGGACCGCACCTGTTCCTTGACCACCTTCAGCAGCGCACCGGCCGCCGGTCCACCTGCCAGGACCTCTTCCAGGTCCACGCCGGTGACCGCCAGCCGTACCGGGTGGCTGCTGGTGAACCAGCCGACCGTGCGCGAGAGATCCGCACCGGCGACCGGTTCACGACCATGCCCCTCCACGTCGACGAGCACACCGTCCACGGTCTCCGGCCGCCACCGGGCCACCGCCCCCGCCAGCCCCGCCAACAGCACCTCATGCACCCCGCAGTGGAAGAGCGCAGGCGTATCGCCGACGAGCGTGTGTGCCTGGGCCGAGGGCACGGTCCACGTCCGATGGACCAGGTTCGACACCGTGTCGCGGTCCGGGTCGAACTTGCTCGTCCCCAGCGGCGGTTCAGCCTCGCCGATCCGGTCGATCCACTGTTCCAGCTCGGAGAGCCGGCCGTCCGACGTGGCCTGCTGGGTCAGGAGGTCGGCCCATTGCTTGAACGACGTTGCGACGGGGTCGAGTTCGGGTGTCCGTCCTGCGGCTACGGCCTCGCAGGCGGCCTGCAGGTCCGGCAGCAGGATCCGCCACGACACCCCGTCCACCACCAGGTGATGCACCACCAACACCAACCGG
>NZ_JBSGAW010000072.1:0-4234 GCF_053600955.1 Streptomyces sp. NPDC004838 | reverse complement strand
ATCGACGGCTCCACCGGGCAGCTCATCGGCTCCCCCCTCGGTCTCGGCACCACCGCGCTGGGCAGCATGGGGTGAACCGGGAACTCGGCCGCGGGGTCCTGGGATTGTCCCGGTGTCAGCCGTTGTCGGCGGGCTTTTCCTTCCCGCCGCCCCAGCCGACGTAGTCGTCGCCGTACGCGCCCTTGGCGGGCCTGCGGCGGCGCATCGGGGGCTCGACGCCGTCGGCGAGACGGCGGGCGGTGACCAGGAAGCCGGTGTGGCCGATCATCCGGTGGTCGGGGCGGACGGCGAGTCCTTCGACGTGCCAGTTCCGGATCATCGACTCCCACGGCTGGGGCTCGGCGAAGCAGCCGATCTCGCGGATGGACTCCACGGTCCGTGAGAGCTGTGTCGTGGTGGCGACGTAGCAGCAGAGGATGCCGCCGGGCACGAGCGCCTTGGAGACGGCCTCCAGGCACTCCCAGGGGGCGAGCATGTCCAGGATGACGCGGTCGACGTCCGCGTCCACCAGATTGTCCTGGAGATCGCCTACGGTCAGCTGCCACGCGGGGTGCGGGCCGCCGAAGTAGCGTTCCACGTTCTGCTGGGCGATCTCCGCGAAGTCCTGGCGGCGCTCGTACGAGTGCAGCATGCCGTGGTCGCCGATGGCGCGCAGCAGGAAGGCGCTGAGCGATCCGGAGCCCACTCCGGCCTCGACGACGCGCGCGCCGGCGAAGATGTCGGCGAAGGCCAGGATCTGCCCCGCGTCCTTGGGGTAGACCACGGCGGCGCCGCGGGGCATGGACAGGACGTAGTCGGGGAGCAGGGGGCGCAGCGCGAGGTAGGCGACGTTTCCCGTGGTTCGGACAACACTGCCCTCGGGAGTACCGATCAGCTCGTCGTGCGGGAAGGACCCTTTGTGGGTGTGGAAGTTCTTCCCGGCCTCGAGCGTGAACGTGTAGTGGCGTCCCTTGGGGTCGGTGAGCTGGACCTGGTCCCCGACCTTGAAGGGCCCGCGTCGGCGGGCGGCACCGGTCGGTTCGGACATGTGACCAGCCTACCGGCCCCTGCGTGCCCCACGGACCAGCGAGCCGGGGCCCATCCCTGGGCGGGTGGGACGTTGTCGGTGGGTGACCGGAAGGTTACTGCGGCCTCGCCATGGCCGCGACGAACGCCTTCTCGACGTCCGCCGTCGACAGAACCCCGTAGACCTCTCCCGTGTCCTCGACCACGAGGTACTCCGTCGCGGGTGTCGCCCGCAGTGTGTCGAGCAGTGGTTCTCCCGCCAGGTCGGCGGGGATCCTCATGCCGTCGGTGAGTTCTTGGGCGAGGCCGCTGACGGCGACCCAGGGGCGACGGTGTTCGGGCACTCCGACGATGGCCGTTTCGCGGACGAGGGCGGTGGGGTTGCCCTGGCCGTCGACGATGACGAGTGCGCGGGCTCCGGCCTCGTTGGCGCGGCGGAGGGCTTCGGAGAGGGGGGTGGCGGATTCGACGGGGACGGCGCGGCGGGTGAGGGTCCGGGCCGCCAGTTCGGGGAGGTGTTCGCGGAGGCGGGCCATACGGAGGCTGTTGCCGGCGCCGGTCCAGATGATCGCGGCGAGGATCGCGGCGAGCAGGGCGTCGGTGACGGTTTCCATGCCGCCGAGCGTCTGGGTGGGGTTGCCGAGGGCGCCGGTGTGGGTGAGGAGGGGGAGGCCGATCAGTACGGCGATGGCGAGTGCTCGTCCGACCCAGGCGGCTGCGACGGTGCCGCTCATGGGTTTGCCGGTGATCTTCCAGACGACGGCGCGCAGCATCCGGCCGCCGTCGAGCGGGAGGCCGGGGAGGAGGTTGAAGACGGCGACGATGAGGTTGGAGATCATCAGTCCGGCGAGGAGTACTCCGGGTACGGTGCCGGGCTCGACGGTCTGCATGGCGAGGTAGAAGACGCCCGCGAGGACGAGGGAGAGGAGGGGGCCGACGAAGGCGAGGACGAATTCGCGGCCGGGGGTCTCGGACTCCTTCTCGATTTCGGACACTCCGCCGAAGAACTGGAGCTGGATGCGCCGTACCGGCAGTTTGAAGCGGAGTGCGGCGACGGTGTGCGCCAGTTCGTGGACGAGTACGGAGGCGTAGAAGGCGACGGCGAAGAAGAGGGAGACGAGGTAGCTGAGTCCGCCGAGTTCCGGCAGGACCCGGTTGAGCTGTCCGCCGAAGACCCAGGTGATGAGCGCGGCGACGAGGAACCAGCTGGGTGCGACGTACACGGGCACGCCGAAGGGTCGGCCCATGAGGATTCCTCCGCCGGGGCCGTCGGGGCGCTGCCGTTTGCCGTCCTCGGGGGGCTTTCCTCCCGTGCCGGCCGACGCGCGTGAGCGCTCGCCTCTCGAGTCGTCCCTCGAGTCGTCCTGGTTCACGGGGTCCCTTCGTCGCGAGATCGTCGACCGGTCTCCGGCCCTCTCTCCGGTCCGGCCTCTGCTTCGATCATCTCTCGCCCGATCATGCAGTGCGCGGGCCTCTGTGGTCGATGGTATTGCGCTCGCTGTCAGTGGCGGGTCGTAGGGTCTGCGTCATGAGTACGAGTCAGGAGCCTTCGCCGGGTGCCGTGCCGATGTCGCTGTCGCCTTCGCGGGCCGGTGATTTCATGCAGTGCCCGCTGCTGTACCGGTTCCGGGTGATCGACAGGCTTCCGGAGAAGCCGAGTGAGGCGGCCACCCGGGGGACGCTGGTGCACGCGGTGCTGGAGCGGCTCTTCGACGCTCCGGCCGCGGAACGTACGCCGCCGGCCGCGAAGTCGCTGATTCCGGGCCAGTGGGAGCGGCTGGTGGAGTCGCGGCCCGAGTTGGGTGAGCTGTTCGCGGGGGATGAGGGCGGTGAGCGGCTGTCACGATGGCTGGGTGAGGCCGAGGCGCTGGTGGAGCGGTGGTTCTCGCTGGAGGATCCGACACGGCTGGAGCCGGCCGAGCGGGAGATGTTCGTCGAGACGGAGCTGGATTCCGGCCTGCGGCTCCGTGGGGTCATCGACCGGGTGGATGTGGCGCCGACCGGTGAGGTGCGGATCGTCGACTACAAGACGGGGAAGGCTCCGCGCCCGGAGTACAGCGAGGGCGCGCTGTTCCAGATGAAGTTCTACGCGCTGGTGATCTGGCGGCTGAAGAAGGTGGTGCCTCGCCGGCTGCAGCTGGTGTATCTGGGCAGCGGTGATGTGCTGACGTACGACCCGGTGCCGGCGGATCTGGAGCGGGTGGAGCGCAAGCTGCTGGCGCTGTGGGAGGCGATCAGGGCGGCTACGGAGTCGGGGGACTGGCGGCCTCGGCCGACGAAACTGTGCGGTTGGTGTGATCACCAGGCGATGTGTCCGGAATTCGGCGGCACTCCCCCCGTCTACCCGCTGAGCGTTTCCCCGGCCGCTTCGCCCGAAGACGGTCAGGGCAGAATGGGCCGGGACCGAGTGTGAGGAGTTCCTGTGGCTATCCGCGTCCTGCTGGTCGATGACCAGCCGCTGCTGCGTACCGGGTTTCGGATGATTCTGGAGGCGGAGCAGGACATCGCGGTCGTCGGCGAGGCCGGGGACGGCCTGCAGGCGCTCGATCAGGTGCGGGCCCTCCAGCCCGATGTGGTGCTGATGGACATCCGGATGCCGCGGATGGACGGGGTCGAGGCGACGCGGCAGATCACGGGGCCGGGACGGGACGGTCCGGCGAAGGTGCTGGTGCTGACGACGTTCGATCTGGACGAGTACGTGGTGGAGGCGCTGCGGGCGGGGGCGAGTGGCTTTCTGCTGAAGGACGCTCCGGCCAATGAGCTGGTGCAGGCGATCCGGGTGGTCGCGGCGGGCGAGGCGATGCTCGCGCCGAGTATCACGCGCAGGCTGTTGGACAAGTACGCGGGGCATCTGCCGTCGGGTGAGGAGCAGGTTCCGGACACGCTGCACACGCTGACCGAGCGTGAGGTGGAGGTGCTGAAGCTGGTGGCCCGTGGTCTGTCGAATGCCGAGATCGCGGCGGATCTGTTCGTCAGTGAGACGACGGTGAAGACGCATGTGGGTCATGTGCTGACCAAGCTGGGGCTGCGTGACCGGGTGCAGGCCGCGGTGTACGCGTACGAGAGCGGGCTGGTGCGGCCGGGCGCGCAGTGAGGCGGTCGGACACGGTGCGGTGACGGCATTCGCCGGGCCGGGCCTGTGGTGGATTGGATGAGCGAGCGGCGGCGGGCTGGCCAGCGGGCTCAGCAACCGGTAACGCCCGGCTATCAGTTGATTCTCGGGCACGCG
>NZ_JBSGAW010000071.1:0-4572 GCF_053600955.1 Streptomyces sp. NPDC004838 | reverse complement strand
GCCCGCACCATCACACCGGACGCAGGATCCAGCCGCCCCACCGCCTCACGCGCCACCCGGCCCGCAACCTCATCCAGATCACCAGTCACCGCGTCTACGCGGGTGACCAGCGCACCCAAGTCCACCGAACCGGGCTCGACCAGGAGCGTGAACGCCTCACCCACCCGCGCCCGCAACACCGCATGCGCGTCCAGCACCGCACCCAGCCCAGCGCCCAGCACCTCCACCCCCAGCCCCGGCGGAGCCCCGACCACCGCCCACTGCGCGAACCCCGGCGCAGCGGCGTGCTCCCCCAGCGTCCGCATCACCGGCGTCCACGGCACCACACCCACACCCGAGTCGGCCTCGGCCGCAACAGCATCGCCGCTCGCCGTTCCCGCCACCGCGGCAAGCCCCGCAGGGGTCGTCTGGGCGAAGACGTCCTGCACCTTCAGCGCCAGCCCCGCGCGCCGGGCCCGTGCCACCAACTGCATCGACATGATCGAGTCGCCACCCAGCTCGAAGAAGCTGTCCTCGACCCCGACCCGTTCCAACCCCAGCAACTCGGCGACCAACCGGCAGAGGATAGCCTCCGCCTCCGTCTCCGGCTCGCGTCCGGTGGTCCGCTCGGCGACTTCCGGTGCGGGCAGGGCCGCCCGGTCGAGCTTGCCGTTCCTGGTGACGGGGAGGGCGTCGAGCGCGAGGACGGCGGTGGGGACCATGTAGTCCGGCAGCCGGGTGGCGGCGTACGTGCGCACATCGTCGGAGTCCACGCCGTTCGGGCCGTCGGGAATGACGTATCCGGTGAGGCGGACCTCTCCCGTGTGATCGGCCATCGCCGTCACGACGGCCTGGGTCACCGACGGATGCGCGGCGAGCGCCGCCTCCACCTCGCCCAGCTCCACGCGGAACCCACGGATCTTCACCTGCGCATCCGCACGCCCGACAAAGACCAGCGCCCCGTCATCGGTCCACCGCACCAGATCGCCGGTCCGGTACATCCGCTCACCCGGCACGAACGGACACGCCACGAACCGCTCCGCCGACAGACCCGCCTGACCCCAATACCCCAGCGCCAGACCCTCACCGCCCGCGTAGAGCTCACCGGTCACGCCAGGCGGCACCGGTTGCAGGAACGCATCCAGTACGTAGGTACGGCGGCCCGGCATGGGCCCCCCGATGGGCAGCACGGAGCCCAACGGCTCGTCGGGGCGCACCTGGTGCCAGGTCACGCACATGGTCACCTCGGTCGGCCCGTAGCAGTTGCGGACCGCCAGGCCCGGGCAGACCTCCCGCACCCGGGCCGCCGACGCGGCCGGCACCACGTCACCGCCGCTCAGCACCTCGCGCAGGCCCGCGAAGCACTCCGGCGCCTCCTCGGCCAGGGCCCGGAACAGGCCCGCCGTCACATGCACCGACGTCACACCACCGGCCACGTACGCCTGCATCCTGCGGCCGTCGAGGATGCCGGGCTCGGCGAGCACCACGCGCCCACCCGCGGCCAACGGCACCCACAACTCGTACATGGACGCGTCGAAGGCGTGCGGCGCGTACATGAGCACCGTGTCGCCCGGCCCCACATGCCACTCACGCTCACCGACCAGCGCGGCCGCGCTGCCGTGGGGCACCGCCACACCCTTCGGCACACCCGTCGAGCCAGACGTGTACATCACATACGCCACATCACCCGGACCGACCCGAACCACGGGCGCGTCCCCGCAAACGGCCAACTCGCCCACGACAGCGGCCTCATCCACCACCACGACCCGCACGCCGACACCCTCCGGCACCACCGCGCGCGTCGCCTCCGCACACACCACCACCACCGGAGCACAGTCCGCCAGAACCAGGGCCACCCGCTCCGCCGGAGACCCCGCATCCACAGGGACATACGCCGCCCCCGCACGCCACACCCCCAGCAGCACCGCCACCAGATCCACGGACCGCTCCATCACCACCGCGACCCGATCACCACGCCGCACACCCGCACCCGCGAGAAACGACGCCACACGACCCGACGCCGCCCACAACTCCCCATACGACAACGACCGATCACCCTCCACCAACGCCACCGCACCCGCCGACACCCTCACCCGCCCCTCAATCAGCTCCGGCACGGAACCCTTCAGGACCCCACTCACCGCCGCACTCGATCCGCCGAGCACTGCCACACGCTCCGCCGCACCCAGCACACCCACCCGGCCCACCGGCGCGAGCGGATTCCGCAGCATCTCCTCCAGCACCCCCACCACACGCCGGGCGATCAGGCCGGCCTGCTCCCGGTCGAAGAGATCCGGTCGGTACGTCACCACCACGCGGAGCCGGTCGGTGGGGACGACGCCCAACGCCAGCGGATAATGCGTGCCCGCCACGGTGTGCAGCCGGGTGATCGTCACGTCGTCGGCCGACCGGTCGGAACCGGAGAGCGCGACGGATCCGCGCGGGTAGTTCTCGAACATCAGCATCGTGTCGAACGTCGCGCCGGGGCCGCCGAGTTGCTGGATGCCGGGCAGACCGAGGTGTTGATGGGCGATCAGTGCGGCCTGCCGTTCCTGGAGGTCGGTGAGCAGCCGCTCCACCGGCTGGTCGGCGTCGAGTCGTACGCGCACGGGGAGGGTGTTGATGAACAGGCCCACCATCGACTCGACGTCCGGCAGCTCGGCAGGCCGGCCCGCCACGGTGCCGCCGAAGACGACATCCGTACGGCCCGCGAGGCGCGCCAGCACCAGCGCCCAGGCGCCCTGCACCACGGTGTTGACCGTCAGGCCACGCGAGCGCGCCCACTCGGCGAGCTCCGCGGTCCGTTCCAGGGACCACTCCTCCCAGACCACGTCCGACGTCGTCGGCCAACTGCCCACGGCCGCAACGGCGGGGGCGGCAGCGGGGGCGACCAGTGTCGGCTCGTCCGCGCCGGCCAGCTCCTTCTGCCAGGCGGCGCGCGCGGCCTCCTTGTCCTGGCGGCCGAGCCACACCAGGTAGTCCCGGTAGGAGGCCACGCGCTTCAGGGTCGGGGCGTCACGGCCGTCCGCGTAGACGGCGGACACCTCGTTGAGGACGATCGGCATCGACCAGCCGTCCAGCAGGATGTGGTGGCAGGTGAGGGCGAGCCGGTGCCGGTTGTCGCCCAGGCGGACCAGCAGCAGGCGCAGCAGGGGCGGCTTCGTCAGGTCGAAGCGCCGCGCCAGGTCGCTCCGGGCCAGCCGCTCGGCCTCCGCCAGGGCCTCGGACTCCGGAAGTCCGGAGAGGTCGGCCTGCTGCCACGGGAGTTCCGCGTGCCGCGCGACGACCTGGACCGCCTCACCGGAGTCCTGCTCGTGGAAGCCGGCCCGCAGTGCCGGGTGCCTGGCGAGTACCGCCTCCCAGGCCGCGCGCAGACGTGCCGTGTCGAGTGGGCCGTCGAGGGCCAGCAGGCGCTGCGTCTGGTAGACGTCCGGCCCCTCGTCGTCGAAGGCCGCGTGGAAGAGCATGCCTTCGTGCAGCGGTGACAGTGGCCAGACGTCGGCCAGGTCGGGCACCCGGGCTTCCAGCTCCGCCACGCTGTCCCGGCTGAGGCGGACGAGGGGGAAGTCGGACGGGGTGTGGCCGCCGGCGGCGGGGTTGGTCGTGTGCGCGGCCAGCGCGCCGAGTACGTCCATCCATGTCTGGCCCAGCTCCTGCGCCGCCGCCTCGTCGAGCAGGCCGCCGGGCCAGCTGAGGGTGACGGTCAACTCCGGTCCGTCGGGGCGGTCCTGGACGGTCGCGGCGGCTTCGAGGGTGTGCAGGGCGGGTGTCTGCGGTGGGATCGAGCCGCCGATCGCGGTCTGGCCGGTCAGCTGCCAGGCATCCACGGCGGTGGTCGACCGGCGACCGCCTGTGGTGAAGCGGCCCAGGTAGTTGAAGCCGATCTGCGCGGCGGGCAGTTCGGACAGAGCCGGGCTCGTCCGCGGGTTGAGGTACCGCAGCAGCCCGTAGCCCAGGCCGTCGCCGCCGGGCACGGACCGCACCTGTTCCTTGACCACCTTCAGCAGCGCACCGGCCGCCGGTCCGCCCCGCAGCACCTCTTCCAGGTCTACGCCGGTGACGTCCAGCCGTACCGGATGGCTGCTGGTGAACCAGCCGACCGTGCGCGACAGATCCGCACCGGCGACAGGTTCACGACCATGCCCCTCGACATCGACCAGCACGCCGCTCGCGGTCTCCGGCCGCCGGCGCGCCACCGCCCCCGCCAGCCCCGCCAACAGCACCTCATGCACACCACAGTGGAAGAGCGAGGGCGCCGCATTCACCAACTGGGCCGCGTCCTGCGCCGGGACGGTCCAGGACCGGTGCGTCATGGTCCCGGCCGTGTCCACCGCCGGGTCAAGCCTCCGCTCCCCCAGCAGGACATCGGGCACCCGCGACAGTTCTGCCCAGGCGTCCAACTCTGCGGCTCGGTTGTCCTGGGCGGCCTCGGCGGTCAGCAGGTCGGCCCACCTCTTGAACGACGTTGCCACCGGGTCGAGTTGAGGCGACCGGCCCTCGGCTACGGCCTCGCAGGCGGCCTGCAGGTCCGGCAGCAGGATCCGCCACGACACCCCGTCCACCACCAGGTGATGCACCACCAACACCAACCGG
>NZ_JBSGAW010000070.1:0-6543 GCF_053600955.1 Streptomyces sp. NPDC004838 | reverse complement strand
GTACGAACCCGATCACCGCACACCGTCAACGGCCGGTCGGGAAACTGCTGAAGCGCCCGATGCAGGGCCTGAGTCAAATACACAACATCCTCCGAAGCAACGGCCCGACCGCGTCGGCGGGCCGGGGGGACACGGATGGGGAAGACCGGCTGGGGCCGCCCCGCCCGGTCCCGGCGTTGCCGAGCGGACGGAACGGTACCGCGCGGGCTCCAGGTGCGGTCGGACCCGGGCCGCCGTCGGCGTCCGGCCCGGTGACCTCGACCGGCTCGGTACAGCACCCGGGGCGATGGCGTCGGCACGCACTCCGTACCGGCCCGCCGAGGCGAACCGCGGCGCGTGCGCACGCCCGAGACCGTCGAGGGCGCCGGCGATCACCGCCCGGTCGTCCGGCTGCCCCATGGGAGCGCTCGCTTTCTCGCGGGTCCGGGGGTGCCACGGCCAACCTCCCTGCTAGCGTGAATGAGAATTCAGTTTTTTCACTTTCACGCCTTGCGTCAAGCCCTCGTACCGCATCGATTTCGGTGATGGGCTCCAGGACCTCGCACGGATCCCGGGCACGGGCCGGCGCCCGGCCCTGCCCGGTCAGCGGAAGGCGTCTTGGCCGGTGAGGACCTTGCCGATGACGAGTTGGTGCATCTCGGGGGTGCCTTCGTAGGTGAGTACGGATTCGAGGTTGTCGGCGTGGCGCATGATCGGGTATTCGTAGCTGATGCCGTTGGCGCCGAGGATGGTCCGGCTGGTGCGGGCGATGTCGATGGCTTCGCGGACGCTGTTGAGCTTGCCGAAGCTGACCTGTTCCGGGCGCAGGGTGCCGGCGTCCATGCGGTGGCCGAGGTGGAGGGCGAGGAGGAGGGCCTTGTTGAGTTCCAGGGACATGTCGGCGAGCTTGGCCTGGGTGAGCTGGAAGCCGCCGATGGGCCTGCCGAACTGCTCGCGGGTGGTGCTGTAGTCGCGGGCGGTCTCCAGGCAGGTGCGGGCGGCGCCGAGCGCTCCCCAGACGATGCCGTAGCGGGCCTGGTTGAGGCAGGAGAGCGGGCCGCGCAGGCCGCGTACCTCGGGGAGGACGGCGTCGCCGGGCAGGCGTACGCGGTCCAGGACCAGCTCGCTGGTGACACTGGCGCGCAGGGAGCCCTTGTGCTTGATCTCGGGGGCGGAGAAGCCGGGAGTGTCGGTGGGGACGACGAAGCCGCGCACGCCCTCGTCGGTGCGGGCCCAGACCACGGCGACGCCGGCGACCGAGCCGTTGGTGATCCACATCTTGCGGCCGGTGAGCACCCAGTCGGAGCCGTCCCGCTTGGCGCTGGTACGCATCGAGGCGGGGTCCGAGCCGTGGTCGGGCTCGGTCAGGCCGAAGCAGCCGATGACCTCGCCGGAGGCCATCCGCGGCAGCCACTGCCGCTTGTGCTCCTCGGAGCCGAAGCGGTGGACGGCGTACATGGCCAGCGAGCCCTGGACGGAGACCAGCGAGCGCAGGCCGGAGTCGGCGGCCTCCAGTTCCAGGCAGGCCAGGCCGTACTGGACCGCGCTCGCCCCGGCGCAGCCGTAGCCCTCCAGATGCATGCCCAGCGCGCCGATCGCGCCCAGCTCGCGGGCCAGCTCGCGGACCTGGGGCAGCTCACCCGCCTCGTACCAGTCGGCGATGTACGGCAGCACACGGTCCCGGCACCAGGCCCGGACGGTGTCACGGACGGCGCGGTCCTCCTCGCCCAGCAGCTCGTCGAAACCGAGCGGGTCGGTGGCGTCCAGTAGGGACATGGCGAAAACCTCGTTCTTCCGCTGGGGAGTCAGACGCGGCCCGCGTCGACCACGATGCACTGGCTGTTGATGTAGTCGGCGTCCGGCGTGCAGAGCAGATACACCGCGCCGGCGGCCTCCTTGGGGGTCCCCGGGCGGCCGAAGGGGATGATCTTGGAGGCCATGGCGGCGCGGTCGGGGTTCATCCCGACCCGGATCTCCCGGCCGTCGATCTCCAGGGTGGCGTTGTCGGCAGCGGTGACCTCGGTCATCCGGGTCAGGATGAAGCCGAAGGCGACGGCGTTGACATTGACCTTGTAGCGGCCCCACTCCTTGGCCAGGGTCTTGGTCAGGCCGATCACTCCGGCCTTGGCGGCGCCGTAGTTGGACTGCCCGGCGTTGCCGTAGAACCCGGAGGTCGAGGAGATGTTGACGACCTTGCGGTGGTACTCGGTCGGGTTGGCCTTGATGAACGCCTGGGCGGCGCGCAGAATGCGGAACGGCGCCTTGAGGTTGACGTCGAGGATGGTGTCCCACTGCTCGTCCGTCATCTTCTGGATGACCGAGTCCCAGGTGTAGCCGGCGTTGTTGACGATGATGTCGAGGCCGCCGAAGGCGTCGATGGCGGTGCCCACGAACCGCTCGGCGAAGCCCTCCTCGACCACCGAGCCGACGCAGACCACGGCGTCGGCGCCGGCGGCCCTGATGTCGGACGCGGTCTGCTCCGCGGGCTCCGGGTCGAGGTCGTTGACCACGACACAAGCGCCTTCGGAGGCGAGTCGCAGAGCGATCTCGCGGCCGATGCCGCGGCCGGAGCCGGAGACGATGGCGACCTTGCCGTGCAGGGTTCCCATGATGCTGTGTCCTTCTCTTCGGGGTGTACGGGTGCGAAGTCCTACAGGCCGAGGTCCTTGGCGATGATGGTCTTCATGACCTCGCTGGTGCCGCCGTAGATGCGGTTGACGCGGGTGTCGGCGTAGAGCCGGGCGATCGGGTACTCCAGCATGTAGCCGTAGCCGCCGTGGAGCTGGAGGCACTTGTCGATCACGCGGCCGGCGACCTCGGTGCCGAACAGCTTGATCCGCGCGGCGTCGGCGGGCGTGAGTTCCCGGGTGTCGTCCAGTTCGATGCCCCGGTCGACCATGGCCTGGGCGGCCGACACCTCGGTCTCGCACTCGGCGAGGACGAACTTGGTGTTCTGGAAGGACGCGACCGGCTTGCCGAAGACCGTGCGCTCCTGGACGTACTCCTTGGCGAACCGGATCGCCGCGGTCGCGGCGGCGACGGCGTTGACGGCGATGGAGAGCCGTTCCCGCGGCAGGTTCTGGCCGAGGTAGGAGAAGCCCTTGCCGACCTCCCCGAGGACGTTCTCCACCGGCACTTGGACGTCGGTGAAGTGCAGCTCGGAGGTGTCGCGGGCGTGCAGGCCGATCTTCTCCAACTGCTTGCCGTAGCCGAAGCCCTCGCTGGCGGTGGGGACGACCAGCAGGGTCAGTCCGGCCCGGCGGTCCTCGGGAGTGGCCGGGGCGGTGCGGGCGGCGACCAGGCAGAGTTCGGAGTTGAGCGCGCCGGTGATGAAGGTCTTGGAGCCGTTGAGGAGGTAGTGGGAGCCGTCCTCGGACAGCGTGGCGGTGGTGCGGATGCCCGCCAGGTCCGAGCCGGTGCCCGGCTCGGTCATGGCGATGCAGAGCACGGTCTCGCCGGTGGCGATGCCGGGCAGCCAGCGCCGCCGCTGCTCCTCGTCGGCCAGCTTCAGCAGATACGGCAGGACGATGCTGGTGGTCACCGAGTAGTGCGCGAAGGAGACGCCCGCCGCGGCGGCGGTCTCCTCGGCGATGATCGCCTGGTACTTGAAGCTGGTCTCTCCCGGGCCGCCGTACTCCTCCGGGATGTCGAAGCCCATCACGCCCAGGGCGCCGAGCTTGTGGAAGAGCTCCCGCGGGGTCCGACGGGCCGCCTCCCACTCCGCGAAGTGAGGCGTGACCTCCTTGGCGACGAAGTCGCGGATCACGGAGCGGAACGCCTCGTGCCCGTCGTTGTAGATGGTGCGCTTCATTGGGCGGTATCTCCCCATCGTGCGGGTGTGTGGAGTCTCGGGGCGGGTGGCCGGCCGGCCAGGGGCGGCGGCCGGCTTCGGCGGAGCGCTGCTCGCTCAGCGGTCGAGCAGCAGGTGGCCGGCCAGTTCGGCCAGCCGCTCGCGTAGGTCGGGCCGCCGGCCGGTGCGGGGCGACCGGATGACGAAGGACGTCATGGCGTGGGTGGCATGAATGACGATCTTGAGTTCGGCCGGGTCCTGCCCCCGGTGCAGCGCGCTGAGCACCTGGAGCCAGACGTCCAGGTAGGCGGCCTGGAAGCGGCGCAGCGCGGTGCGCTCCTTCTCGGGGAGCTGGTCCCGCTCGTTGGCCAGGATGCCGATCAGTTGCGCGTTCTCGACGGAGACGTCGATGTGGGCGCGGAGCAGCAGCCTGAGCGCCGCCCGGGGGTCCGCCGCCTGGAGCAGGGCCTGTTCCGCTGCCGCCCGGATCCGTTCGCCGCCCCGGTTGGTCGCGGCCACCAGCAGGTCGACCTTCCCGGGGAAGTGCCGGTAGAGCCCGGAGGCGACGATGCCGGCGGCCTCGCCGATGTCGGCCATGGTCACCGACTGGTAGCCGCGCTCGTCGAAGAGCCGGACCGCCTCGGCGAGGATCTGGTCCCGGCGGGGCACCCGCAGCCCTGCGGATGCCGGGACGTGCGACCGGGCCCGTGGCTGCCCGTCCCCGGACCGCCCGCCGGTCGAGAGCGGGCAGTGGGCCACCACGGAGCCGAGGCGGTACATCAGCTGCTCGTGACCGCGCCGAGGCAGCCGGATCCGGTGCCGACTGCGGCTGCCGAGCACCCCGAACACGGCTCGGGCGACCAACTCGACGTCCTCGGAGCCGAGTTCAGGACGGGCGTCCCGCAGCAGCAGGCCGAAGTGGGCGACCACCTCGGCCTCGTGGTCGCGAATGGCCTCGCGCTGGGAGCCGTCGAGGTCGCGGACCCCGCGTTCCCATGCGGCGAACACCTTGCGACGTCCGGTGACCAGCACGGCCAGCGACCGCAGGGCCTCGTCCAGTCCGCGTGTCTCCATGACGGAGTCCACGGTGTCGAGGCCGCCGAGGACGGCGTGGAACAGCAGGTCCTGCTTGTTCCGGTAGTGGTGGTAGAGGGCGGAGGCGCTGATGCCCAGGGCATCGGCGACGTCGGTCACCGAGACGTCGTGGTAGCCGTGCTCCAGGAACAGTTCGGTGGCCGCGACGCGGATCTGCTCCCTGCGGTTGGGCGGCCTGCGCGCTGCCACGGCCGTGCCCTTCCGCTGCGACTGGTTGTTCACTGTTCCTCCTCCGCGCGGCCGATACCGTCGTCCTGTGGGGCCTCCCGGCCGGCGTCGCCGCCCGGCGGAATCGCCGGGAGGCTGCTTCCGGGCCCGGCTACAGGCCGAGGTCCTTGGCGATGATGGTCTTCATGACCTCGCTGGTGCCGCCGTAGATGCGGTTGACGCGGGTGTCGGCGTAGAGCCGGGCGATCGGGTACTCCAGCATGTAGCCGTAGCCGCCGTGCAGTTGGAGGCACTTGTCGATCACCCGGCCGGCCACCTCGGTGCCGAACAGCTTGACCCGCGCGGCGTCGGCCGGAGTCAGCTCGTGCGCGTCTTCGAGCTCGATCGCCTTGTCGACCAGTGCCTGCAGGGCCTCCACCTCGGTGGCGCACTCGGCGAGGACGAACTTGGTGTTCTGGAAGGACGCGACCGGCTTGCCGAAGACCGTGCGCTCCTGGACGTACTCCTTGGCGAACCGGATCGCGGCGGTGGCGGTGGAGGCCGCGCCGACACCGATCTGGAGCCGCTCGCGGGGCAGGTTGCGGCCGAGGTAGGAGAAGCCCTTGCCCTCCTCGCCGAGCAGGTTCTCCACCGGCACCTTGACGTCGGTGAAGGAGATCTCGCTGGTGTCGCTGGAACGCAGGCCGATCTTGTCCAGCTTGCGGCCGAAGGCGAAGCCCTCGCTGTCCGTCGGCACGACCAGCAGGCTCAGACCGTGGCGGCGGTCCTCGGAAGTGGCCGGGGAGGTACGGGCCGCGACCACGCACAGCTCGGAGTTACGCGCACCGGTGATGAAGGTCTTCGCACCGTTGAGCAGATAGTGGCTGCCGTCCTCGGACAGCGTGGCGGTGGTGCGGATGCCCGCCAGATCCGAACCGGTGCCCGGCTCGGTCATCGCCACGCAGAGCATGATGTCCCCGGTGGCGATACCGGGCAGCCAGCGCCGCCGCTGCCCCTCGTCGGCCAGGTTCAGCAGATACGGCAGGACGATGCCGGTGCTGACCCCGTAGTGACCGAGCATCACGCCCGCGAGCGCGCACTCCTCGGAGATGACGACCTGGTACTTGTAGCTGATGTCGCCGGGGCCGCCGTACTCCTCGGGAATGCCGAAACCCATCACGCCCAGCGCGCCCAGCTTGCGGAACACCTCACGGTCGGTGAGGTTGTCCGTCTCCCACTGCTCGAAGTGGGGCTTGACCTCCTTGGCGATGAACTCCCGGATCGTCGCCCGGAATGCCTCGTGGTCCTCGTTGAAAATGCTGCGTTTCATGAACGGTACTCGTTTCTGTGAATCGTGGAGGGCATGGCGATTCGGCTCTCGGTGTGTTCAGTTCTGGTGGGTGTCGCGGAGTTCGCGCTTGAGGATCTTCCCGGCACCCGACATCGGCAGCGCGTCGACGAACTCGACCGACCGGGGGGCCTTGTAACCGGCGATCAGGGCTTTGACGTGGGCCCGGATCTCCTGCCCGGTG
>NZ_JBSGAW010000069.1:0-7320 GCF_053600955.1 Streptomyces sp. NPDC004838 | reverse complement strand
GGTCCTCTCCGTCGTCGCCACGGAGGAGTTCGAGGTCGTACGGCACGTCGAGGACGGCGACGGGGCACCCATGGGTGCCCCGCCCCGCCTCCGTCACCGCGACGGTCCGGCCCGGGGGACGCGAAGGCTGTCCGGCCCGGCGACGCGACGGCTGTACGGCCGGGGGACGCGACGGCTGTCCGTCGGCGTCGGAGGGCTACCGACCGTCGGAGGGTGACCGCCCGGACAGGTCGTCCACCAGGCTCGCGAGCGCGTCCGCCAGCGCGCCGAGGCCCGGCCCCGGCGGACCGCCCGGCTCGCGCATGTACACATCCCGGCGGATCTCGATCATCAGCGCCGTGACGCGGGGATCCCGGCCGTAGAACTCCAGCGGCACATAGGCACCCCGGAAGGGGCTGTCGACGCCCGTCCCGCCGAAGCCCGCGAACGCCCGCTCGGCGTGGGCGAGCAGCTCGGGCGAGGTGTGGAACGCGTCGGTGCCCAGACAGACCGGCGGGCGGGGGCCGTTCCCGTGGAGTTCGTACGGAAGCCGCTCGGCCGGATACGAGTGGACGTCGACGACGACCGCCCGTCCGGTCGCGGCCAGCCGGCCGGCCACCGCGTCCGTCATGGCCCGCGCGTACGGATGGAAGTACCGCTCGAGCAACGGACGCGGGTCCGCGTCGGCCGGTCGCAGCGGCTCGCGGTGCGTCGTCGCCGTGTAGACCGCGCCCATGCCGACCGCCAGCATCTCCTCGCGCTCGTCGGGGAACCGCTCCGGATCGACGACCAGGCGGGAGAGGCCGTTGACGAAGAGCCAGGGCGCGACCGCGGCACGCGAGGCCGCCGCCTCGGCCAGCTGTGCCGTGTGGGCGTCGGTGATGTGGTCCAGCTCCCGTTCCAGAGCGCTGTCGCCGAGCACGATGCCGGAGCGCACCGACTCGGGAATCACCCGTGAGGAGTGCGGAACGTGCAGGATCACGGGGGAGTCCCCGGCACCGGGGAGGAGCCGGAAGGCGTCGGGCGTTCGGGGCATGGGTTCTCACTCCTGGCTGACTGTGCCCGGAAACGGAGGCCGGCCGACAGCGGCACGCGTGGCCCGGTACGGGCGGCGGGTCCGCGTCGGCCGGCGCGCGCGGCCCGGCCTTCAGTCGGTGGTGGCCGTCTTGTCGAGCGTGACGGGTTCCGGCGGCTTCGGCGGGCCGGGCACCGCCGAGAGGTTCTGCGGAACCGCCGCCGGAGCGCCGTCCGGGCACTCCGGCAGCGGCTCCGTGCCCTTCCGGGACGCGCTCACCCTGGCGACCAGGGGTTCCGTCCAGCGGGCGGCCAGTGGCCCCAGGATCACCAGGATCAGGACGTACGCGGTGGCGATCGGTCCGATACCGGGTTCCGCGCCGACCGCCAGCCCGGCGATGACGATCGAGAACTCGCCTCGGGCCACCAGCGCGCCCCCGGCGCGGAGCCTGCCGCGAGGACCGATGCCCGCCCGGCGTGCCGCGTACCAGCCCGTGAGGATCTTGGTGCCCGCCGTGATGATCGCGAGCAGCAGCGCGGGCAGCAGAACCGGCGGGATCTTCGTGGGATCGGTCGACAGCCCGAAGAAGACGAAGAACACGGCGGCGAACAGATCCCGCAGCGGAGTGAGGAGCTTACGCGCCCCTTCGGCGACGTCCCCGGACAGCGCGATGCCGACCAGGAACGCGCCCACGGCGGCGGAGACCTGGAGTTCCTGTGCGACTCCCGCTACCAGCAGGGTCAGGCCCAGCACCACCAGCAGCAGCATCTCCGGATTGTCGGAGGAGACCGCGCGGCTGATGACGCGGCCGTGCCGGAGCGCGAGATACAGCACGATCCCGACCGCGCCCAGCGCGATCAGCAGCGTGATGCTGCCGCCCGCGAGCCCCACACCGGCCAGCAGCGCGGTGAGCAGCGGCAGATAGACCGCCATCGCCAGGTCTTCCATCACCAGGATGCCCAGGATCACCGGGGTCTCCCGGTTGCCCAGCCGCCCGAGGTCCGTGAGGACCTTCGCGATCACACCGGACGACGAGATCCAGGTGACGCCGGCCAGGGCGACCGCCGCGACCGGCCCCCAGCCGAGCAGCAGGGCCGCCGCCGCGCCCGGCAGCGCGTTGAGCACGAAGTCGACCGCTCCCGACGGGTACTGCGTCTTGAGGCTGCCGACCAGTTCGGACGCGCTGTACTCGAGGCCCAGCAGAAGCAGCAGCAGAATGACGCCGATCTCGGCGCCGACGGCCACGAAGTCCTCACTGGCGCTGAAAGGGAACAGGCCGCCTTGACCGAAGGCCAGCCCCACCAGAAGGTAGAGGGGAATGGGGGACAGGCCGATGCGTCCGGCGAACCGGCCTATCAGCCCCAGCCCCAGGATGATCGCACCGAGTTCGATCAGCAGCGAGGTCGTGTCATGCACCCTCAGACCCCCGCGATGATCTCGGCGAGCGCGTCCACGCCCTCACGGGTTCCCACGGCGACCAGCGTGTCCCCGAGGGCGAACCGGAAGTCCGGTCCCGGTGAGGGATGCGCGCTCGTCCGCCGCAGTACGGCGACGATCGACGCGCCGGTCCTCGTCCGGGCCTGCGTATCGGCGAGCAGCCGCCCCAGGTACGGGGAGCGCGTTCCCACCGGGATGTGCTCGGTCACCAGGTCGATGCCGTCCGTCCGTACGGCGTCGATGGGCTCGGGGTCGATGAGGTGCGCCAGCGCGGTGGCCTCCTCCGACGACAGCGGGACCTCCAACTGGCACGCGTCGGGGTCATCCGACGCGTAGAAGCCGAGGAAACGCCGGCCGTCGTGGTGCACGACGACGGAGATATGCCGACCGGCCTCGGTCGTGAAGTCGTACTGCGTCCCGACTCCCGGCAGTGAGGTGCGACGGGTGCCCATGCTCGCCTCCCAAGGCGTGGGTCGTCCTCTCACCGCGTGCGGGTGAGCGGGGTCCTGTGTGGTGTACGAACGCATTTTACGGACACGGATCGCCGCCGATGCGCGAGCGGGGCCCACCAAGCCCCGGACCGCACACGTCGGTGAGCGCGCGCGGGGTGTGCGGCTATTCCCCGGAGGGGCCTGCCGGGGGGCGCTGCCGGGCCTCGGCGCGGCCCACCGGACCCCGGTCCGTGACCCTCCTTTTCCTTCCCGGCCCGCCTCTGCACGTCCTCGCGGGATCGCCCGCCGCGGGGCCGGAGATCCGTCCGCGCGGCGCCGCGCGGACGAGAAACGGCCCGGACGCCCGAGCGCCCGGCAACCGGGCTCGCGGCAGCCTGACGGGGTGCACCCGGCAATCAGGCGCGGGGCGACGGGCGAACCGGACAACCGGGCTCGCGGCAGTGTGACGCCGGACGGGCGGACACCCGGCCGTCCGGGCACGGGACAACCGGGCGACGGGCGAACCGGAGCATGGGCCCGCGGTAGCCCGACGCCGGACGGGCGGACAGCGGACGGCCGGCACCCGGCAAGCGGCACGGGGCAACCAGAGAACTGGCCCGAGCCAGCCTGACGCCGGACACCCGGCCGTCCGGGCACTGGACAACCGGACGGCGGGCGAGCCGGAGAACGGGCCCGAGCCAGTCTCACAGCGGACGGGCGGACACCGGACGGCCGGGCCCGGCCCCCGAGTGCCCCCGGTGGACCGGCGGGCCCGCCGCCCGCACCGCCGCCCGCCCAAGGGCCAGGCGGCGCTCACTCCGCCCCCGTGACCCCCGCCAGCACCGCGGAGACCCGCTCCCACGTCTCCATGTCACGCTCCACCGCCGCCAGTTCGGTGACGGGCCCCGCCGCCCCCGCCGCCTCCCACGCACGCGCCACGGCCACCGGGTCCTCGCCCGACACCGCCCCGGCCGCGAGCGCCGCCGCGCCGGTCGCGACCAGTTCGCCCGCAGAGGGGATCAGGAGGGGGCGGCCCGACAGCCGGCGCACGGTCTCCACCCAGTGCCGGCCGCGTGCGCCGCCCCCCACCAGCCGCAGCGGCCGCGCCGCGACCGCCGGATCGCCGGGTGCGAGCCCGCACGCTTCGAGGACCGAGTCGAGCGCGCGGAGGACCGTGACCACCGCTCCCTCGTACGCCGCCCCGAGGATCTGCTGACGGCTCGTCGTATGCCGCAGGCCCGTGAGCAGGCCGGACGCGTTCGGCAGATCGGGGGTGCGCTCCCCGTCGAGATACGGAAGGAGGACGACCTCCCCGCCCGCCTCGGCCGTGTCGCGGCTCAGCCCCAGCAGCGAGGCGACCTTGTCCACCGCCAGGGTGCAGTTCAGGGTGCACGCCAAGGGCAGATAGGTGCCGTCGGTCGCGGCGAACCCCGCGAGCGCGGCGGACGCGGGCCGCGTCCGGGTCGCCGCGTACACCGTGCCCGAGGTGCCGAGGCTGAGCACGGGGTGGTCGAGCAGGCCCGAGCCGCCGAGCCCCAGACCGACGGCCGCGGCCATGTTGTCCCCCGTGCCGGCCGCGACCGCGATGCCCGCGGGCAGGCCCAGGTCGTCGGCCGCCGGTCCGGTGAGGGAGCCGACGCGCTCGCCGCCGGTCGCCGCCACCGAGGGCAGCAGTCCGGCGTCGAGGCCGATGAGCTCCAGGAGTTCGCGGTCGTACGAGCCCGTCGCGGTGGAGTACCAGCCGGTCCCGGACGCGTCGCCCGGATCCGTGACCGCGACGCCCGCGAGCCGCTCGGTGAGGAAGTCGTGGGGGAGCCGTACCGCCCTCGCGGCTTCCACCGCGCGCGGCTCGTGCTCCCGCAGCCACCGCCACTTCGAGGCCGTCACGGACGCCACGGGCACGGAGCCGGTGCGGGCCGTCCACGCGCTCGGCCCGCCGAGAGCCTCGGTGAGGGCGGCGGCCTGCGGCGCGGAACGGGTGTCGTTCCAGAGCATCGCGGGCCGCACCGGACGCCCCGACCCGTCCAGGACGACGAGGCCGTGCTGCTGCCCGGCGACGGCGATGCCCGTCACGGCGGACGCGGGCACATCGGACTCCTTGAGCCCCGAGGCCACCGCCTCGCGCAGGGCGTGCCACCACACCTCGGGGTCGCTCTCCCGCGCGCCCCCGTCGCCGGTGACCTCGTGCGCGGCCCGGCCCACGGCGAGCGTGCGGCCGGTCGCCGCCTCGATGAACGCCGCTTTGGCGGACTGGGTCGAGCTGTCCACACCGATGACGACAGCCTGCGTCGGCATTGCCTCCACCTCTCTGCCCCTGCACTCCGTCCGGCCCGATTTGGCCGCAGTGGGAACAAATTACGCCAACGCCATGCGGAGGAACAGGTGTTGAGGGTCTTTTGTAACCCGTCCCAGATGTGCATGATTAGTAAGCAAAGAAAACAAACACCGTGTCAGACTGTGGAAAGAAGGCGGTCAGAGCCATGACGGAAGGCTTCACCCCCACACCCGGCGACAAATTCAGCTTCGGTCTCTGGACGGTCGGCTGGCAGGGCAGGGACCCGTTCGGGGACGCGACCCGGCCGCCCCTGGACCCCGCCGAGACGGTGCGGCGGCTCGCGGAGCTCGGCGCGTACGGGGTGACCTTCCACGACGACGACCTCATCCCCTTCGGCGCGTCCGAGTCCGCGCGCGATGCCCACGTCAAGCGTTTCCGGCAGGCGCTCGACGAAACCGGGCTGGTGGTGCCCATGGCCACCACCAACCTCTTCACTCACCCCGTCTTCAAGGACGGCGGCTTCACCGCCAACGACCGGGACGTACGCCGCTACGCGCTCCGCAAGACCATCCGCAACATCGACCTCGCGGCGGAACTCGGTGCCCGCACCTATGTGGCGTGGGGTGGACGCGAGGGCGCGGAGTCCGGCGCGGCGAAGGACGTACGGCTCGCGCTCGACCGGATGAAGGAGGCGTTCGACCTCCTCGGGGAGTACGTCACCGAGCAGGGCTACGAACTCCGCTTCGCCATCGAGCCCAAGCCCAACGAGCCGCGCGGCGACATCCTCCTGCCCACCGTCGGCCACGCCCTCGCCTTCATCGAGCGACTGGAACGGCCCGAGCTGTACGGAGTCAACCCGGAGGTCGGCCATGAGCAGATGGCCGGGCTGAACTTCCCCCACTCCATCGCCCAGGCGCTGTGGGCCGGAAAGCTCTTCCACATCGACCTCAACGGCCAGAACGGCATCAAGTACGACCAGGACCTGCGCTTCGGCGCGGGTGACCTGCGGTCGGCGTTCTGGCTGGTGGACCTGTTGGAGACGGCCGGGTACGAAGGACCGCGGCACTTCGACTTCAAGCCGCCGCGGACGGAGGACGCGGCCGGGGTGTGGGAGTCGGCGGCGGGCTGCATGCGGAACTATCTGATCCTCCGGGAGCGCGCGTCGGCGTTCCGCGCGGACACGCGCGTGCGGGAGGCCCTCCGGGCGGCGCGGCTCGACGAGCTGGCCCTGCCGACGGCCGCCGACGGGCTGTCGGCGCTGCTCGCGGACCGCTCGGCCTTCGAGGACTTCGACGTGGACGGCGCGGCCGAGCGGGGCATGGCCTTCGAGGCCCTGGACCAACTGGCGCTGGACCACCTGCTGGGCGTCCCCCGCCCGTGACACCGCCCCCGAACGCCGTGCGCCGCGATCGCCGGCGCGGGCGGGCCGGGGGAGTCCTGGGCGTGGCGGCCCTCCGGTGATCTTCGAGGGGAAGCCGGACGCGATGCCTGGTCGGCCGCGTCCGGCTCCGCCCCGGTGCTCAACGCACGGTGAGCGGCGTCTCCGATTCGACGAGGGTCAGCTTCTCGGGGTTGCGGACGTAGTACAGGCCGGCGACGCGGGCGTCCTCGACCCGGAGCGCGATGACGCCGTCGATCTCGCCGCCCACGCGCACGACGAGAGCCGGGTTGCCGTTGACCACCGTGGGATCGTAGGTGATCGTGTCCGCGACCCTGTCCGCGGTGCCGAGGTAGAAGCGGATCACCTTGTCGGCGCCGGTGATCGGCCGCAGCGCGGCCTGCTTGACGCCGCCGCCGTCGCTCACCAGGACGACATCGGGGGCGAGCACGTCGAGGAGCCCTTGCAGGTCCCTGGTTTCGAGCGCGCGCCGGAACGACTCCAGAGCCGCTCGGGCCTCGCTCGGGGAGACCACCCGGCGAGGGCGGCGGGCATCGACGTGCCGGCGGGCGCGGTGCGCGATCTGGCGGACGGCCGCGGGGCTCTTCTCGACCGCGGCCGCGATCTCGTCGTAACCGATGTCGAAGACCTCCCGGAGCACGAAGACGGCGCGCTCGGTCGGCGAGAGCGTCTCCAGAACGAGCATCAGCGCCATCGACACGCTCTCGGCCAGCTCGACGTCCTCGGCCACGTCCGGCGCGGTGAGCAGCGGCTCGGGCAGCCAGGGGCCCACGTACGCCTCCCT
>NZ_JBSGAW010000068.1:0-8754 GCF_053600955.1 Streptomyces sp. NPDC004838 | reverse complement strand
ACCCGGGGCCCGGGGGTCGTTGCTCCTCGGCCGGGCGGTGGGCCCCCCGGCCCGGGGGGGGGGGCCCCCCCCCGACCGGCCCGGCACACCCGGGGCCTGCACAGGGGGGATCCGTCCGGTCGGCGCGAGGCGGTGCGGCCGGGATGCCGCTGGGACGGGCGTCGGGACGGGCGTTGGGGCCGGCGCTGAGGCTACGGTGCCGTGGGCGCCAGCGCGTCCCCGTGCTCGGTGAGGAAGGCCCGCAGCGACAGCGGCGGGCGACCGGTGAGGCGTTCGACCGTGTCCGCGAGTTGCTCCTGGGTGCCCTTGCGGATGTCGGTGTCCAGCGCGGCGAGGAACGCCGAGAACGACGGTTCGTGCCCCGCTGCGATCAGGCGTCGGCTGAACTCCTCGGGGCTCACGTCCACATGCCGTACCTGCCGGCCGCCGGCCTCACTGACCAGCGCCGCCGCGTCGCCGTAGCTCAGGGCCTCGGGTCCGGTGATGAGATGTTCGCGGTTCTCGCAGGTCGCATCCGTCAGCAGTGCCGCGGCCACGGCCGCGATGTCGCGGGCGTCGACAAAGCCCAGCCGGCCGTCACCGGTCGCGGTGATGATCTCCCCCGCGGCCCGGATGCCGTGGGCGACCGGGTGGTCCCCGACGAAGTTCTGCATGAACCAGGAGGGCCGCAGGACCGCCCACTCCGGCATGAGTGAGCGCACCAGTGCGTCGACCTGGCCCAGCCCGGGGTCGCCCGTCGTGACCGCGGACGAACTCAGCATCACCACCCGGCGCACGCCGACGCGCAGTGCCCCGGCGAGAAACGGCTCGACGACCGGAGCGGGATCCGCCACCCCGACCGGTGCGACCAGGTACACCGCCCCCACGCCCTCCACCGCGGGAGCGTGTGTGGCCGGGTCCTCCCAGTCGAACCGGATGTGCTCCCCGCCGTCCGGCGGCACGGTGGACCGTGTCGCGGTACGGAATGCCACGCCACGGGACGCCAGGGCCCGGGTGAGCGGGGCGCCGGTGTTGCCGGAGGCGCCCAGGACCAGGATCTTCCCCCTGGTGCTCATGCCGGCCGCCCTTCCCCCGCGCCGGCCGCCTCGTAGGCCCGCACCATGCCGGGCAGTCTGCCCAGCGCGATGCCCGCCCCCAGCGCGTTCCAGTAGTCCCGGTAGGACGTGATGCCCTCCTCCCCGACGGTGATCACCGCGACATAGTCGATCGGGAACGGCTTCTGGGCGGCGACGGCGACGGCGTCGACGCCCCATTCCACGATCAGCGTGTCCGGATCGCCTGTCTCATGACGGGTCTGATGCCTGATGGCCCGGGGGTCGATGCTCTTGTTGTAGTCGCGGACGTACTCCCGCACCTCGGCCCGGCTGCGCGGAGCCGCCCAGCCGGGCGGCGCGAAGGGGAAATCCATCGTCCCCTCGGGTGCCCAGAGGTCGGCGAACCCCATCATGTCGTGTGCCAGCAGACGCTCGTGGAGCTGGTCGACCACCTCATGGGCACGCCGTCGCCGGGCCTCGTGGTCGCGTTCGTTCGTCATGTCAGTCCCTTCTTCCCGGGCCGGAGTAAGCGGCAACGCCGCCCATGGATCATACATGATGCAGGATGTGAAGGGTGGGGGTGCTGCCCGCGCCGGCTCCGGGACGGCCGGTGCGCTCTCTCGGGTTGCCGCCGGTGGCGGTGAGAGCCGGTTGCGCCGGTCCGGAGGGCCGGCGTGGTCCGGCGCCGGTCAGCGGGCCTTGCGGGCGGGCCGGCCGCTGTCATGAGGTGAGAGACCGGCGGGCGGGACCACCGCCGTGGGGCTTCATCCGACGGGGGTTGACGCTGCCTCAGATCTGCGAGTTCTGATGCGACGAGGCGGGGGAGACCGGGGAGAACCCCCGCCCGACCCGTAACGCCCCTGCCACGCGACCGGGTTCACCCGGGGGAGGGGCCGCCCGGCGCCCGGATGCCGTGTCCGGGTTCCCCAGCCCGGGGGCCGCTCGATCGGCCCGCCCGGCGGCGGTGACGACGGCGATGAGAGTGCCGGGGAAGGCGCCGGCGACGGCGGGGCTGATGCGGAAGATGGTCAAAGGGGGCCCCGAGGGCCGTACCACCGGCCCCCCATCGCGACGCCGCAAGAGCATCGACGAAGCGGCCGGATACCGGGATGCGGCCCCCGGGGCCGGCACGCCCCGTCACTCATGCCCAGGAGGCCGTGTTCGCCGCAGGCCCGGGAGCGTCCGGCCGGCCCGGCGTGCCCGGGACCTCCTCACCGGGGGACGTGACCGGGCCGCCGCCGGTCCCCGCGGATGCGCCTGCCGGGTGCGCACCGCCACCGGTCCCCGCCGGGCCCACGGCCGTCCCCGCGGGGGGCGCGGCAACCGCGTCCTCCTCGTCCGGCCCGTCCGGCTCCGTCTCGGGGTAGTGCTTCCACGCCACCGGAGGAGCGATCTCGAACCTCGCCGCGCAGGTGAAGACCTCGCGCCAGAAGGCCGGGTCCCGCAGGGCCTCGTACGTGCCTTCCTCCACGATCAGCCGATCGGCGGGGAATCCCAGGGTCCGCCGGCCCGTCCGGGCGGCACGGGACTCCTCTCCCGGCGCGCCCAGCTCGCCGCTGAGGACGAAGAGAAACGGCTTCGAGGTCCCGACCAGCTCCAGCGCCAGATCGAACGAGCAGTCGCCCTCGGGCTCGGTGTTCTCCACGTGGGCCGTGAACCGGTAGCTGCCGTCGCTGCGCGCCACGACCTCGGCCGAATGACAGATCATCGGATTCCACATGCCGAACGAGGAGAGATAGCTCAGCTCGCGGCCGAGGACGAAGGTGCGCCGGTCGCCCTGCGGGATCTCGCCGTCGGGGACCGGGACCACGGCGCGCGGCACGTCGTACCAGTCGTTCCAGTCGCCGTCGTACCACCAGGTCCCGGCACGGCGGCCGTCCCGGTCGACGGCGAAGACCTCCATGTGCTCCTCCCGGCGGCTCAGGGCGGCGAGATGCGCGGCGGGCCCGACCGGACGCGGACGCAGCGGGAACCACTCGTGCCAGTCGCTGCCGTCCCACCAGTTGCCGTGCGGCCCGTGGCCATCGGCGGTGAAGAGCTCGATGTGGTCGTCGTGCCGGGTGAGCCCGGCGAGCGGCGCGCCGCCGGGGAAGGCCGCGAGGGTGCCGACCCGGAACCAGCCGCGCCAGGTGCCGTCGTGCCACGGATTGCCCCAGACCTCGCCGTCGGCGTCGACCCCGAAGACCTCCATGTGGTCTTCGTGCCGGGAGACGAAGGCCAGATGCGCGCCCGGGTCGAACCGGTGGCCTTCGAGGGCGAACCAGCCCTGCCAGCCGTCGCCGTTCCACCAGTTCCCGCGCACCACCCCGTGGACGTCCACCACCAGCACGTCCAGATGGCTGCTGATACGGGACAGCGTGGCGAGGGGTGCCCCGGACGGCAGTTCCGCCTCGCCCCGGGGCCGGAACCAGCCGCGCCAGGTGCCGTCGTGCCACGGATTGCCCCACAGCTCGCCGTCGGCGTCGACCCCGAAGACCTCCATGTGGTCTTCGTGCCGGGAGACGAAGGCCAGATGCGCGCCCGGGTCGAACCGGTGGCCTTCGAGGGCGAACCAGCCCTGCCAGCCGTCGCCGTTCCACCAGTTCCCGCGCACCACCCCGTCGGTGCCGACCCCGAAGACCTCCATATGGCTCTCGATCCGGGACATGGCGACCAACGGCGCCCCGGGTGGGAGGAGCACTCCGTCGATCGGGAAGCTGGTCCGCCACACGTCCTTCCACCAGGCGGCCCAGAGCCGGCCCCCGGCGTCGACGGTGAAGACCTCCATATGGTCCTCGGCCCGCGTGATCGCGGCGACCGGAGCGCCGGGCGGGAAGGTCGCCTCGGCGGTGTACGGGGCGGGGATGCCGTCCTCCCAGGGCTGCCGGGCGGCAAGCAGCCGGCCGACGCCCGCCAGTCGGGCGCGGGCCGAGGCGAGCCCGGCACCGTCCCAGAGCTTTCGGTACAGGAGAACGGATGCGCGGGCGCGGTCCGCGGACTCGTCGAGCCGGTCCGCGTTCTGGAGGTAGGCGCTCAGTTCGACGAGGGCGGGCGCGAGGGCGTGTTCGTCGCCCGCGGCCCGGTGGATCTCGGCGCGTTCCCCGGCTGCCGACACCGCGCCCGTGAAGTCACCGGCCCTGGCACGGCGGTTCGCCAGATTCTGGAGCGCCCAGGTCAGCGCGGGACGGATTCCGTCTTCGCGGAACAGCGCGACCCCCTCGGCTGCGGCGGTGATCGCTTCGGGCAACCGGTCGGCGTTCTGCAGGTATGCGGAGAGGGTCACCAGTGCGGTGGCGGTTGCATTCCGGTCGCCGTCCTCGCGGTGGATCCCGACCCGTTCCGATGCCGCTTCCACCGCGGTCTCGTACGTTCCTGCCGCCGCGTGACGTGCCGCCAGGTTCTCCAAGCCCCATGCGAGCCCTGCCCGGTTGCCCAGCTCCCGGAACAGCGCGACCCCCTCGGCTGCGGCGGTGATCGCTTCGGGCAGCCGGTCGGCGTTCTGCAGGTATGCGGAGAGGGTCACCAGTGCGGTGGCGGTTGCATTCCGGTCGCCGCTCTCGCGGTGGATCCCGACCCGTTCCGATGCCGCTTCCACCGCGGTCTCGTACGTTCCTGCCGCCGCGTGACGTGCCGCCAGGTTCTCCAAGCCCCATGCGAGCCCTGCCCGGTTGCCCAGCTCCCGGAACAGCGCGACCCCCTCGGCTGCGGCGGTGATCGCCTCGGGCAGCCGGTCGGCGTTGTGCAGGTGCGCCGACAGCACGACCAGAGCGGACGCGAGCCCTGGCCGGTCCCCCGACTCGCGTGCCACCCGCACCCGTTCACGTGCTTCGCTCAAGGGGTCGTTGACTGCGGTCATGGCTACGTCCTCACCTTCTGGCGCTGGAACGCCGGCTCTGCGGGGAGTGGGGAAGGGATGGGTGGCGGGCGCGGGGACGGCACGGCGGGGGTTCCGGGGAAGCGGCGGCGGCCGGGGCCTGCGGACCGCGAGGGCGCGGTCTGCCGGGGCGGTACGCATGCCGTCGGGGGTGGGGGGTGAGAGCGGGCACGGGCCGGGCGCGGTGTGCGGTGGAGGCCGGAGGGGGCCCGGAAGCTCCGGCGGGTTCCGGGGATGGCTCGCCGGCCGCGGGAGGAAGGGGGACGGGGAGGGGGCACCACCGTAGCGAAGGAGGTTGCGGCGCTACACCCCTTTTTGCTCCGCGTCACCCGGTCGGGGGGGTGGGCCGGACGGCGGGAGCGGGGGCCGGCCGGTTCGTCGCCCGGTTCCGTCGTCTGCCGGCGCAGGGCGGGGTCGGGCATCGGCCGGGAGTGCTGTCAGGGCTTCCCGGGTCTCCTGCCGCACCGTGGTGACGGCCCCTCCTGGGCGGCGGCGGTCTCCTGGAGGCGTTCGGTGAACTGTTCCGCGCTGCCGGCAGGGCTGGACTCCGCCTGGCCCGGCGGGCCGGCGTGGTTCTTCGCCGTGCGCTGGCGCTCTTCGCGGACGGCAAGTCCCGGCGGGGACGCGCTTTGACGCGCGGTGTTCGCTCCGCTGCGTGTCTGCTCGGTCCGGGCCCGGTGGGACCGGCCGCGTACCGAGGGGATGCCCCTGTCGGTGAGGGGAGGAGCTCGGGCTCGGCCGGGGCCCGGCGTTCGAGGAGGCGTGTGGTGGCTCTGTCACTCGACCAGATGCGCCTCTCCTGCGCAATTACGCGCACGATGCCCAGAATTGATCACGATGTGTTGTGTCTACTCACAGAGGTAAAGAGCCATGCCCTCGTTTATCGCGCTGCTGAACTGGACGGACCAGGGGGTCCGCGACTGCAAGGACACCCCGCGCCGCGCCGATGCCTTCGCCGCGGCGGCACAGGGACTCGGAGCGAAGGTCCTGAGCCTTTACTGGACCGTCGGTCCGTACGACCTCGTGGCCGTTGTCGAGGCGCCCGACGACGACACCGCCACCGCGGTGCTCCTGCAGGTCGGCGCGTTGGGCAACGTCCGCAGCACGACCCTGCGTGCCTTCGGCCGGGAGGAGATGGACCGCATCATCGCCAAAGCCGCCGGCTGACGGGCTTCCGTGAGGAGGATCCGCTGTACGGGTGACACACATTCAGGCGTACCGGTCGAGGCCCCTGGGCCTGTTCCCGGGGCCTTCTCCCTGTTCACGGCCCGTCTGCACCGAAGACCGGCTTTGTCTGCGTCCGCAACGCCGGACGCTCCCGGATGGCCGCCGCCTTCCTCACCCGCCTCGCCGCCGGCTCCGCCTGGCCGGCCGCTGGTTCGTCGCCGGCGCCGACGGCAGACCGCCGCGGGCACCGGCCCGGTACGGGCGGGCCCGGGTCGCGAGCCTCGCCGTGCAGAACGCGATCCGCGCCGCGCCCGGCGCCGGCCCGGCTCGCCGGCCCGTCCGGGCCGCAGCCGTTCTCCGGCTCAGACGGCCACCGCGGACACCGTCTGGCTGCTGGCGGTGTACAGGATGCCGTCCGCCACCACCGGCGGACCCGTTGAACCGGTGGCGGCCAGCGTCCATCGCACCCGGCCGGTGGCGGTGTCCACCCCGTACACCGCCCCCCTGGTGTGGCCGTGGACGCACAGGGTTCTCTGCGTCACCACCGGCGCTGAGGACACCTGATCGCCGATGTCGAGGGCCCAGCGCCTCTTCCCGGTGGCGGTGTCCACTCCGTACGCCTTCCCGTCCCGGCTCACGGTGTACAGGGCTCCGCCCTCCACCACGACCGGGGACCCCGCCACGCGGCCGCCGGTGTCGCCGAGGGTCCAGCGCACCGCGCCGGTCGCTGCCTCCACCGCGTACACCGTTCCGTCCCAGCCGCCGAGGTACAGGATCCCGTCCACCACCACCGGCGTCCCCACCGATTCGCCGGCGGTGAGAGTCCAGCGCACCCGGCCGGTGGCCGTGTCCACCGCGTATACCGCCCCTTCGTAGCAGCCGGCATAGAGGATGCCGTCCGCCACCACCGGCAGCCCGGCCACCTCGTCTCCGGCGTCGAGGGTCCATCGCACCCGGCCGGTGGCCGTATCCACCGCGTGCACCCTTCCCTGCTTGTCGCCGAAGTACAGGGTGCCGCCTGTGACCACCGGCCGCGTGTACACCTCACCGTCAGTGGCACGGGTCCACCGGGTCCCGCCGGTGGCGGTGTCCACCGCGTACACCGTTCCCTCCCGGCTGACCAGGTAGAGGGCACCGCTTGCCACCACCGGCGGCCCGGCCGCCTTGACTCCGGTGTCGAGCGTCCAGCGCACCCGGCCGGTGGCCGTGTCCACCGCGCGCACCTTCCCGCCGATGCTCCCGGCGTACAGCGTTCCGTCCGCCACCACCGGCGGTTCCACCGCTCCGGTCTTGACGGTCCAGCGCTTCCTGCCGGTGGCGGTGTCCACCGCCCGCACCTTCCCGCGGTAGCTGCGGGCGTAGAGGATGCCGTCTGCCACCACCGACGGAACGAGCGCGTCACCGCTGGTGGTGAAGGCCCACAGGACCTTGCCGCCCGCGGCGGTCGGGCGCGGCGGGGGCTGTGGTGTCCCGGCTGCCCCGCCGCTTTCGCCGCTGGTTCCCCCCACGGCTGCGGCCGGTGCGCCAGGAGGCGGGGAGGGCTGCCGACGGGCGGTTTCGGTGGGCCGGCCGGGCCGTCCGGCCGGCGGGGACGGCTCTCCCGTCCCCGCCCCTGCCCCGGTGCCGGCGGCGATGTCCCGGAGGGTCGGGGTGTAGGAGACCGGCGCCGGCCGGGCGATCCCGCGCATGCGGGTGAGCGCGTCGGCGGCGGTGGGCCGGTCGCCGGGTTCCTTGGCGAGGAGGCCGGCGACGAGACGGTCGAGTTCGGCGGGGAGGCCCGGCCTCAGACCGCTCGGCACCGGAGGCGCCTCCTGCCCGTGCCGACGGATGAGTTCCCACAGACTGCCGTCGAACGGCCGCCTGCCGGTGCACAGTTCGGTGAGCACACACCCCAGCGCATACACGTCACCCGGCGCCCCCACCACTCCTTCGAACCGCTCCGGGGCCATGTACGCAGGGGTGCCGACGATGACATCGGTACTGGTCAGCGTGGTGCCGGAGGCGGCCGTGTCGCTGCGGGCGAGGCCGAAGTCGACGACCTTCACCGCCCCGGAACCCTGGACCATGATGTTGTCGGGCTTCACGTCGCGGTGCACCAGCCCCGCCCCGTGCGCCGCTGCGAGCGCGTCGCAGACCTGCCCCGCCCACCTCAGGGCCCGCTCCAGCGGCAGCGGCCCCTCACGGGCGAGAACGGCGCCGAGCGGCTCCCCGTCGAGGAGTTCCATCACGAGATAGACGACCGGCGTTCCGCCGCGGCTCGTTTCGCCGAAGTCATGGACCGTCACGATGTGCGGATGGCTGAGATTCCCGGCCGCCGACGCCTCCCGCCCGAACTGGCCGCGATCCGCCCGCACGTCACCGTCCCCGGCGAGCATCATCTTCACCGCGACCGGGCGCCCCACCCGCCTGTCGAAGGCCCGCCACACCTCACCGAAACCACCACGCCCCAACACCCCGACCAGCTCGTACCGGCCGTCGAGCACCTCGCCCGGACCCATCCGCAACACCCCCTAGCCCCCTGCGGCACACCCCGCCGCACCCCACCCCCGGAAGGAGCGGACGACCCGGCGAACCGATGCTACTGACTTCGGCTCGTTAGGGTGATCGGGACTGTAAATCATTCGGTGTAACTCCCGATCAAGGAAGATGCATCGATGACCAGTGAGAACGTGACCGAGGCCGAGTCCGTCGAGCCGGCTG
>NZ_JBSGAW010000067.1:0-9167 GCF_053600955.1 Streptomyces sp. NPDC004838 | reverse complement strand
CGCCCCGCAATTCCTCAACTTCCCCCAAGTCCACCGCACCACCATGCCCGAACCAACACCACACCACCAAATCGACCTAACGAAGTACTACTAGTGATCGCTAGCAGATTTGCCACAGCGACGTAAAACGTCAAGCTCAGGGGAAGCTCCCCTTCACGATCCAATGATCAGGGTGTCCACGATCAAGGGGAAACGCCCAACTGGAGTATTCCGTCACTCATGACGGCCCAGAGGTCGGAGATGCCGTCGCCGTTGGCGTCCGGGTTGCCCTGAGTCATGGGGATGGATGCGTCGTCCCAGCCGGTGGTTCCGTACACCTCGTCGCGGCCGGTGCCGGACTTGGCGGCGGTCGACAGCGAGTCGAGGTCCGCTCCACCGCCCGCGCCCGGTTTTCCGTGGCGCGGCCGCAGCCCGCGTCCGGCTGCGTCGCCGCGGAAGAGCAGGTCGGGTACGTCGCCCGAGGGGGGCCACCGGACCGGAGTGCGGGCGAGGTCGGCGAACATCGCCCCAATAAACCAACCAAGCGGTATTTTATCCTTGCCAGATCGACCCTGGAATGGAAAACTCCCACCTGGCGGAGCAATAAAAACCGACCGCCTGGTACGGTAACCTTGCTCCCGTCGATGCCCCCGCAGCCGGTTCCGGACGGCGCCGCCGCCTACCGGGACCGCCCGTGGACGGCCGAGGAAAGGGAGGGAAGCCATGATCGACATGGAGAGGAGCGCCCTGATGCAGACACGGGGAGACGTCGCCGACGACTTCGTGTCCGAGTTCTGCCGCCAGATGCTGGCCTCGCTCAAGCGCCGCGACCAGCGGACCCGGGGCGAGTGGTACGTCTCCGGGCTGCTGTCCGTGCCGGGGCGCAAGTCCATGCGCGCCCTGGCCTCCGTCGCCGAGCACGGGGGCGCCGAGCAGAGTCTGCACCACTTCATCAGCGACTCCTCCTGGGCCTGGAGCCCGGTGCGCCAGACGCTCGCCCGGCACCTGGACCGGGTGCTGCTGCCGCAGGCGTGGGTGATCGACTCGATGGCCATCCCCAAGTCCGGGGCGCACTCCGTCGGGGTAGAGGAATCGTTCCGCTCCGACCTCGGCCGGGTCGTCAACAGTCAGCAGGCCTACGGCGTCTCGCTGGCCAACGACCAGCTGAGCGTGCCCGTCAACTGGGCCCTCGACCTGCCCCCGAAGTGGCTGGCGGACGAGGAGCGCCGGCGCCGGGCCCGCATCCCCGAGGGTCTCGCGGCCCTGAGCGTGGAATCGGCCGTCGTGCACGTGGCGGCGGAACTCTCCGGCTCCACCTGGGGGTTACGCCGCCGGCCGGTGGTCCTCGACGCCCGCGCCCTGGATGCGCACGCCCTTGTCGAGCAGTTCACCCGCCGCAGCGTCCCCTTCATCATACGCGTCGACGGGGCCACCCGGGTGATCGGCCGCGATCCCAACCGGCCTGGTTCACAGCGACAGTTGCTGCCCGCACAGCAGCTGGCGGAACAGGGCAAGCGGATGTCCCGGCCGGTCGACTGGGTGGACCCGGAGTACTCGATCAGGCGGTCGGTACTGGTCAGCGGCTCCGGCGTGACCATGCCGGCCCGCCGCGGTCCGGGGCTGCCGCCGGCGCCCGGCCCGGCGCTGACGCTCGTGGGCGGCTGGCCGATGCACAAGGGCAGGCCGGGCGAGCTCTGGCTGTCGAACCTGCTGGAGGACATCCCGCCGGCCGCGCTGCTGCGGCTGGGCCGGCTGACCCGCCGGGTGGGCAAGGACTACGCGGAGGTCAGCACCCGGGTGGGCATGCGGGACTTCGAGGGCCGGTCCTACGCCGGCTGGCACCGCCACGTGACGCTCTGCTCCGTGGCGCACGCCGTCCTGGTGCTCTCCGCGGCCCGCCTCCGGCGCGCCGCGGCCTCACAGGAGCTGTCGGCCTGAGGCGGCGCGCCGGGCCAGCTCGGCGTGCGCCGCCCCGCGCAGCACCTCGACCGGCACCGCGTCCGACACCCCGGACACGCCGGTCAGCAGTTCAATCTGCCGCGCCGTCCGGTGCAGCAGGATCGACAGACCGTCGACCACCGTGCCGCCGGCGAAGCCCGCCGCCTTGGCGAGTCGGGTCGGCCACGCGGCGTACGCCGCGTCGAGCACGGCGGCCCCGGACCGGGCGACGGTCGGGGCGAGCGTGTCGGCGACGCCGGCGGGCAGCGTGGAGACCACCACCGCCACCCCGTCGAGCAGCCGGCCCAGCTCGTCGAAGGGGCGCAGCTCGACCGCCATCCCGAGCCGGCCAGCCGCCGCCTCGACCTCGGCGGCACGCCGCCGCTCGCGGACCACCACCACCGGCTCCCTGACCCCGGCGTCCCGCAGCGCGGCCAGCGCGGAGCAGGCCGCGGCCCCGCCGCCCAGCACCACCGCGGACCCCGGCGCCTCCAGGCCGGCCTCCCGCAGCGCCGTGGCGAAGGCGTGGACCCCGGCGTGGTCGCCGAAACTCCGGCCGTGGCGGAAAACCACCGTGTCCGCTCCGCCGACGTCCATGGCCAGCTCCGACACCTCGTCCGCCAGCGGCAGCACGGCCCGCCGCAGCGACGCGGTCAGTACGATCCCGGCCCAGTCATCGCCGAGTGGGTCGAAGAGCGCCGGCAGCCCCGCCTCCTCGCATTCCACGGCACCGAAGCGCAGGTCAAGGCCCATGGCCGCGTAGGCGGCCCGGTGCAGGGCGGGTGACAGGGACTGGCCGACCGGCGATCCGAGGAGCGCCGCGCGACCGCCCCGGATGGCTCCGGACGCCGTGCGGCCCACGGGTGTGTGGTTCGCGTACATGGGTCAGGAACGCTCCTTCTGCCGTCTGGGGGTGGTTTTCGGATATCAGGACAGCCTAGAACCGCCCCCCACCGGACACCGCACGGAGTTGACATAGAGCGGCGGTGGATCGGGCCGGGGGCCGTTTCCCCCCGCCGGGCCGGCCCTCCGCGGCGTCCCGGACCCGCAAGGTGATGAAATCGCGGCCGCTCCTTTGCCGCCGGACCGGCCGCCGGAGGAGAGTTCCGTCCCACGAGGCCCGTCCGTCGAGTTCGTCCCCCAACCCGCCCGCCGCGCATTGGAGTTGCGATCGTGACCAACGCCGCCGTCATCTACTACTCGTCCACCGGACACGTGCACACGCTGGCCGGGGCGGCCGCCGCGGCAGCCGAGAAGGCCGGCGCCGAGGTACGCCTGCGCAGGGTCGCCGACTACGGCCCGCAGGCCACGGCCACGGCCACGCCCGCCGGTGACATCGCCGAGGCGACGCTCGATGACCTGGAGTGGGCCGACGCCCTCCTGTTCGGCACGCCCACCCGCTTCGGTCTGCCGGCCGCCCCGCTCAAGCAGTTCATCGACGGCACCGGCGAGCTGTGGAACCAGGGCAAGCTGGTGAACAAGGTGGTCTCGTCGTTCACCTCGACCTCCACCTCGCACGGCGGCCAGGAGAGCACCCTGCTGGCGCTGAACAACACCTTCTACCACTGGGGCGCGATCATCGTTCCCCCCGGCTACGCGGACCCGGTCCAGTTCGCCACGGGCAACGGCAACCCGTACGGCACCAGCCACATCTCCCACGACACCGTCCCGCCGGGCGAGGAGAACCTGAGCGCGATCGAGTTCCAGGCGCGCCGCATGGTCGAGATCACCACCGCGCTCAAGTCCGGCCTCCGGGCCGGCTGAACCGGCACGGTCACCGCCCCGCCGGGCCTCGGCCACGGGCCCCGGGGGCCCTCGGCGGCCTGATCGGCGCCCGACGCGGCGGGCTCCGCGCACCGCTTCGCGGAGTTCGCCCGCCTGCGCCGCGAGCGGACCGCCGAGGTCCAGCCGACCGCCCGCGAGATGAGCCCGGCGACTCTTCCACCCGGCCGGCGCGGCCGGTCGGCGGCGTAACGCCATGCTCGCCGCGCTGTCCACCGGCGACCTGCGGGACCGGGTGGCCTGGCAGCACGACGCCGAGGCCGGCGCGGCGACCGCCCTCCCGGCCGGCGCGGCCTGACATCAGCCCATGTGACCTCAGCACGTGAGAACGCACCTGAACCCGCGTGGGAACCCGCGCGAGAACCGAAGGGATCCTCCTCCATGGACATCATCAGCTGGAACGGCACCGAACCGGAGAACCCGCTGGTGCCGGGCGACGCGACCGAGCGCGACAGCGTGAAGATCGTGAACGTCCTCTTCACCGGCCTGGTCGAGTACGATCCGCAGACCGCCGAGCCCCGCAACGCGGCGGCGAAGTCCATCGAGTCGGCCGACTCGCAGGTCTACCGGATCACCCTGAACCCGGGCTGGACGTTCCACGACGGCACCCCCGTCACCGCCGCCAGCTTCGTCGACGCCTGGAACTACACCGCCTACGGGCCCAACAAGCTCCAGGGCGCCGAGTACCTGTCCCACATCCAGGGCTACAAGGCCACCCAGAGCGGCTCCGCGGACACCCTGTCGGGGCTCAAGGTGATCGACGACAGCATCTTCGAGGTGACGCTCTCCGCGCCGTTCTCCGCCTTCGTCACCCAGCTCGGCTACGCCGCCTTCTTCCCGCTGCCGGCCAGCTTCTTCGCGGACCGCCCGGGCTTCGAGGCGCACCCGGTCGGCAACGGCCCCTTCGCCTTCGCCTCGCACACGCCGGGCAAGAGCATCGTCCTGCACCGCTACCCCGCCTACGCCGGGGCTCGCAAGCCGCGCGTGGACGGCGTTGAGTTCCGCTTCTACCGGATGCTGGAGGACGCTTACGCGGACGTCGTGGCGAACAGGCTCGACTACCTCGACTTCGTGCCCGCCGACGCCCTCGACGGCGGCCGGTACAAGGAGGAGCTGGCCGGCCGGTACGTGTCCAAGCCGTACATGGGCGTGCAGTCCCTCTCCTTCCCGCTGTACGACCCTCGGTTCGGCGACGCGCGGCTGCGGCAGGCGATCTCCATGGCCATCGACCGGCAGTTCGTCATCGACACGGCGTTCGACGGCGACAAGATGCTGCCGGACGGCCTGGTGCCGCCGATCGTGCCCGGCCACGGCGGCGACGCCGGCGGCGACCTGTGCACCTACCAGCCGGCGAAGGCGAAGGAGCTCTTCGACGCGACCGGCTTCGAGGGCCCGATCGAGCTGACCTCCAACGACGACTCCGCCAACCAGGTGTGGATCGACGCGGCCTGCTCGACGATCACCGCCGCGCTCGGCGTCGAGGCCCGGTACGTGCCGGTCCCGACCTTCGGCGAGTTCCGCAAGCAGATCAACGAGCAGGAGGTCACCGCGATCTTCCGCTCCGGCTGGGTCGCCGACTACCCGTCGATCGAGAACTTCCTCAACCCGATCTTCCGCACCGGCGCGGCCGTCAACGGCTCGGGCTACTCCAGCCCCGAGGTCGACGCGCTGCTCGCCCGCGCGGACGCCGCCCCCACCGAGCAGGAAGGCTGGGCGCTCTACCAGGAGGCGGAGAAGCGGATCATCCAGGACATGCCCGCGATCCCGCTCTGGTACCAGCGGGTCGAGTCCGGCTGGTCCACCCGTACGAAGAACGTCGTCGTCTCGCCGCTGCTGCAGTTGGACCTGCTCGACGTGACGATCGAGAACTGACCACCTCCCAGGAGCCCGCCGCCGTGGATCCCCCCACCCACGGCGGCGGCCGGGCGGGGCGCGGTCCTGACCCGTGGCCCAGGGGGTCCACGGAGGCCGGCCGCCTTGGCCCGGGTCTTGGCGGCCTCGGCACGCGGATCGGAGTCGCGGGCCGGGGTGGCGCTCTCCAGCGGGCGGGCGAAGTCCGGGTGCGCCCCGGCCGGGACCTGGTCGAGGAGCGTGGTGTCATGCGGACCGGACGCCCTCGTACCCGTCATGGTCCCCCTTCCTCTCGGACGCGGTCGCGGGCCCGGGCCACCGGGAGCTGGTCGAGCACGGCGGCGGTGGTCATCGTCATGGCGCAGCGCTCGGCCGCGTACCGCGGGGCGAAGTGGCGGTACGCGTGCGAGAAGTCGGCGACGGCGACGGGGAACGGCCGGATGTCGGCGGTGGTCATCAGCACGCCGGCGTGGGCGTAGACACCGCACACCAGGAGCTGGTCGCGGCCCTGCGCCCGCATGGACGCGGGGAGTTCGGTGCGGTGGAAGGCGCTGTGGCGCCACTTGGTGAACACCAGATCGTCCGCCCCGGGGCGGACGGTGTCGACCACCGCCCGGTGCTCGGGCTCGACGGTCATGCCGGAACCCCGGAAGTCCTTGAGCAGGCCGCGCTGCTCCTCGGTCATGCCGCCGGGCTGGGTGATGTGGGCGACCGGGATGCCGAGCGCAGCGCTCGCGCAAGGCGGTGACGTTGCCGGGCGGTTCGGTGACCGGGGACAGGCCGGCGGGGAAGGGCCGGATGAAGTACTTCTGCGTGTCGTGGATGAGCAGCACGGCGCGCTCGGGGTCGAGCGTCCACCCGGCGGTGTTCGTCGGCAGTCCGTCCTCGGTGGGCATCGGGTAGGCCGCGATGGCCGGATTTCCCTGCGGGAGGTGTCCTCTCGGGGTCCGGGCGGCACGTTCTCGGGGGTCTGCGGGGTGCCGGCGGTCTGCGGCCGAGGACCGCGCCGCCGCCGGCGGTGAGGTCGTGCGTCGTGATGTGGGCGGCCCGGTCGGAGAGCGGGAAGACCACCGCGTCGGCGATGTCCCGGGGGCGGGCGATGCGCCCGAGCGGGACGCCGGCGCGGTAGGCGGCGGGAGTGCCCTCCACCGACGCCCGCTCCGCGCCCCGGTCCACAGGGCGGTGTGCACCGGGTGTCGGTGGAGCCGGGGGGCGAGGACGTTGCAGCGGATGCCGTACCGGGTCGCCTCCGGGCCCGGGCACTTGGTGAACACGGTGGCGGCGGCCTTGGACGCGGCGTACGCCGCCATGTCGGTACGGGCGGTGCGGGCCGCGTTGGAAGCGACGGTGACGACGGCGCGCCGCCCGTGCTGGGCCGTCGGGTTGACGACGGCGCGCGAGACGAGGAAGACGCCCGAGGTGTTCACCGCGAAGGTGGCCGCCCAGTCCTCGTCGGTCGGGCCCACGCCTCCGGGCCGCAGCACCCCGGCCGCGTTGACGAGAAGGTCCGGCGGGCCCAGGCTCCCCGCGATCACGGCGACGACCGCTTCGACGGCGGCGCTGTCGGTGACGTCCGCGGGGAACGCCACCGCCGTGCCGCCGCTCCCGCGCACCCGGGCGGCGAGTTCCTTGAGCCGCTCGGCGTCCCGGTCGACCATCTCGACCGCGGCGCCGCGCGCCGCGAGGGCGCGCACCACCGCCTCGCCGACGCCGCCGGCCGCGCCGGTGACCAGGGCGACCCTGCCGGCCATGTCATCGTCGTGCATAGCGGCCTCGAAGATCGACGGGGGCCGACCGGGAGTGCTGCGGGTGGGTTCGGGGTGGCGCGCGCCCCGCCGGCGCGGGTCAGCGCGCCGGCGGGCCGCCGTGCCAGGCGGCGGCCACCTCCCATGCCTGGGCGGGGTTGAGCCGGGGATCGCAGAGGGTGGTGTAGCGGTCTCCCAAGGCGTCCACGGACCGTGCGTCGGCCGCGCATTCGAGGACGTCGTCCGGGGTGCTCTCCAGGTGCAGGCCGCCGGCGACCGCGCCTGCGGCGGCGATTGCCCGCTGGAACTCCGTGGTCTCGCGGACCACGGTGTCCACCAGCCGGGTCTTCAGTCCGCCGGGCCCGCTCACGGTGTTGCCGTGCATCGGGTCGGACAGCCAGACGGCCGGGTGCCCGGCCAGCCGTACCGCCTCGGCGAGCGCCGGGAGCCGGTGGGCGACGGTGTCCGCGCCCATCCGGGCGATCAGGGTGAGCCTGCCCGGTGCACGGTCGGGGTCGAGCCGCTCACACAGGGCCAGCAGTTCGCCGACGCCCATGTCGGGGCCGACCTTGCAGGCCACCGGGTTGGACACCGAGGCGAGCAGGGCCACATGGGCTCCGTCGAGCTGGCTGGTGCGGTAGCCGATCCAGGGCCAGTGGGTCGAGGCCAGGTAGCGGCCTCCGGTGTCGTCGGTGCGGATCAGCGGCGCCTCGTAGTCGAGCAGCAGGGCTTCGTGGCTGGTCCACACCGGGGTGGCGAAGGCGGACGGGCGCAGCTCGGAGCGGCCGCGCAGCGCCGCCATGGCCCGGTCGGCGGCCTCGTAGCCCGCGCGCAGCCGGCGGGGGTCGGGGCGGCGCCGCCCGGCGTCCGGCTCAGGTCCGTTGACCAGGTGGCCGCGGTAGACGGGGAGTTCGACGCCGTCCACCCATTCGGTGGGGCGGGAGCGCGGTTTGGCGAACTGGCCCGCCATCCGGCCGACCTTGAGGGTGGGCAGCAGGGTGTTCATGGACATCACCCCGGCCAGCGTCTCCAGGAGCGCCACCTTGCGGATGACGGGTCCGGGCGCGCACTCGGCGGGGTCCTCGGCGCAGTCCCCCGCCTGGACGACGTGGAACCGGCCGGCCGCCACCTCGGCCAGCAGGCCGCGGAGTTCGGCCACTTCGGCCGCGGTCACCAGGCCGGGACGGCCGGCGAGGTCGAGGGTGACCCGGGCCAGCAGTTCGCGGTCCTCCCAGGCCGGCTGCTGCTGGGCGGCCAGGGTTCTCCAGGGCTCACCGCCCTCCAGAAGGAGTGACCCGGCTGCGGCCGGTCGGGCCGAGATCGCTTCGCTGGTCAACAGAAACCTCCGTGGTCGTGATGCGTTCGCCGGTTCGGGGCTTGCTCTTTCGCGCATCGCACCGCTGTCCGCGCCGCGCAGTCGGACGGCTCTCGCCGAGTGTGCTGTCGCGGCACCGGGCGATCAACGCGCGCCGGTCAACTTCGTCAGGTGCCCCCGGCGCCGCCCTCGGTGGACGGGTCGCCGTGCGGGGCCGATCGGGCCGGGCGGAACGCATCCTCCCCGGCGTCCGGGCCGCCGGGGGCGTTGTCCGAAAGTGCCGGACAGGCTCCGTCATGTCGGCGTGCTGGCGCGGGTACCGATGCCGGCCTGCTCCGGGGGCCTTAATTGCTTCTGCCGGTCAACGCTCGCGATCAAAGCGGTGTTCGGCTGGACTCGGATCACGGCAGGCGCCGGTCATCATGAGCCGGCACCATCCCGGACCGATCACCCCGCCGGCGTCCGCCCTAACCGCCGTAACCGACCGCGCCCATCGCCGCCGTCGCCGCGACCGGCTGCCCGTCGAGGCTCGCCTCGATGTCGGCGCGCATCTCGTC
>NZ_JBSGAW010000066.1:0-9812 GCF_053600955.1 Streptomyces sp. NPDC004838 | reverse complement strand
CGCCACACACGACACCGACTGAACACCAGCAAACAGACCCAGTGGGTCAAAGTTCGACCGCCCGAAACGGGTCAGAATTCAACCGCCACCGACACGTGGTGCGGAGAGTCAGGTTTGTGCTGGTCGGGGTCGCATCTGGCTGGGTCGTGCCTGTGGTCGACTACTGAAGGGAAGCACGGCTGCAGGCCAGGGGAGTGGGTTGTCTGCGCGTTGGAGGCAGGCGTGCAGAGGCTCCCTGCCTGCCGTACTCGCTGCGCCGGATGGTGGCCCTGCTGTCCTCGCTCTTCCTGAGACCCGCAGCGTCTTGGACAGTGCTCCCACGTGGTGGCTGCTGCTGATGGAGACGTCGTCTGTCGGGCCTGTCTCGGGAAGCCGGGTGATTGCGGTGGTTCTGCGGCCTGTGCCAGCGCATCGATGAGTTCTGCGGCTTCCCGGGCGTGGTGCTTCCGGCGCCGATGTGCACGACTTGCGGGCGAGGAGCAGCGGCGCGGGGAGCCGGCCGGAACCGCTTGAGGCTGGTGCGTTCGGCCGGCTGCTGCTCGTCGTTGTGGTGGTCAGGCGACGGTCGCGGGGAGTGAAGGGTCTGGGGCGTGGGCGCCTGGCAGTGCCGGGGGAGGACCGGGCCGTTGCCGGTGGCTCTTGATCTGGAAGGCGGTGGCGCGGCCGTCGGGGGTGCGGGTGATGAGGTCGATGCCGTGGGCGTCGGTGGCGTGGGGGGTGACGACGGCGTCGGATTGGGCGGGGTCGATGCCGTGGGTGATGAGGTTGGTGGCAGCGATCCGGTCCGGCCGCCGCCAGCAGGCATGGCGCTGCCGGTGTACCGGATGCGGCGGCGAGACCTCACCGTCCCTCGGGAGCATCCTGGCAGATCAAGGGGGCTGTCGGCACTGCGCCGACGTGAGAGCGGCCGAGGCCAGGAAGACCGACCCCGAGGTCGCGGCCGCCGACATGCGCGCGGCCGGACTGGAGCCCCTGGAGCCGTACGTCACCTCGACGACTCCGTGGCGGTGTCGCTGCACGACCTGCGGCAGCGAGGTCTCGCCGACGCTCATGAAGATCCGCACCGGCGGCGGCTGCCGGTTCTGCGCCAGCCACGGCTTCGACCTCACCGCCCCCGCCCGCGTCTACGTCATGCAGCACCACCAGCACAACGCGGTCAAGATCAGAATCGGCGGCACCGCAGGCCGCAACGAACGGGTCGACCACCACCGCCGATCCGGCTGGGTACTCGCCCGGGACTGGCACTTCGCCACCGGCGTCGAGGCGCACGCCATCGAGCAAGCCGTCCTCCAGCACCTGCGTGAGGCCGGCCACGGCCCCTACCTCAATTGGGAAACCATGCCGAACGGCTGGACCGAGACATTCGACGCGGACCTCGTCGCCCCTACCACGCTCGCCGCGATCGTCGAGGCCACCATCGAACGCCTCGCCGGAACGCAGACGCCCGTACCCGGGCGGACCATCCTGCGGCCCGAGCGCTGGAGTGTCCGTTCAGGCTCTGCTGCTTCCCGGCGACGGCCACCGGCCAACAAGGCTGGCCGCGACCAACTCCCTCTGTTCTGAGATGAGTGGTTGACACGGCCGAGGGCGGTGCCGCGAACGGCACCGCCGCCGGACTGGACCGGGCCTCCCGGCGCTCTTCGACGAAGCCGAAGAAGCCCAGCAGACGCCTGGGGGAGCGCGCGCGGCCTGATGGACCTGCACATCGACGTCCCCTGGATCCTGCAGGCCGCCGAGGCCGCCGGCGTGAACGATCCGGCCCCCGACGACTACGGCGTCCCGGTCTCGGCGGTCGCCCGTCACCGGGCCGAACTGTTCGAACAGCCCGTCTACGACGGCCCCTACGCCAAGGCCGCCGCCCTGGTGCACACGCTGGGCCGGTGCCGCTGGCTGGAGCGCTCCAACCTGGCCGTGGCCGCCGCGACCGGCGTCATGTACCTCGAGGCCGCCGGGATCACCGTCAAGCCCGCCCGCGCGGACGCCCTCGCCCTCAAGGACCTGCTCCTGGACCAGGCGTGCACCGCCGGGAAGATCGCCGCTCTGCTGCGGACCTGGCCCACCGCCACCTGAAACGACTCGGCGGCCCGCCCCGCACCGAGGCGGCCCCGCCGCGGTAAGACACGAATCGGGCAGATGGATCCTCTGCGATCCCGTCCGGACCTTCCAGGTGATCGCATCGATCACCTCACGGTGACAGGACATCGGCCCCGGCCTCCCGTACGAGATGGGGCAGTTCCTCGATCGCGGCCATGGAGTAAGCGTTGCGCCGACGCGCCTCTCGCTCCTCCGCGGTGACCCCTGTGGAGGTCAGAGGGATGACGGTGGCCGCGTGCACGAAGATCTGGAGCATCGCCATCTGCGCGCATTGTTCCGCCACTCCGTCGGGGATGGACGGGGGTTCAGCCCGTCCGCCCCCGACGGTCGTCCGCTACACCGCCACGAACTCGCCGGTCACATTGCCGACGCGGTCGGGATCGGTCACCAGGTCGAGCAGCAGTTCCGGGCTGCCCGGGGCGAAGTCCAGCTGTGACAGTTCGATCCACACCACGTTCGGGCTTGTGGTGGACTCGAAGAAGTACCGCCGCTCTGTCAGGTCGGTGACGGCCCGCCAGCGGGTGATCGAGACTTCCGGTCGGGTCTCGTCCGGGGTGCCGAACGGGGCGGAGGCGTTGCGGATCACACTGAACGCGTATGCCGTGGCCTCGCGCGTGTCCGACGTGTTCGGAAGCATCGCGGAGAAGTAGGCGGCGCGTGCGAAGCGGTCCGGCGACTCGACGCCTCCGGGCAGCGGCTGGGTACCGCCGTGCGCCGGGTACTGCTGCTGCAGTACCAACTGCTTCTCGTACACGGGCGAGTTCGCCATCACCCTGTACTGGGGGCCGTGGTGGATGTGGGTCTTGCCGTCGATGAACTCGATGACGGCCGAGTCGCCGCTCGGGTCCGCGATCGCGATGTGGCCGGTCCCCGGCTGCCCGCCGAGGTTCATCTCGATGAGCTGCACGTTGTCGTTCTCGAACCACTCGGCGGCCGCGCCGACGGTGTCGAACCGGTCGAGCAGGCACTGGATCGCCCAGTAGAGCTCCAGCCCGGGACGGTCGCCGTCCCGCTGCCCGTAGTCCGACTCGGAGAGGTAGAGCCCGCTGACCTGGAGCCCCGCCTCGTTGACGCCGTCGACCACGGCCTTGCCGTACATGAGCGCGACGACGCTGCCGTAGGCCGAGGTCCAGGTGAAGGGCTTGGGATCGCCGGGCGTGTTCGGGGCGCTCTCGCGGGTCACGCCGCGCGGGCGCACCGCCAGAACCGTCGCGGTGTCCTCAGCCCAGTCCATGCTCCGGCCGACGAGCACGTTGCCCTCACCGGGGCTGCCTTCCGATGACCACAGGAATCGTGTACACATGTCCCACATCGTGCTTGTTCCGCCACGAAATATTCACTGAACACGCCGGTTCACGCGTTCAGCCAGCGGCTTGAGGCCCTCGCGGTCCATGAACGGCTCGACCTGGGTCGGTCTCCCGCTACCCCCATACAAGTCGGCGGTTCATGGAGCCTGTGTAGCCGCAGGCGAGTGGATGCCGATCCCGGCGGTGCACTGCCGGGACATCAGCGAGTGGTCGCTGAGGGGTTCTGGTCTGTCGCGTCGGCATACGGGTCTACGGACGCGGATGCAGAGGAGCTGACCGCAGGCCGAGACTGGTGAGCGAGTGTCAGAACGACGCCCGTCGGTCACCTGCCTCATGGCGCTGTCTGTGCGGGGTCCTATCCTCCGGGGACGTCACGGATGACAGAGGAGTCGCACGATGCAGGTAGCAGGTATCGACCTGTACGTGAATCACCCGGTGATGGCCGTTGGTCCGACCGAGTGGATCCCCACGACACTGGCTCTCAACAGCGAGCCCGCTGCTGCCTGCGACACCCACCTCATCGTGCGCGTGCAGGCCCAGACCGTGCTGGTCAAGGTACGGATCTTCAAAGATCACGGTGACTCGGATGGCCAGGGACGGGATCTGGAAAGTCTGACCACGGTGTTCGACGGACATCTTCTGCTGAGCGATGGCCGACTCGTCGTGGGGACGTCGTCGGTGAGAGCCGGTTCACTACTTCCTTGCTCGGCAGGCCGGGCCGGCGGGTCAGGGTGTCGGTCGACGACGCGCAGGGATGGGCTCGAGCCGTTGACATCGTCATCAGTGCCGAGACGGTGTGACGGAGCCGTTTGCCGTCGCTGAGCGTCGACTCAGCGCAACTCGCGTGCTCGAAAGCGCACTTGTACCGACGCGTCACATGCAGGCGGGCGGGGGACAGGACGACAGCGCCCCCTCATCGCTCAGGGCTGCCAGCGCGGGGCCTCATCATCGGGTGTGTCCGGGCTGGCGAAGTGGAAGGGAACTGAGAGGTGCTCAGCAAGGGCACGACCAGCCCGCTCGGCAGCTACCGCTACGGGGTGGCGCTCCTCTTGCTCGCCGAGGCACTGCTGAGCTGTCGACCAATAGACGGTGGCCATCTGAGCTTCTCCCGCCGGGTCGGCGGTAATGGCCAGCAGTTGCACAAACCAGTCGTGGACGGTGTCACCGTCCCAGATCGCCTCGATCGCCACGATGCGGCCCCCGCATCCGGCCGCCCGATAGGCCAGCGACTCCAGATCAAGGGGGCTCTCCGGTTTGCGGGCAATCCGGTCCCCGTAGTGGAGGTAACGGTCGTTGGCGATCAGACGAGCGGTACCGACCCCTATGCCATGGGGAACGAGGCCGATTTCGGTGATGGCCTTCACCGCCATGAGCAGGGAGTCCTGGAGGACGTATCCGTCGATCTCGTCGCGGATCCCGGCCGGCAGATTCTCCCACCACTCGGTCCTGGCCGCCTTGTTCATACCCATGGCGTTTTCCCCGTCCCCTTGGAGGCCCGTTAGCGGAGCCTCGCGCCACCGTACGCCGTAGTCCACCACCGTCAGGTCTTGGACTGGGAAAAAGCGCAGCAGCGGGGGAGGGTGGCCCTTCCGGCTGATCTTGGTCTGCGGGTCGCCCCGGGGCCGGTCTCCTGGCTGTGGGAGCAGCTGTCCGGCTGGCGGCAGGACCAGGTGGAGGCGGCCGCGAAGACGGAGCCGGCCCGCCTGGAGGGGCTGTTGGCACTGCCGGGTGGTGGGCCGCGGCTGCTGGCCGACCGGCTGAGCGACCGCCTGGAGGAGACCGGGGGCGAGGCCCTGGTGACCGGCCCGTACGGGTGGCTGATCCGGCGGGGTTTGGTGCAGTGGCCGTCCTGCTCGGACGCCCGGTGCGACGACGGGATCCGGCTGGATACCGGCACCGGGTGCGAGAACTGCGGCAACGTGACCCCGCCGCGCCTGCCGCGCCCGGATCGGCGCGGAGATCGACCAGGAGCTGCCCGGTCTGGCCGACGATGAGTAGGTGTTTTTCTTCCTGACGGTCTTGAGCGACCACGGCCCGGCTGGCGATGTTCGCCAGCCGGGCCGTGGTCGGGTGGGTCGCAGTCCCGCTGTGGAGGAAATCCGAGCAGTAGACTTGATCTGTATGAGTGTCACGTCACGACGAGTGCCCGGGGAAATGGCCCTGGGGCCGTTGATGCGCTGCTACGGGTACCGCTTCACTCGGGCCGGAACGGTCAAGGGAGCTGCGCCATCCGACGATCCCGCAGACGTTGCGGCAGCTCATCGCGAGGGGTGGCCGGTGCATGAGCGCGAACAGTGGGCTGCGCCTGAGATCGTCGAGCGTGCCGTCGCAGCGGCCGCGGTGCTGAATGAGGATACGGTGCTCCCGGCGTTCGTCGCCGGGTTGGGGTCCGCCCCGCGCGGGCGGCAGACGGTGATCTCCTACGGATGGGCGCGCTTCCTCAGCACGGCTCCGCGAGACGAAGACGGTTTCCCTGATTGCGGTTTGAAGCCGGTGTCCGAGGTCGACGTCACACACAGGCTGCTGCGTCTCGCGCTCGGCTGGGCGTGGAACGAGATGCCGGAGCACTATCTGCCGGACCTGGAAGCCGCCGCAACGGAAGGGCTGCCCCGGCCGGAAGAGGACGATCGCGAACGGATGCGCGCGTTGCTCAGTCTCATCCGCTCAGCGCCGACGGGTATGACACCGAGCGAGCTGGAGAAGGAGGTCGCGCGGGCGAAGATCGTGCCTGGTACTGACAAGTACCAGCGGTACGGCATCCTCATCGGACTTGCCGAGATCGGGGTGCTTCCCAGCCCAGCCCTGCCGCCGATGTGGGACCGGTTCGTCCCCACCGCCGAGAGGCGCACCGCATCCCGCGGGCTACGCGGCGCGCCACGCTCGGACATCACGGTGCCACTCGCAGGATGGCGTGGAGGCGTGGACGGACAACGGGCATCATGGCTGCTGGACACATGAGAGCAGCAGGGCGTCGCACCGTCCCCGCAGCGAGCCCTGCAACACCGCCTCCGCCGCCATCGTCTGCGGCAGCGGATCACCACACTCCCGGCAGTACCGCCGAGCCGTCCCGCCAGCCCCCACACCCCAGATCATCCAGGTATGCGCAGCTCACGGCCAGGGATCAAAAACACCTACTGAGCATCAAGGCCATCGACTCGCTTCCGCTTCCGCTCCCGTTCCCGCGAGCGCGTGGACGGGGTCGCGGGCCGGTGTCGGCCTGAGCGTCCTCCTCCCCGGGGCCGACCGCATTGCCGCCCCCCGTGCTTCCTGCCTTCAGGTTGGACCTCCGGGCTGTCGTGGCGCGGGGTGAGCTGCGTTTTCTGCCCGGATGTGCCTGGCCTGCTGCGCACCGCGTCCCGGCACCGGCCGCGCCTCCTCTGTGCAGCCCAAACCGGCGACGGAGGCGGCGGATCTGGCGTCGGCGCAGGTCACGGCCCGCTTGTCGGGCCAGCGGGTGGAGGCTCTGTCGGAGCGGACCGAGTCGGCGACGACGTGGGCGAACCCGGACGGGAGTGTGACGCTGGACGCGGCGTCGGGTCCGGTCCGCTTCCGTGACGGTACGAAAGGCCCGTGGCGTGACATCGACATCGATCTGGTGAAGAGCTCTCAGGGCGGTGCGGTCGCCAAGGCCCATCCGCTGGACCTGGCACTGGCGGGGAAAACCCCGGCCGCCGCAGCGGCGAAGGTGAAGGCGTCAGGCCAGCCGGGGGAGCCGCAGACATCGCCGGTGCCGCTGGTGACGCTGGAGGCGGGTGAGAACCGGGAGGTGACGCTGTCCTGGCGCGGGACGCTGCCGGAACCGGCCCTCTCCGGGACGACGGCCCGCTACGGCAACGTCCTGCCGGCGACGGACCTGGTCGTGGAGTCGACGCGTACCGGGTTCGAGCAGTTCCTGGAGCTGAAGGGCCGTACCGCCCTCGGCACGGCCGGATCCGTGACCATGACCCTGGACACCAAGGGTCTGACGGCCCGTGCGAACGAGGACCGGTCGGTCACGTTCCTGGACAAGGCTTCCGGCAGGCAGGTGGGTGTGCTGCCCGCGCCGGTGATGTGGGACGCGACCGTGGACGCCCGCTCCGGTGACCGTCTGCGGCGTGCCGATGTCGGGCTCGCGGTCGCTCAGCGCGGTGACAGCGTGGACCTGACGCTGACCCCGGACGCGGCCTTCCTCGCCGACCCGGCAACCGTGTTCCCGGTCACCGTGGACCCGGCGGTCAACATCGGCGCCGGTTTCGACGCCTTCGTCCAGCAGGGCTACACCACCGACCAGTCCGCCGCGACGGAACTGAAACTCGGCAACAACGGGTCCGGGCAGGTCGCCCGTTCGTTCCTGGCCTTCCCCATGGCGAAGATCACGGGCAAGCAGATCCTGGGCGCGAAGCTCAATCTGTGGAACTTCCATTCGTGGTCGTGCTCAGCCCGCAGCTGGGAGGCGTGGGACACCGGAGTCGCCTCCACCGCGACACGCTGGACCGCGCAGCCAGGCTGGGGCAGCAAGCGGGCCACCTCGACCCAGACCAAAGGCTACGGAACCGGCTGCGCCGACGGTTGGGTGAACGCGGACGTCACCACCCTGGCCGCCGCCTGGGCCGCCAACGGCAACAGCAGCAACACGCTCGGAATCCGCGCCACCAACGAGACGGACGAATACGCCTGGAAGAAGTTCAACTCCGGCAACGCCGCCTCGAACACCCCGTACATGTCGGTGACCTACAACACGAAGCCGGGCGCGGCGAAGCCGGTGTCCCCGCTGTCCGGAACAGCGACGAACGACACCACGCCCACGCTGACCGGCAAGGCCACGGACGGAGACGGCAACACCGTCCAGCTGCCCTACGAGATATGGACGCCCAGCGGCACCGCCGTCCTGCAGACCGGCAAGTCCGCTTACACGGCCTCGGGCGTGAACGCTCCGTGGACGCCGACGACGGCCCTGGCCCCGGGCTCCTACAAATGGCGGGCCGCCGTCTACGACGGCACCGGATGGAACGGAACCTGGTCGCCCTGGCAGACCTTCACCATCGACACAACCGCACCCGCTGTCACACAGATATCCTCCGACGACTTCCCGGAGAACACCTGGTCCGGCACTCCCGACGCGAACGGCGGCTTCTCCGGCTCCTTCACCTTCACGCCGCCAGCCAGTGACGTGAAGACGGTCGAGTACCGGCTCGACGTCGAGGCTTGGGTGCCGGCGGCCACCACTGGCATTGCAGTCAGCAGGACACTGTCGTTCCCGGCGGGCAAGCACACGGTGAAGGCCCGTACGCGTGACGGGGCCGGCAACCTCTCGGCCGAGACTTCGCACACGTTCTATGCCGGATCCGGCGCCGCGCTCCTGACTCCAGGCCAGGGCGACCGCCCGGCACGCCGGGTGACAATGTCGGCGGAGGGGCAGGCCGCCTTCACCGGGGTCACCTACCGGTACCGTCGTGGCGAGACTGACACCTGGAAAGACGTGCCGGCCGCCGATGTACGCAAGGCATCGGACGGCAGCGCTGTCTCCGGCTGGCCGTTGCCCGCTCCGAGCGGCAAGCCGGCTGCTCTGACGCGTAAATAGAGGCAGGTCTGGGCGGGTGTGGGCAGGGTGGGGTGCCCGGTGGCCGTTGGTGGCTGCCGGGTGTCCGGTGCTGTCGGTCAGGCTGCGGTCTCGACGGGGTTGAGCGTGACGGTGTAGCCGAGCTGGTTGAGCGCGTTGATCGCGCGTCGGGCGGCGCGTTCGGGGTCGCGCTGGGCGAAGTAGGTGCCGCCGAGCTCGTGGTAGGGGACGTGGTCGGTGAGCATGTGCCAGATCGCGGTGATGATCGAGTGCTCGACGGCGACCAGTGCCTTGAGCGGGCCGCGGCGGGCGGCGAGTCGCTTGTAGCGGGCCTGGAGGTAGGTGTCCTTGGTTCTTGCGGCGCCGAAGGCGGCCAGACCGAGGGCACCTTTGAGATACGGGTTGCCGGGGCGGACCTTGGTGCTCTTGGTACGGCCGGCGGACTCGTGGTGGCCGGGGCAGACCCCGGCCCAGGAGGCGAGGTGCTTGGCCGAGGCGAACCGGGTCATGTCACCGCCGGTCTCCGCGATGATCACCTCGGCGGTCGCCTGGTTGATTCCGGGGATGGTGTCCAGGAGATCGAGCGCGGGACGAAAAGGGGCCATCGCCTCCTCGATCCGTGCGTCCAGCTGCGCGATCGCGTCGGTGAGCTGGTCGTAGTGGTCCAGGTGCAGCCGGGTCAGGAACGCGTGGTGGGCGCGGAAGCGGCCGGTCAGAGCCTCGGTGAGTTCGGGGATCTTGCTGCGGAGCCTGCGTTTGGCCAGTTCCGCGAGGACCCGCGGGTCGGCCTCGCCGTGGACGAGTGCTTCGAGCATGGCGCGGCCGGAGACGCCCATGATGTCGGAGGCGACTGCGGAGAGTTTGATGCCGGT
>NZ_JBSGAW010000065.1:0-12067 GCF_053600955.1 Streptomyces sp. NPDC004838 | reverse complement strand
GAGCTTCGTTGCATCCGTCGCGGCCCCCGAACCAATCGTCACACCCCTGTGACCAGGCACCTCACAAGATCACCACGACTTTGAATCAGCCCTGGGCTCCGACCGCAGTCAGGAAATCATGCGGCTCCGGAAGGGGCCCGCGCCGCACCAGCGTCCGCAGGGGCAGGACGAACGGAATCTGCCCCCGCCAGTCCGCCAGTTCCTCCGGCAGTTCATCGCGTGCCGTGGCGACAGCCAGCCACTGCAGCAGCGTTGTCTTTCCGCTGCCGGCGAGCCCTCGCAGAAGTACCCGTTGGCAGTCGGCTAACGCGTGCTCCGCACGCTTCACCACGACGGAGGGCCGGTCGTCCGCTTCCTCGCTGCCTGCAGGCCAGCCCGTCGGCCGCTCCGCCAGTTCCAAGCTCAAGTACGCCGCGTCCAGCGGCCAGCACGCACGTTCCGGCCGGCTCAGGTCCAGCCCTACGACGGTCAGCTGAGAATGCCGCTCCGCCACGTAGCTGAGATATCGCTCCTCGAAGGAAGGCCGCACCGTCGCCCGCACCGACCCGCGAACAACTCTTCTCGGAGAAGCCTCTGCCATCTGCGGTACGCGCGCGGCGGCGTGGCGTAGGGCCAGCAGCGGCTCCACATCCGTGCCCAGCGCCTTCGCCAGGGCCACCAGCGTGGTCTCGGAGGGCACCACTTGGCCGTTCAGCGCCTGGCTGACCGTTGTCCGCCCCAGCCCTGTCCGCTGCTGTAGCCCACCCATCTGCAGACTCCGCTGCGCCCTGAGGGTACGCAGCCGTAGCGCGAGTTCCGCCAGCGGATCCTCGTACACGTCCCCCATGTCCTGCTTCTCCGTCTCCCAAGTGACTGTCTTCGTTCATTTTTGTTCACCCTGAACCCAGGTGAACATCAGAACCGCGAAATTCGCCGAAGTCCCCGTCTTCGGTTGTCCTGGGAAGAAGGCATGAACACCTCATCCACCCACCTGATCCTGCTGGCCCTGCTTCTGGCCGTCGTCGGTCTCTTCTGCACGCTCGTAGGAGCAGCGGCCGGTCTGCTCGCTCGTATCGACGGAGCCACCTATGCCACCTCCCTGCTGCGCGGTGCCGTGGCCTTCGCGGGCAGTGCCACCCTGTCCCTGGCGCTGCTGACCTTCGTCCTTGCGGCGCTGTGAACCGAGGATCCTTTGTCCCGCTTCTGCAGGCGAGCGGACGAGGAGCTGTCGGCGCGGTAGGGGTCCTCGGCAGGCGCGAAAAGGGGATCCCGTACGCCGTCGGCGACGGTGCGCCCGGCCTGTCGGGCCAACGGCCTGGAAACGGGCCCGGAAAGCGAGTCCGCGCTGCCGTTCGCGTCGCGGACAAGGAATACTGGGCGCCATGGTTCAGCAGTCATCTCTTGGTGCGATGCCCTCCGTCGCCGACGTTTTGCACCAGCGGTACGCGGGGCGCCTTCCCGCAGCCTTGGACGACCTCGCCGGGCCGGATCACGGCTCGGTCGAGCTGCCGCTCCACATCGCCTGGTCGGGCCTGCGCACCTACGACCTCGACCGGCCGCGGCAGCGCATGGGCCTCTACCGGACCGTGCTCGCCGAAGGGCAGCGCGACGACATCGCCCGTTTCCTGAACCGCGAGCTGCTGCTCGCGCAGTGGCCGGTGATGAGGACCATGATCAGCAGGCATGTCCGCGAGGCGTGGGAGGCCGCGTTCCCCGAACTCGGGCACCAGGGGTCCGCCGCCGCGTGAGAATCACCGGTCTCCACCGCCGCCTTCTGGCGGACGTCCTCGCGATCGGCACCCCGTACCCGCTGGTGATCACCGGCGGCTACGCCGCCCAGGCCCACGGGCTGGTCGACCGGCTGAGCCAGGACATCGACGTCGCAACCGAGAATCCCGCCCCGATGGCGGCCATCGCCGATGACCTGGTCCGTGGTCTGACCGGGCGCGGCTGGCACGTCGGCATCATCAGTGTGGACCCGCTGGCCGCTCGCCTGATGGCCACCAGCGCCGACACCGGGGAGCAATGCGAGGTCGACGTCCTCAAAGAAAACCTGTGGGCCCGGCCGGCCCTTACCCCGTACGGCCCCGTCCTCGGCCTCGACGATGTGGTCGGCACCAAGGTCCGGGCGCTGGCGGACCGGGCGGCGCCCCGTGATTTCGTCGATGTACGCGCGGCTGCCCACGCTCACACGATCACGGATCTGGAGACGCTGGGGGAGCGGCACGGCCGCGGGCAGTTCCGCCTGGACGACCTTCGCGACCGTCTCGGGACCGCTCAGTGGATCGACGACGAGGAGTTCGAGACGTACGGACTGTCCGCGGACGAGATCTCAGAGCTGCGGCAGTGGGCCCAGGAATGGGTCAGCGATCTCGAACAGAGGCTTGGCACGGGCATGGACGACGACCTCGACGGCTGAAGCACCCCAGTGTCACACCGCGCCCGCCGTGGGCGCGCAGCCTTGCCCGGACGGCTTCGAGATCTACCGTCGGCACCTACGCGGTATCCCGGCCACGGGCCGACGCACGCCCAGTCTCCCCGACCCAGGCCAGAGGATCCACGGTCTCCACCACTTCGCAGAGCACGGCGAACGCCGCTTCCGAACTGCGGCGAAGGCTCCCGGACCCGCCGGGGGCCGGGCGGTCCGGCACCGGCCACCAGGACCGGCGGGATGGCGCGGCGCGGATAGCCTGCGCGTATGAAGCGGATTCAGCGGGCGGCCGGTGTGATCGTCGGCTCGGCGGTGGGTGACGCGTTGGGAGGCCCCTTCGAGTTCGGTCCCCGGGGTGCGTTCTCCGCGCGGTTTCCCGGGCCCGGTGCGGGTGGCGAGATGTGCGGGGGCGGTGGCTGGGACCCCGGCGAGGCGACCGACGACACGCAGATGGCTGTCCTGGTCGCGGAGTCGCTGCTGGAGCGGGGCGGACTGGATCTGCCGGACATCTTCGCCCGCTTCCAGCGGTGGGCGGCATCAGAACCGAAGGACATCGGCCTGCAGACCGAAGACGTCCTGACCAACGGCATGCCCTGGGACGTCGCCGCCGCGACCCAGTTCCAGGTCAACCAGCGGGCAGCGGGAAACGGCTCTCTGATGCGGGCATCGACCTCCGCGGTCCACTTCGCGCCCGCCGGCCGGGAAGCCACCATGGACGCGGCCCGCCGGATCGCCGCCCTCACCCACGGGGACCGCGCGGCGTGGGAAGGCACCGCGGTCTTCCACGAACTCATCCGCGTCACCTTCGAGGACACCGACCCCCTCACCGCGCTCCCGGACATCCTGGCCCTCGTCCACGCCGACCACCGCAGCCGCTACGCCACCGTCCTCGCGCCCGACTGGCACCCCGATCAGGCCACCGAGTTCAACGGTGCCGTCTGGCCCTGCCTGGGCTCCGCAGTCTGGGCCCTGCGCACCACCGCCGGCTTCGAAGACGCGCTACGAGCGGCGATCGACCTCGGCGGTGACACGGACACCGTCGCCGCGGTGACCGGGGGCCTCGCAGGGGCGTACTACGGGTTGGACGCCATCCCCGCCCACTGGACCCAGCCGCTCCATGTCCCCCTCCCGGGCTTCGACGGACGGGTGCTCCACCTGGCAGATCTGCTCCACCTTGCACACCGCCTCGGCGGCTGAACCGGGTCCTGCTCCGCACTCTCCACGAACTCCCGGCCCTCAGCAGCAGTCACCTGACCAGTGGCTCCGCAAGGAGGACGACTCGATCTGCTTCGACATCGAACCCGAGCACCGGATGACCATGGGCACCCTCCGGATGCATCAGCACCGGCTTACCCAACCGTCGCCCGATCTCCCTCAAGAAGCCGCAGAACACATCAAGTCGCTCCTGCCCCTGCAACTCGCGCAGATCAACGTCGAAATCGATCTCCTCGTCTGAGGAGAAGCGGAAGATCGCCAGCACTTCAGCTCTCAGCCAGACACGCAGGCTCGGGCACTCAGTATCCGCTGGTCGAGACAGTGCAGCCTCCGCCCGAGGCAGGGGAAGCACCCTCTCTCCTTCGGAGTACCGGCACTTCCAGCCCTTCCCCACGACGAGATCCAGCACGTCCTGCCAGTTGTGCCCCGAGGCATCAGGGACACTCACGTCCGGTAGCGACCCCATCAGGTCCGGATCGAAGAAACACTTCACGTCATCCCACAGCAGATCAGCCACACCGTCATACTGCCCGGCACCCGGCCTCAAACCACTCACGCCGGTGATCTGCCGACGGACCAGCGGCTGTTGATGAGACACATGTGGTAGCTCACATAAACGGCGAGGCGGTCATCTGGAGCGGCGGGCGGCTCGACTTCGCCGCCGTTTCAGGCCCGGGCAGCCGCCGGTGAGGTAGCAGAGCAGTTCGAGCAGGTCACCGGAGTCGACTTCGCCCAGATGCGGGCGGCGTTTCAACTCGTCCTTCGAGATCCCCATGTGCTCCCCAGCGGGCGACCCGCGCCTGGCTGCTCTGCTGCGGGCCCTGCGCCCGGATGAACGAGCGGCCGTTCCCTCCTGGGCCCACCCGCCGGACGGGCTGATGCCGAGGCGGCGCACGGGCGATCCGTGCGCGGCCCTCTCTCGCCGGGCCGGCGGTTACTGGCCGGGGTGGACGGCCTGGACGCCGGTGCCCGCGTACGCCTTGGGGGTCAGCGTGAGGAGGAACCGCCCGGCGGGATGGGCGGCCGACGGCCGGGCGGCGTGGATGGCGTGGACGGCGGCCCAGGAGTGCCCGAACCGCAGCAGCCCGGTCGCGGTGACCGCGGCGTCGGTGTCGAACGCCTCGATCCGGATGAACCGCAGCCCTTTGATGTAACCCAGCAGCCCGGGCCGTTCGGCGTCACCGGCGGTCAGCGACAGCACCGGCGCGTACAGATCACCGAGCCCGCCGGACGCCTGCACGTAGAACGCCGCGACCGCCTCGTTGAACGGGTCCTTCGGGTCGTACAGGGCCGTGGCCGTGGTGTGGTCGAGAACGACCGGGATCGCCGCCACTACGCGGCCGCCCGCGAGGGGTGCTGCGCCCCGCCCAGGCGCTCCAGCAACGCGCGGGCCGTCGCCTCGGCTTCCGGGCTCGGAGCGCTGCCGAGGGCGGCGGCGAGTTCCGAGCGGGCCAGCTCGGCCCGCTCGGCGTACTCGGCCCTGGTCGGCGTGCCCTGCGCCAGCTCCTCCACCAGGTTCCGGATCGTCGTGCCGTGCTCGGCGGCCAGCTGCGCCAGCCGGTCCCGCGCCGCCGCGCTCACTTTGATGCTTGTCTCGTCTGCCATGACCCGACTCTACCGCGATCCTCTACCGACGGTAGAGGATCGCGGGTGCCGGTCTCGTCTTTGCGTCGGGATGCCCTGTACCGCTCTGAGCGGCTGGCGTCGGCTCGGCGCCGCCGTCATACCTCGGCGTTGCTGGTGGGTTCGGGGCCGAGGGAGCGCACGGCCGGGAAACGCTCGGCGATGCGCATCGTTCACCGCCATCTGGGGCGTTGCCCAGGCGGGCGGTGCAGGGACGAGGAGTCTGCAGTCCCAGGTCGTCGGAGACGACTCAGCCGCGAAGATGGGCCAGAAGGCTGTCGCTCGCCGGGTAAAGGCGTTCTGCGGGGAGGAGTTGGTGGGCGGCGTCCAGAGCTCCGTCCCTGACGTGGGCATGGATCGTGTGGGCGAGCGTGGTGACGTCGCTGATCGAGACGATCCACTCCTCCGCGTAGCGCTCGGCGGCTTCGCCGGTGAGGCCGAGTTGCAGGGAGCGGTGAGCAAGCGGCTGTAGGTGCAGGTCGCGTTCGGGGTCCCACTGCACTCGGGCCGGGGCTCGCTTGAGCTGGCGTTTCCAGGTGGCGCGGTCGGGATGCAGCCCGTGCTCGTAGTGGGCCAGGCAGGCGTTTTCCAAGGCCCATTCGAAGCCCTCTCGGGTGATTTCGATCGCGAGGACGGTCTCCTGGCCTTCCTTGGCAGCCCATCCGCAGCGATACATCATCCAGAGGAACGACGGCTTGATCCACGTCATTCGGTCCCGCTGCCAGGTCGCGGGATAGCGGCCGTCGAGTGCGGCGGGCAGGCCGATCTCCGGTGTGTATGCCTGGTAGACCGTCACGGTGGTGGCCGTATGGAGGGCGCGGATCTGATGCTTGGGTTCTGACACGGTGACCAGAGTCGATGTCGGGTGCGCTTCGCGCCATCGAATTACCAGGTGGGATGAGTAGGTGTTTTCTTCCTGACGGTCTTGAGCGACCACGGCCCGGCTGGCGAACATCGCCAGCCGGGCCGTGGTCGTGTGGGTCGCAGTCCCACTGTGGAGGAAATCCGAGCATCGGGCCGCGGTGCGGGAGCTGGTGGCACATAACCGCCCGCCCGGCTCCCGCCGCGCCCCGGCCGTGCCGCTCTGGTGTTCGGCCACCGGGGGTGGGAGACAACCCCCCCCCGGGGCCGCTGGCCCTCACGGTCCCCCTCTGGCGGTCAGCTGAGCAGGACGAAGATGAACTGGCCGGGGACGCAGATGAGGCCGTAGCCGAGCAGCGGTAGACCGAGAACGGCGAGGTACAGCGCATTGATCGTCATGTTGAACCGGTCCTCCACGCCGACCATCCGGTTGGGATGCGTGGGGTCGTAGGTCACGTGGATCTGGGGCGGGTGGGTGTTCACCCAGTCGCCCGTTCCGTTGAACTCGCGGGCGGCCCCCGTGGCGTCGGTGAACTGGAAGATCCGCCGATCGGTCGGATGCCGTGTCGCCAGCACGGTGATGCCGCGCCGTCGCAGGAGCCAGGTCAGGAAGAGTCCTCTCCCCGCCCCGGTAGTGATCACATAGCCGAGGACCAGGGGTATCCAGCCGGTGAAGAACACGACCCGCTCAATGCTGGTGCCCCACACGACCACCACCACCGCATTCACCAGGCACACGGTCAGGAAGACGGCCAGGCCGATGCACCCGCGTCTGTGGAGCAGCGGCCGTCTCCCCGGCCCGGGCGTCGTCTGTACCAGCGCGGCACCGTCCTGCCGGGGCTCTCCGGGGCCGCGCTCCGGCAGCGCGGTACAGACCGCTTCGGTGAAGGCGGTCACCGCCGCCGCGCTGCGGCACCGCAGCCGGTACACCGTGGCGGGACCGCCTGCGGTGGTCAGCACGATCTCCAGGGTCAGCCCTCCGTCCGCCGCCCGTACCTCCTCCACCGCGGCGAGGGGAATACGCCGTATCCCGTCCTGGTCCAGCAGCACGTCGCCACGGTCGAGCCGGGCCGTACCGTCACGTCCGCGCAGTACGAGCGAGGAAGTCGTCATCACATTCCGTTCTCATTGGAGTCACCGGAAGAACGCTGAGAAGACCCGTAGGACGTGGCGAAGGTTGCCCCGCTCTGCCGGCGAGATGACCGAGGCCCGCCCCAACAGCCTTACCAGCCGATCTACTCGTCCTTGAGTGAGCTCCGCGCGCCCGAAGAGCAGCCCAACTGCCAGCGGGGGCGGAATCGGTCATTGGCGAGAGGGCGCCGGCTGCGGCCGGGCCGTGGGTTTCCTCTCCGGCGAACGTGGGACTACCGGCCGGCTCGCCGGACCCCATGTGGAAGAAGAACCGGGGCGGGTACGTCTCCGATATCGAGAGGTACCGGAAGGGGCGCCACGTGCACCGCGACATGCGCATTCAGCACGGGAAGCAGAGAAGGTGGGCGCCGTGGTGGTGACGTCTGAGGAGGGCCGGGTCGGCAGGGCGATGCGGGGCCGCGGGCCGGGTGTGTCGTTCTCCTGGAGCCCTATGCCGAAGGCGCGTGGCTGCTCTGCTGGACCGACCCCCGGATCGCCGCGGCGGACCGTGAACTCGGCAAGGACGTGGGGGACCGGCTGATCCCCGCACCGGAGGACCTTTTGGCGGTGCTGGACGAGGAACTTGCCGTCGTCTGGGCGGAACCGGCCGAGGCGCGGCTGCTGCGCGAGGAGCTCTTCTCCCACGGGGGAACCCCTCTCCGGCTCCCGGCTGAGGCAGGTGTTCCGCCGGCGTCGGGCGGCGTCCGAGGGCTGATCACCGATGCTGAACCGGGCGTGTGCCTGCGGCTCTGCACCGGGTCGCGGGCACACGCGCGTTCGCCCGTGAGACCGTCGGCACCCCTGTCCGGCCGGCGCCGGCGGCCGGACGAATGCCGCGACGTGCCACTGCCAGTCGGCCGGCCACTGAGGGTTCCAGTCCGGATCGATCTCCTTCAAGGCGGCTTCCCACTCGGGGCGGTCGTCCAGGGCACCGGGGCGGCGGGCGAGGGGATCGGGCGCCGTTGGTGTTCACCGCGCGCGACGGCGGGGCCGCGCGATGCCGGGCGGACGACCCGCCTGGCGCCGAACTATTTCCTCTTCTCCAGCAGCTTGGCCGTGCTCACGCGGTCCGTGTCGACGAAGGGATTGGCGGCGACATCGAGGCCGAAGAGCGGGTAGATGCGGCTCAGTGCTTCGTAGGCATCGCGTTCCGGGTCGCCCAGGGCTTTCCAGCTGTGGTTCCAGTTGTCGCTCGTGGCTGGCTGAGGGGCGCCTCGGAGCGGGAAGGTGGGGTCGTCGCCGGGGGCGAGTGTGCGTGGTGGCGACTCGACGAAGTCTGAGGCGACGATCCGGTGTGTCCATGGACCGTCGACTAGCGGCAGCACGTGCTGGTCGACCAGCCGGAAGTACTCCAGCGTGATCTCGGTCAGCACGAACACGCTGATTCTTTGAGCTCCGCTGCTGGAGTAGTACTCCATTGCCCAGCCCAGCATCTCCGGGGTGGCTGCCGCCGCTCCCGTGACCGCGCCGTCCTGCTCTACCAACAGTCCGTTACGGGCGGGAACCGTCAGCAGGAGCCCTCCCTCATGAGCCTCCGGACGCGTATGGACAGAGGCCCAGTTGAAAGCGCTGGAGCCCCGGAGTGTGTCCTGATTGCTCAGGACGTTCCGCAGGCCGCCGTCGGCGTACATGCTCGAGACAAGGCCGCGCGGTTGATCGGGGACGCTCTGGAAGAAGAGCACCGGCGCCTCCCACATCCGCAGGGCTGCGCGCAGGGCATCCCGGGTCTTCCCGCGGTCCGCAACAGGGACAGGCACGGCGGCGTCGACCCCGCGCCGCGCACGCAGGCCGTCGTTCACGAGCCGGTACACCTCGTCCTGCGGGAGGAAGGCCGTGGTGTCGCCGTTGCGGATCGGCACTGTCCAACTGTTCTTGATGAACTTGCCGTCCTCGGTGATGCCCCGGGTGACCATTGCCCACCGATCGGCCTCGGGCAGCGCCGGCACCTCGATCACGAAGTAGTGCCCGGACGCCTCCGAGTCATCCGCCGGGTGGTCGAACCAGAAGAACTTCACCTTGAGCAGCGGGCGCACGTACTCCGTGATGACGTCCTTGTACTTCGTGCTGTCGACCAGCTTCTTGTCGAAGGGCTTCACATCCTGCGCGACCTCGTAGAGCTCGGTCTGCTTCTTCTTCGCCTTGAAGCCGCACACGATCAGACCCCCGCCGGCGTTCGAGAACGCGGCGACGTCCTTGGCGAGCTCGAACTTGCCCTTGTCGGTGCTCAGGTCGTACGGCCCTTCGGGCGGGACGCTCTTGAAGTCGACCCACTCGTTCTCCGGCGTGCCCACGATCTCGTACGGCTGCTGTGCGGCGAGATAGGAGATGAGCTGAACCATGCTTTCGGCGGCCATGCCGCGGAGCCTACGTACAACAGGTGGGCCGTCCGCCCCCGCAGACCACTCTCCCCGCCGGCTGCCGGGCTCCCGGATACGGCAGCGCCCCCTGTCCCGCCCGGCCCGCTGCGCCCTTGTCCCCGAAACCGCCCCGCCCCGCCCCGCCGCCGTACCCCGTTGCCGCCCCAGGTCCCAGCGCTTCGCCCAGCGGTTTCAGGGGACGTGCGGCGGGTGGGGGTGGTGGCGGAGCCAGTGCTGGAACTCCCGGTGCCGGTACTGGAACCCCGCCCCGCTGCACCGCAAAAGCCCCGCACCTACCGCCCAGTCCAGGAAGCGGCCCAGCCGGAACGGCAACCGCCCGAGCGAACACACCAGGAACACCAGATACCTGCGTGAAGCCGCACCGAACGTGAGCATGGCCATGATCCCGAACGCGATCCCGACCGTGGTCCCGGAGATGATCCCGACCGTGATCCCGACCGTGGTCCCGACCGCGGCCCCGGCCGGGAGCCCGAGGAGGGCGTCGTTCCTCATGGCGGCCCGCGCTCCCCGGTTCGCCCCCGGCTCGTTCACCAGCGCGGGCGCGACCACGGCCGTGATCACGCCCGCGATCCCGAACACGATCCCGGCCGTGGCCCCGGCCGTGATCCCGAACACGATCACGCCCGCGATGGTGAACACGATCCCGGCCGTGATCCCGCGCCTGGCCCTGGCCCTCCGGAGCGGGTTCGTCCAGCGCCCGGGCGCCCCAACCTCCATGAAGCCGTAAACCCCTGCCATCACGGCAAATACCGGCGCGAACAGCCAAGCCGATTCCGTCGGGGCGAGGACCAGGGCGGTGAGGACGGCGAGGACGCTGAGGAGGGCGTCGGCCGCCTTCACACGTGCCCGTCCAGCGAGTGGCCACAGTTCGTGCAGGAGCAGATCGGTCCCCTCCGGCCCCTGCCCGCCCGTGCCCGCGGCCGTCCCGGTGCCGCCTGCTGTTCCTGCCGGGTCGAGGTGGGTGGTGAGGCGGTGGAGCCATCGGTGTACCTGGTCCGCCGTGTACCGGTCCGGGGTGGGCGCAAGGCGGATCGCTGCGGGGATGTAGCGGGCGAGGAGGTACTCGTCCACGGCGTCGGCGTCCTGGAGGGCGAGGAGTTCTCCCGGGTTGCCGTCGCGGTGGTAGACGGTCGCCACCAGGCCGAGCCTCCACGGAGTGGACAGCACGCCCGCGAGCATTCCCTGCGGCTCGTTGGCCAGGTGGTCGGTCAGGGTTCGCCACCGGGCTTCGTCGAGCGCACGGCCCTTCAGGTACTCCCCGGCGTGGGCTGCGTCGACGGGTTCGATCCCGATCCGGGCCGCGTCGACGACCGCCGTCTGCGGATGGAGCGCGTCGTAATGCGCGGTCCGGCAGGTCAGGATCAGCGGCCCCGCCTCCAGCCCCCGCTGATACCTGTTCAGCGCCTCCACCACCGCCACGGCCCGCGGCGCGCCCGGGTCGGGCACCCCACCGGGGCCCGGCGGGTCCATCTCGTCCAGCCCGTCCAGCACCGGCAGGACCAGCCCGTGCCGCACCAGCCCGGCCGCCGCCTTCGGCGGCCAGTCGTACGCCTCCACCAGCCGCGTCTCCAGTAACTGGGGCAGGGTCTGCCGCTCGGTGTCCCACCGTGACAGCGGAACCCGCACCGGCACCGGATCACCCTCACCCCGCCCCTCGATCAGCCCCAGCAGCAGCTCCAGCGCGCACACGGTCTTCCCCGCCCCACCGGCGCCGGTGATCACCAGCCGCTCCGGACGCACTTCCCGGTAGAACGCCACGATGTCCGGCAACGCCGGACCACCCGCACCGGCCGTGAACAGCCGGCCCGCCCCCGGCGCCGCAGCCGGCCGCACCCCGCCCGGATACAGCCGGTACACGAGACCGATCCGCTTCGTGTCGTCGCCCAGCAACTGCCGGCGCACCGCCCCCTCACCGGCCTCCACCTGGTCCGCCAGGGTCGCCGCCCGGCCCCGGGCAAGCGCGGCATCATCCCCCTGCACCGGCTTCCGCAACGCCGCCACACCGGCCGCCACCGCCGCCACCGCCAGAGGAACCGCCAGCAACCCCGCAGTCTCACCCGCCTCCAGCCCACCGCGCGTCAGCTGCCGCACCACATACACAGCAGAAACCACCGCCACCACACCGCACACCACACCCACCAGCAGCCACACACGCCGCTGCCGGCGCCCCCCAAGTCCCGTCACACCCACACCCTCCACCACCCTCACCCACCCGCACACCCGCCTTCCCCGTCTTGTGACCACACCGACGAACAACCATCCCGCACCCCGGAAACGGAACCCCAGCCACCACAGAAACCGGCAGCGCCTCACCGCCCCCTGCCCCGCGTTCCGCCGACCCCCTGTTCCCTGTCGTGGGACTGTAAATCATTCGGTGTAACTCCCGATCAAGGAAGATGCATCGATGACCAGTGAGAACGTGACCGAGGCCGAGTCCGTCGAGCCGGCT
>NZ_JBSGAW010000064.1:0-12260 GCF_053600955.1 Streptomyces sp. NPDC004838 | reverse complement strand
CCTTGAACGCCTTCGACATCACCTTCGACGGCCGCCTCTCCGCAGCCCGCCAGTAACCCCAACCACCTCGTTACACCATTCGATTGACAGACCCCAAACAGGGCTGGCTGCGGTCCTGGCTGCAGCGCAAAGTACGCCACATCTCGGTGCCCGACACGCGACGCATGACCGTCAAGGAATTCACCGCCACAGCAGCGAGAGTGACGAGGGAGGCACTGCGCATTCTGCGCGCAGGACGCTCATGACGACCGCCTACGAAGTACTGCCGCATGACGGACAGCAGCACGAGCCCTCCGCGAGGGCCCTGCACTGGCCCCGCACCCGTACCGACAGCCCCACACCGACCGTCACCTGCACCCTCGGCTGGGACCTCGACCTCCTGGGCCCCGCACCGGCAGCCGCCGCCGACCTCGTCCGTATCGCCGCCTCCGCCTACCTCGCCGACCGCAGTGCCCGTCGCCCCACCACCTTCACGCGCACCATCGACCTCACCGTCCACACCGTCGCCCCCGACCCCTGGAACGCTGCGTCCGGCCGGCTCGCCGAAGAACTGCTGTCCTGGCTCACCGGCGACGCCTGGCAGCTGCACGCCGTACCCGCCGCCCCCGGCGGCCGCCGCCCGGCACCCGTGCCCGACGCCGACGACGTGATGCTCCTCAGCGGCGGACTCGACTCCCTGTGCGGCGCCGCGGACCATCTCGGTGACACGGCAGAGCGCATCCACCTCAGCCACTACGACGGCAGCACCATCATCCGCCACGCCCAGCAGCACACCAGTGCCTGGCTCAACGACCGTGCGCGGCAGCCGCTGCGCCACCTCAGCGTGAAACTCTGCCAGACCCACACCGCCGCGGAATCCTCCTCACGCAGCCGCAGCCTGCTGTTCGCCGCCCTGGCCTCAGCGGTCGCCGCCGGCGCTTCGAGCCCGCGGGTGACCGTCCCCGAGAACGGCTTCACCAGCATCAACCCGCCCCTGACCGCCGCCCGGGGCGGCGCCCTGTCCACCCGCTCGACCCACCCGGGTACGTTCGCCCGCATCAACGAGCTCCTGGCAAGCCTGGACATCCCCGTGACTGTGGCCAACCCCTACGCCTACCTCACCAAGGGACAGCTCCTGGCACGGGCCTGTGACCGTGCGGGGGAGCCACTGCTGCAGGCGGGGGCGGAAACCCTCTCGTGCAGCAAACTCGACGGCAACTGGTATCCCGGCGGAGACCCCACCCTCAACTGCGGCCTGTGCCTGGCCTGCCTGGTCCGCAGGGGATCATTCACCGCAGGCCCTCACCACGACGCCACCACCTACCTCGTTCATCACCTCACCGGCGCAGCACACCAGTTGCTGCTGGACCGCCGTCGTAAAGACGTCCACGACGTGCGGCAGGCCATCGTCCGCGGCATCGACGACACCGACATTCTCGCCGGCGGTGAACTTCCCCCCGACACCGACCTCGACGCCGTCGTGGACATGTGCCAACGAGGTCTGCAGGAGCTGAATCATGTCCCCCTTCCCTGACGAACTGCCACCGCTGGACTGCCACGCCCACATCGCACCCGATGTGACCCCCGCGCAGATCGATGCCCTGCACGGAGCCGTCGTCTTCGCCGTCACCCGCACCCCGGCCGAAGCGCACCGCGCCTGCCGGCGCCGTGACGCGCGCCTGGTATGGGGATCCGGCGTACACCCCGGCGTTCCTGAAGCGCTCGACGCCTTCGATCGGCAGCAGTTCCGTGCCACCCTGCGGAACAGCTGCCTCATCGGGGAAGTCGGCCTCGACCGCCGAGGCAACCTCGAGCGGCAACGCACCGTACTCACCCAGATCCTTGAGGCCGCTCACGACCAGCCCGTTCTGCTGTCGCTGCACAGCACCGGACGCACCGGCCCCCTCCTCGACCTGCTGACCGACCAGCCGCACCCCGGAATGATCCTGCACTGGTTCCTCGGCAGCCCCACCGAGCGGCGACACGCCATCGGCCTGGGCGCCTACTTCTCTGTCAACGCCGCCATGCCCGAGGACATCCTGACCTCCCTGCCCCTGACACGTCTGCTGCCGGAGACCGACTTCCCGGCCAGCCGACGTACCACCGGCGCATCACGCCCGGGCCACATCGACCGGCTCGAACAACGGCTCGCCGAACTCCGCGGCATGACGCCAGAACAGGTCAGACGGCGCTTCTGGCAGAACCTGCGCGAACTGACCACCCGCACACACGTCCTGGACAGGCTTCCCGAACACGTCGCGGACTGGACTCTGGAAGCCTGACACGCACCTTTCGTAAGCTACCGACGTCACTCACCCCGGCTGACACGCTCCACGACCCGGGGATCACTGCGCACGGGCTCCGGCAGCACACAGTCGTGCAGACCGCGGGCCTCAAGAACCTGCTCGACCGTCAGCCCCCGTGCGTCGGACAAGTCCGCCCGCACCAGATCGGCATCCGTCAGGTCCGCACCGTCGAGCCGCGCCCGACACAGAACGGCGCCCTTGAGCGTCGTCCCCTTGAGAAGAGCTCCCCGCAGGTCAGCTCCCGGCAGGCGGGCCTTCGCGAGATGACGCCCCGCGAGATCGACCGGCGGCCAGGAACCTCCTCGACGCCGTGAGCCAGGTGCGGTGAGCGCCCGCAGCGCCTCCTGAACCATCTCGTCGGGTTCTTCCGGAAGCTGCACGGACGCCAGACCGTCCGGCGTACCGGCAGGCTGCGTATGGCGGCGCACAAATGCGTTCAGCACCCGCGCGGCATGCCTTCCCTGGTCAGGGGCATCCTGGACGATCTGTTCCAGTGCCAGAACACCCCCGATGCACACATACGGCTCAGCCGAACTCAGCCGCTCCAGCGCCTTCGTGAAACGGTCCGTAACCTGCCCGCGACGGCTCAGCCGGTAGGACCGGGCGGTATAGAGCAGGGCGATGCCAGCACCGACGCCCGCAACGGCCTGCACCACGGCCAGCCGGACCTGCCCCACCGCCGCAGAGCGGGCTGCGGCGTCCATCGACGACCAGTCCCGTCCGGCCAGCCAGTGTGCCAGGCGCTGGCTCAGAGGAGTGAACATCAGGGCCAGCAGCCCCGCCAGCCCGACCACGCCCAGCACAGCCATCACGGCCGACCACACCTTCTTCAACCCCATGCCCTGGTTTCTATCGCGCCCACCCCCTCGGGGGCGACTGTAAGCGGCGTACGGGATACGGAAGGTGGCCACCACCTTGCACGTGCCGCCACTCGATCGTGCCCTTGGCGTAGTTCGTCCCGAAGGCGTACAGCAGTACGTCGAGGCGGTCGGCGTGCAGGAGGCGCAGGCCCAAGGCGCGGGCGAGTCGGTGTAGGCGCCCGTGACGTCGAGGTCGACGGAGAGCCGGGCCCGCTCGTGCCTCCTACCGGAAGCTCTGCGACCGCACGGCGGGTTCGTGACTTTCCCACCGCCGGGGCGTGAAGGTCCGGAAGGATGAGCCGTGGTGCCAGGGAGCGAGCCTGTTACGGGAGAGCCCATGGAGAAGACGAGCCGCGCCGACCATCGGCACGATGCCGCGGCGCAGAGGCTGCGGTTCATCCCGCCGTCCCGGGCGTACCTCACATGCGAACTGACCGCGCCGTTTCCCGAATTACTGGACCAGTTGACCTACGCGACGCTGGATGACTGCCAGCAGTGTCGGCCTGCCCTGCTGGACCGTGTCGCGGGTGATGAGCGAGCGACGTTGGAGCTGGTGTTTTGGGCCTGCTTCATCACGTCCGAAACGTACTGTGGCATCCCGTCACAGCTCGTCGCCGGCGACGAGCCGCCTGACGTCCAGTTTCGAGCTTCGGCCACCTTCCGTGCGCTGGCGCGGCAGTACGGCGCACACGGGCGGATCAAGGACACCGTCTGCATCCACTGCACAGCAGCACAGCGCCGCGAAGCGGCGGACACCGCTGTCGCCCTCGTCGTCGGCCTGTCCCGGTGGTCGACGGACTTCCTCTACCAGTGACCCCGGGCCGCACCCCTGAACGTGCAAGAGGACAAGAGGAGATGTGATGAGCAACCACACCCGCTGCCGCCCCACCTCCCAGGCATCGCCGAGTTGCAACTCCAGGCGGCGAGCGGGCATTTGCCGACGAAGCAGCGATCTTCATCCTGCAACCCCACACTCTGCAGGTCCGCGATGCCCATGACCAGGTCGAGATCCCTAACGCCGTTGAGTTCCTGGTATGACGGGCGGGTGGACAGCGGCTCACTACGACGTCTCTCTTTACCCGCCAGCGCACCCGGGCTGGAGCGCCGAGCTGCGACTGCCCGGCGAGGCCCTCGTGATCCGGTTCCCGGACACGAGCTACCTCTACGACGGCTCCCTGCCGTCGGAGCACACATGGCAGCGCGCTGTCGCTACTACCGGCGACGTCGTTGTCACCACCGGGCCGATGGCCGACGTTGACTGCATCGACCCGCGATCCATGCCGGGGTCACCAGCTACGTGCGCGTGCCGCTGTCGATCGAGCGCTGACAGCCCAGGCCAAGGCTATGCCCACGACGGGGATGCGGTTGCCGGCGATGGCTGGCGGGCTTTTAGACTAGGTCCTCGTGGCCATCGGTCACCCTGCTCGACCAGTTTGACGTCGGTGAACTCGTTGTCGCCGAAACGCGTCGGCGGTTCCACGCAGCTGCGGCGGCCGGATCCCGCCGCACAGGAGGCGTGGCTCGAGGAGTACTCGCTCGGCGACCTGTGGTTGAAGAACCTCCTCGGCGGGCGCCCAGCACCCGAACCAGAGCGGCAGGCTGACCCGATGCGACGATCCGCATCCTCGTCGAAAGCCAGACAGGGGAACGCCTCGTCCTGAAGGTCCTCCAGCCGGAGCTGGTCGGCCACGGCGCCTGGCTCACCCCCATCATGTTCAGGACCAGCCGGGCGCCGGGCGACCGAACCAGCGGGGGAGGCGTGAGCAAGTGGCCGAGGATCGAGGCATTGCCGTTGTTCCTCCACCTGCAGCGGCATGCGGGTCTACTCTGGGCAGGTGCGGAGCGCATTAGCAGATTCTGTTCCGGTCGGCTGGATCGGCCGGTGCGGTGTACCAGTTGACAGGTTCTACGGGCGGCTGATGGATGTGGTTACCTGGGAGGACGACAGGCGCGTGCACAGCAATCATGCATGCCGTGCTCAGGCTGGCGTCGGCCCTGGAGAAACGCATCGTGTTCGCTTCGGTGCGGACATCGCATCCCGTATGTGCAGTTGCTGCTGTGTGGAGCCTGCGGCTGCTGACGACGGTCTTGCGGTTGCCGTCTTTGAGCTGGTGGGCCTCTGCGAGGTTCTCGATGAGGAGGCCGACGAAGCAGAAAACCGGGAAGAAACGGACTATGTACCGGACTTCCTCAGATCAGACTTCAACCGTGATCACTGGCGCAGCCTGCAGTTTCTGCTGTCTGCAACCACCAACGGCCTGCTGGCGCACCCCTGGCTGCTTAGATGGACGGGTCCATCGCTGTCGCGGGCCGCGGCCTACGCCGAACGCCGGTGTGAGGAACAGCGGACCCTAATAGACACGGCCACGGTCGAGAAGGCTGCTGTTGCTCTGCAGAAGAGTGGGCAGCCAACCGCACAGCTGGCGCAGGCTTGGCAGGCGTGGCGGCAGAGGGAGGACTGGAACTGCGATACCAGCCCGGACTATGCCTACTACGACAGGGACGCACGCCTGCAGCCTCCGAGTCCTCACAGCGCCGGATTGAGCGCGGCGACCGTAGCGGTCAGCGTGCGGCTTCCTCCCATCGGGCGCGACGAGGAAGGGTTCCGCATGGTGGAGACCCTGTCGACGTGGGAGCTCACCGCGATCGCGGCCTACAAGGCCACCGCTGACTGGGCTGGAAGTTCCGTCACCCTGGCCGTGCCGCCTGCCGTCGCACAGGAGTTGCTGAGCCCTGCGAGGGCTCTCGACGTCACACCTCTTCCGCCGGGCACGGGCCGGGGGCCGCGGCCACCCGCGGCACCATGACGCCGCCAGCTGCCCCGCTCACGCACCGCCGACTCCCCGCGCGGCGTCGTGTGTGAGCGCACTCCGCGCGCGTAGGCCGAGCGGGCCGCGTCGCCCACCCCAACCAGGCTGCGGACGCGCAAACGGTCGTCGTCGTCCGCACCGACGAGCACGCTGCTCTTTCGAGCGTCACGTTGCTGCACCCACGCAGACCAATTTCGGTGATGACGGGCCGGAGGTCGCTCGTCCACTCTTCCTGAACGGCCGTGTTGACCGCTACGGAGGGAAGGTCAGGACGCACCCACGACCGGCGGGGCACGAAGGGAACCGTCCGGCCAGGACCAGCGGACGTGTCGGATACCGGCAGGCGGCAGTCCGCCGACTACATCGGCGCCTGGATCATTTGGCACGCCAACGGCCGCATGGATGTCACGCACGACCGCCTAGGGTCCAGCCCTGGGGCGCGGGAGCCAGCTCAGTGGTGATCAGATCGCCGAGCTTCCAGGACAGGCAGGAACGTTCGCCGAGAGTCGCCTCCAGCGTGTGGCCAGTGTGCGGGGCATGCAGGGGCAACCGACGGAGACGGCCGCGGACCGGCCGCTCCGCTGCAGGCTGAGCCCAGTCTCTCGGCCGCGGCAGAAGGGAATGCTGGCCGGCCCAGACTGCGACCACGTCCAGGCCCTCGATTACCGGGATGCCGCACTCGTCCAGCAGCAGCGCGACCCGCTCCAGCCAGGACCGGTCCTCCTGCCGGGTCAAGGTGCGGCGTAGTCGCCGTCGTTCCCGTGCGGCCAGGAGGGTCGCGAGGCGGACCGCCTCCGGGTAGAACACCAGCGGTGCGACGCGCAGTTCGTCACGCCCGGCACGTCCCAGCGCGCGTCTGCGGGCCTGCCATACTGGCGCGTTCAGGGCGGGGATGTTCCAGCAGCACGAGGTGATGGTGTAGGCGTCCGCGAACATCGCGCGGCCGCCTGCACCCAGGCGCCGCTCCAGCTGCAGCCGCAGCCGGTGGGCGTTGACGACGCCGGGTAGCGCGGACAGAGGGATGGCGCTGGTTCTCGGTTCGCGGCGGTTGTCCAGCCAGCGGCCGTGCCGGGCGCACACTTGCCAGGTCGCCTCGCTGGCCAGGTACGCGTCCAGGCCGGTGCCCCTGAGGCGGGCGCACAGCTCGCACACCCGCACCAGGAAGCAGCCGGGGGTGTCCCAGGGCCAGTCCCACACTGGCTCGCCAGCGGCGGTCAGCAGCCGGTTCGCGCGCAGGTTCGGCAGCGCGGACTGCAGCTCGCCGACCGTGCGGCCCGACATCACAGCGAGCCGATCCAGCGCGGCTGCATTGAGATAGCCGTCGCCGTAGCGAGGATCGCCGGGCACACCGGCCTTGCGCAGCGGCGTGCCGAACATGGACCAGAAATCCTGGTCAGGGATGCCGTTGGCGTCCGCCAGGCGTCGAGTGTAGGACCCGGTCGACTCCCCGCTGATGAACCGCACCGACAGTCCCAGCCGCTGCGCCGACTGCCAGGTCTTCTTCCGTCGAGGCCGGCCTGCCGCGGTGCTTCCAGCATGAACCACTGTCACGCACCTCCCTCCCTAGCCGCCCCTGCAGTAGGGCGATGTCTTCGGGCATGGCATCCGCTCCCTACGCCGGGACGAGTAAGCCCGCATACGTCCGGCGGCCGTCCAGCCGCGCAAGGCGACGGGCCCGCTCCCGTCGGCGCGGGCCGCGTCTTTGGCCGAAACTCTTCGAAGCTCCTCCGGCCAGGCAGGCTTGGCCAGTACATTCCCGCGCGATTCCGATGCAGGGGCGCCGCCCCGAGAAGGGGGACGGAGACGTCGTGGAATTGAGGAAGCACCAGGTCGCGGCTTTGGCCGCCATTCAGGCCGCAGCGGCAGCCGGTGAGAAACGCATGACGGTTGTCTCGGCCTGCGGCACTGGCAAGACGCTGGTCGCCCAGCAGGCCGCGCAGCGGCTGGCACCGCAGGGCACCGTGCTGGTGCTGATGCCGACCAAGGCCCTGGTGACCCAGACCATCCGGCGCTGGCGTGAGGCAGGCCGGACGGGGCTGGCGCTCGGCGTCTGCTCCCTCAGCCAGACCGACAGCGGCCTGGCCCCCGCGGAGGCCGTGATGTGCCGCTACCCGCGGGCCATTGCCCGGGCCGCCCGCACGACCGGCCCGGTCACCGTGTTCTCCACCTACGGCTCCCTCCACCACATCCGCGACGCCCACGAGCTGTACGGGCTGCCGCCCTGGGACCTCGTGATCATCGACGAGGCACACCGCACCTGCTCCGCGTTCGGCGACGGCTGGGGCACCATCCACGACGACGCCGCCGTCCCCGCCAAGATCCGCCTCTACATGACCGCCACGCCTCGGGTCTGGGTCGCCCCGGCCCCGAACGAGCTTCTCCCGTTCATGGAGCGCATCCCTCTCGCCACCATGGATCACCGCGATATCTTCGGCCCGACCGTGTTCGAACTGGGCATGGCAGAGGCCATCGAGCGGGGCATCCTCGCCGACTACCAGGTTGTGATGCCCATCGCGGACGACGCAGACCTCCACCACATCCTCGCCGCCCGCCGGCCCGCCAACACCGCCCACCACGACGGCCTGCGCAACGCTGCGATCCAAGTCGCTGTCCTGCGCGCGATCGCCGAATACGGGCTGCGCCGCGTCCTGGTCTTCCACAACCGCGTCGCGCTCGCGGAAGCCTTCGCCGAATCCCTGCCGACCACCGCACAGGAAGTCGGCGAACAACTGTGTATCGATGGCCTGTGGTCCCGGGCTATCCACGGCGAACAGCCCGGCGACTGGCGCCGAGACCTGTTGGAGGACTTCGCCGACCCCGACCGCGCATGCGCGGTGCTGTCCAACGTGCGGGTCCTGAACGAGGGAGTCGACATGCCCGACGTCGACTCCGTCGTCTTTGCCGCCCCCCGCTACAGCGTCATCGACGCCATCCAGGCCATCGGCCGCGGCCTGCGCCAACCACCCGGCGCGGGTAAGAAGACCACCCTGGTCATCCCGGTCTACCTCCGCCACGGTCTGAACACCACCGACCTGCTGAAAAACTCCGCCTTCGACAATCTCCTCACCCTCCTGCAGGCCCTGCGCGCCCACGACGACTCGTTCATGGACCGCATCGCCCTGCCCGACCGCAGGGAAAGCGGCACCGCCTCTGCCCGAGCCACCTACTACGCCCGTCCCGAGCGGGCCGCGCAACTGGCCCGCGCACTCGGCCTGGAGATCACCGTGCCGGCCACTGGCAGCTGGGAGGAGTCCCACGCCTCCGCCCACCGCTACCGCACCGCCTTCGGACACCTCGACATTCCTGCGGACTACATCGACCCAGACGGCTTTGCCCTGGGCGAGTGCGTGACCAACCTCCGCCTGCGCCATCTCATGGGCCGCCTGCCCGCCGAGCACAAGCAGGCCCTGGACGCTCTGGGCATGATGTGGGCGCCGTCGACCCGCAGTTTTGAGTCCATGATCGAACACGCCCGCGCCTGGGCGGCCGCGCACGGCGACCTCCGCGTACCCGTCAAGGAGGAGATGGGCGGCCATCCGGTCGGCTCCTGGCTGGCCGCCCAGCGCCGCAAAGCCAAGACCGGACGGCTTCTGAACGAGCACCGTCAGGCGCTCGAGGCGATCGACCCGGACTGGAACTCGCCTTGGACAGACTGGCATCGCCGCTACGTCCGCGTCCGAACGCTCGTCGCCACCACTGGCTGGAGGCCCGCCGTGCTCTCCACCTGCCCTGGACCAGGACTCCACGCCATCGTGAACTGGGTCCTCACTCAGCGGCTGCAGTTCTTCCAGCTCCAGCCACGCCAGCAGGAACTGCTGATCAACCTGGGCATCCCGCCCCTGCCCGGCGGCATGTACTACGACCGCGCCTACGACCCCGAACTCCACGTCTTCTACGCGGCCCTCGGACACGCCGCAGAGTTCCTCAACCGCGAAGGCCACCTCGACGTCCCCCGCCGCCACATGGAACCCGCCTCGGCCGGTCACGAGGGCGCTCCCGACTTCGCGCTGGGGGAGTGGATCCACCAGTGCCGCAAGCACCCCGAAGTCCTCACCCCAGAACAACGCCGCGCCCTCGAAGCGCTGCACATGGTCTGGGACCCTACCCTCGACGCCCGCAAACGCCCTGGGCTGCCGCCCGCATAACGCCGCCGAACCGCGCGAGGAAACCGAGCCGCACCCGAAACCGCCACACCCCCTGGCTTGCCGGTCACAGATTCACGACACGGCCGAGCGACACCCTCTCCAGCACCTCTAGCGTGATGCGCTCCTCACCCGAGCGGATTGCGATCTGCGCGGCCTGGCAGATCAACTGGGACAGCGACCGCATGTAGCCGCGGCTGCGCGAGTGCAGATACTCGGCCACCTTCCGCAGATCGTGCTTCTGGTGCTGGTACAGCACCAGCTCCGTATCGAACAGGTCGATGACCCGCGCGAAGACGATCGACTCCTCGTCGCTGAACCCCATCCGGCTGGTACGCAGCACCATGTGGTCGCCCCGCAACTGCTCTGTGCGATCCAGCTTGGTGTCGTTGTCCCGGGTGAGGGGGTCGACGATGAACTGGGCGCCGCGCCCGCAGTAGACGAACGTCGCTCCGGTCTCCTCGCTGATCACATCCAGGTACTGAAGGGCCGGCTCCGCGTCCGCGGCCGTACGCAGCCGCTCGATGCCGTCGATGAGGACCAGTCGCGTCCTCGCATTGCGCATGGTGCGGATCACCGACTCGGTGGGGTCCCCGCTCTCCCGCTCCTGGCCTAGAAACCGGGCGAACGCGCCAGCCCAGTTGCGCATGCTTCCGCGCGTCGGCGGGGGCACGTTCAGCATGATGACCGGGATGCGGTTCTCGTCCGGCCCGTACAGATCCGACAGCCGCCGCTCCCAGTGCACCCCGATTGCCTGCAGCACCGTGCTCTTTCCCGTTCCGCGCGGCCCATCCAGGATGATCCCGGCCTTGCCGTGCCGACGCTGCTGGTTGGCCAGGATCTGCTCGGCCACCAGCAGCTTCGCCTTGGCGATCGCGGGGGTGGTGACCGTGCGCAGATGTCCGTGGAACAGCAGCCGCGGGTCCAGACTGCCGACCTTCGTTCCTTCCGGGGCGCTGTCCTCCAGCTTCGGAGCGTGCAGCGACGACTGAGCGAGCGCCTTCCACGCATGGCAGTCCTCAGGCCACGACGGCGTCGGCGGGGCCAGCAGTAACGGCCCGGGCGCACTCGTGTCGCGCAGCAGCCGTTCCTCCTTGACCGTCAGCTCCATTTTCATGACGTTCCCCTCTCCATCCGTGCCAGTGCCTCGTCCACACCGCGCCCATCACAGGACGTTGCTGTCGCCGTCGGTGCCGGCGGCATCCTGCGCCTGATCTAACTGGGCGAAGATCTGCCGGTAGCGCTCTTTGAGGCTCTCGCCGGCGCCGCCTTCCGCCCCGCCGGCACGCGCCCAGGCATCCAGTGCGGGATCCGGCGCCATCGCACCCTGCTCCCAGTCGATCTCCGGCCCCTCGTCGCCTTCCGGCCCGCCGTACAGACCGATGTCGTCCAGGCCGAGGGGATCGCCGTCCGGGTCCGCGACGGACTGGGGGACCTTCGACCAGTCGATGGGATCGCGCCCCGCGTACGGGTCGAACTCCCGTGGTGGTGCCGGTTCGGGCAGCGGCGTGTATCCGTCCGGCACCAGTACCCGCCGGGCCTGCTCGGGCCCCCGTTCGGCCCGTTCCAGCAACGCTTCCAGCGCGTGGGCGATCGCCTCCTCCTCGCTGACGCGTCCTCCGCGTTCCAGATGCTGGGAGACGGCGATGTCCCACAGGAACTGCGTGAACGGCGCCCCGACCACGTGGCTGTGCACCCAGATGGCCTCGACCCACTCGTTGGACGTGTGATTGCGCAGCCACACCCGGGACAGGTCGTTCGGGCTGTACCGGACCTCCCATCGGCCCTTCCTCTTGCCCCGCAGGTCAGAGGGGGTACGCCGGAAGGGGTTCAGACCCTTCTCCGGATCGCGGGAGGGATGGTCGTAGGTGCGGTTGTGCAGCCGGATGCCCTGCTCGCTCACCCCGACCCACGCCGTCGGCAGCAGCCGGAGGTAGTCCTCGCGAGTCAGCGGGATCGGCAGGTAGCCCTCGACCGCCACGCACGCCGCATACATCTGGTTCGGCGTCAGGCGCGGCATGTACGCGTCGTAGGGGTCGGCGAGTTCAGGATGGGGCGTGTTCTGCCACTCAGAAGACGTTGTCCTATCGATCTTGAGTGCGGTGTGATCGAAAGTGGCCCTCGGGGCGGGTGATTCTGTCGTGGCTGTGCATGAAGACAGGG
>NZ_JBSGAW010000063.1:0-12593 GCF_053600955.1 Streptomyces sp. NPDC004838 | reverse complement strand
CCGACACCGAGAACTGCGTCGCCCACAACGGCTCCATCATCCCGGTCAAGGGCCGCGACCTCATGGTCCAGGCGTGGTACCAGGGCGGTGTCTCCTTCTGGGACTTCACCAACTCCTCCCAGCCGAAGGAGATCGGCTACTTCGAGCGCGGCCCGATCTCGGCCACCTCACTCGTCGGAGGAGGCAGCTGGTCGGCGTACTACTACAACGGCCACGTCTACTCCAACGACATGGCCAAGGGCCTCGACGTCCTGAAGATCAACGACAAGCGTACGGACCCGGCCAAGCGGGTGTGGATGGACGAGCTCAACGTCCAGACACAGCCGGACTACTTCGACGACTTCGACGACGACGATGACGACGACGATGACGATGACGACGACTGATCCCGGTAGGTCCCACGGGTCCGCCTGACCCGTCGGACCGAACCGGGCCGGCCTCGCGCCGGAGTCGGAACCGAACCGGCCTCGCGCCGGAGTCAGCGCACGTGCCGCCGGGCGGGATTCCCGCCCGGCGGTTCGCCCATCTCCCAGTCCAGCCCGTACCGCTGGAACAGCTCCGCCCGCAGCGGCTCCCGCGGCAGCGGGGCTCCCGGCAGCACGATCGCGAAAACGGGTCCCATCAGCTGGGCCCGCAGCAGGGCGGAGTCCGCGTCCACCGTCCGCGAGCCGTACCCCTCCAGGGTGTCGCGCAGCACGGCGGCCAGTCGCTGCTGGTCCGGGCAGTGCGCGGAGTCACCCGCCTGCAGCACCCCTGACATATGGGCCCGCATCAGCAGGGGATGGTCGACGGCAAGCCGGAGCACGGCGTCGATGGCCCGCGCCAGCCGTTCGCGCCCGTCGTCGGTGCGGGGCTCGCGGTTCAGCGCCGCCTCGACGGTCCGGTGCATCAGCCGGTGCACGGCCGACTGCAGAAGCTGGCGTTTGCCCGGGAAGTAGTACGAGACCAGACCCCGCGCCGAGCCCGCGCGGTCGGCGATGTCGGCCAGCGTGGTCGTCTCGTACCCCCGCTCGCCGACCAGCTCCACCGTCGCCTGGAGCAGCCGCTCGCGAGAACGACGGCGCAACTCTTCATTGACCGATGCGCTCCGCGGGCACATGCTGTACTCCTGCGTTGACTGGCTCTCAGCCAATATACTCAGCGCGTCCCGCCGAAGGTCCTTCAGGAGGTCCTCCAGGGCCTGGTCGGCGGGGAACCGGCCGGGACCGGACGACGCGGGGGATCGTCCGGTCCCGCCCGCTCTCTCTCCTATCTCGATTGTCCTCCCGTCGGTCGGCTTCCGGGCGCGGCCGGACGGCCCCAGGTCCGCTCCGCCCACGGGTAGCAGGCGATCGAGAAGGCCACCAGGGCCCCGCCCATCAGCCAGCCGCCGAGAACGTCGGTGGGCCAGTGCACCCCGAGGTACATCCGGGTCCAGCCCACTCCGACCACGGACACCGCCGCCACCGCGACGCTCCACGACCAGGCACGCCCGGTCGTCCCCCGGCGGCGCAGCAGCCACAGCAGCAGTCCGCAGGCGACCATGGCCGTCAGCACATGGCCGGAGGGGAAGGCCGAGAAGTGGGCGGTGTCGACGGGGTCCGGCCACCGGGGCCGCTCGCGCCCCACCGCGTACTTGACCGACTGCTGGACGACGGTGCCCAGCGCGAGTGTCCCGGCCAGCCAGCTTCCGAGCAGCCACTCCCGTCGCCACCACAGCAGGCAGACGACGGCGCCGACCAGGGCCCGCATGGTCCAGGGATCCCAGACCCAGTCGGTGAGGATGCGGTTGACCCGCACCAGCCCCGGCTCCACCACGGCCCGGTGGTGCAGCGCCTGTGCCACCGAGCGGTCGAAGGACACCAGAGGGGACCAGGAGAGCACGACCAGTACCAGGAGCACGGCCGAGAGGACGGTCAGGACCATGCCCGCACGGGCCGGTCCGCTCGGAAGGCGGGGACGCGGGCGGCACACGGGCACAGGGGGAGTGGGCGGTGCGGATCCGGGCGGTTGCATGGGAAGGATCTTCCCCGCCGACGGGGGCGCGGCGCTATCGCGGAGTGCGGAGATCTGGTGCGGAATCCCCGTCTCCGGCTGTCTCCGCCGGTTCTCCGACCGTCTCCGGTGTTCCGGAGTCTCGGGCGTGCCGGGCGGTGTGGCCGTCCCCGAGGGCGCGCGCCGGGCGGGGGCGGCGAGAGAGGCCGGCCTCGCCCGGGGCCGGACGATCGCGCCGGGCGGTCGCGCGGTACGGCTGCCTCCCGGAGGCCGGGGCCGGACAGCCGCGTCCGGAGGGATCGTGCGGGGAGGGCCGCGGACTACCCCAGCGCGCGGAGCGCCGGCACGAAGGCCACCAGCAGCGGGACCACCGGCACCAGCGCGGCGGCGGCCGTCAGCCGCAGTCTGCGGACCGGGGTCAGCCGGGGGGCGGCCGACAGCAGCCGGTGGATCCGTCGCGGCAGTTCGGCGTCCTGCGGCGGACACGGGCCGAACACCCCGCGTTCCTCGTTGAGTTCGACCAGGGCGAGCGCGATCGTCAGCCGCCCGAAGCGCTTGGAGGCGACATCGTCCGCGGCCAGTTCCACCAGCCGGTGCATCTCGTCGCGGAACGCCGCGAACACCGGGACCTGCGGAAAGCCGTTGGCGAGCGCGGCGGAACAGTGCAGCAGCCAGTCGTGCCGGGCCCGCGCGTGCCCCTGCTCATGCGCCAGCACCGCATCGAGCTGACGGCCTTTCAGCCTGCGCAGCGCGGCCGTGGTGATGACCAGTTGCGGTGCCGCCCCCGGCAGCCACCAGGCGTGCGGACGCTCGCCCTCCAAGACGACCAGTCGCTCGCCGTCCACCGACTCGCCCGGCATCAGCGGAGCGCGCACCAGCAGCTCCCTACGCCGCTGCCTGCGCTGGGCCCGTGTGCCGCGGATCTCGCGGGTGAGCATCGCCGCCGACCACAGTCCGCCGCACGCCAGGACGACCGCGATGACGGCGGCCCACGGACCGTTCGTGCCGAGCGCGTACGCCTCGACGACTCCCTGCGGCGCCGGGGCGAAGACCCGTCCCCGTACGAGCTGCCAGGCCGCGGCGGCACTGAAGACCATGGAGAGCGCGAACGACAGCAGCACCGCCGCCACCACGCACTGCCACACCCAGAGCGCCACGATCGGCTCGCGTTCCGACCAGCCGGCATGCGACACCAGCCGCGGGGCCACGACGGCGGCCAGCGCTCCGAGCGACAGCAGCACGAGGGAGACCAACATGACATCAAGCCTAGGAGCGCCGGGCCACCTGCGGGTATGACCTTGCGTGGCAAGTGATGTACGACACGGTTCACGTGGTCCCGTCGGGCGCCGTTCACAGGGCGGCCAGCATTGCCACCATCGCGAGCCCCATCGCCAGCCGGCAGGCCGGGGCCAGCCCCGGCGACGGCCCGGCCCGCGCCGCGCCGGGAGCGCCCGAGGCGGCCGGAACGGGCACCAGCCGCACGCCCGCGCGCAGCACGAACACCACGTGGTATGCCAGCAGCGCGCCGGTCAGCACGGGTATCCCGGCCGCCGAATGTCCGCCGTGGTCCGCGCCCGGGGCCATCGCCACGGCCATGTAGACCATCGCGAGCGAGCCGATGAGATGGTGCAGGTGGCGGATGCCGTGCCGGGTCTGCCAGAGCGCGGCGAGCGTGGTCGCGCCGAAGACGGCGGCGTACACCGCCCATGTCCAGCGCGGCAGGGCGAACACGGCCGCGGGGATGGCCATCGCCGCCATCCCGAACCCCATCAGGGCCTCGCCGCCCGCCGTCCGGCGGGCCTCTCCGGAGCAGGCGCGCATCCGCACCAGGCAGTACGCGGCCGTCGTTCCGCACAACGCGACGAGCAGCCAGCCGGACAGCACCGGACCGTGCACGGAGCACCTCCCCCTGGTGACGGTGTCGGGAGATCGATGCCCCGGCGCGGAGGGGCACACGCGAGCGCACGGAGGTGAACGGGGAGCACGCGCGGGTCTATGCGCGGTGGCGGTCACGGACGCGGGGCCCGGAGGCAAGGCCCCGGCCCGGACCCGCCGTCCCCGTAGGCTCAGGGCGTCCGCCCGCTCACGACGCGGCTTCAGGGGCACAGGGAGAACGGAGAGCCAACCACCATGGAGAGCGGCACCACCACCGAAACCGCCGTCGGCACCGGCACCGACACCGGCACCGCGCCGCCCGGCGGCTCGGGCGAACTGACCTTCCGCGCCGCCGTCGACGCCGACGTGCCGATGATCGTCGATCTGATCCAGTCCGCGTACCGGGGCGACTCCAGCCGGAGAGGATGGACCACCGAGGCCGATCTCATCGGTGGCACGCGCATCGACGCGGCGGGCGTCCGAGAGGTCATCGTGTCCCCCGGCAGCCGGATGGTCGCCGTGGAGCGCGACGGCGAGCCGGTCGCGTGCTTCCAGCTCGAACACCGGGGTGACGCGGCGTACTTCGGCATGTTCGCCGTCCGCCCGGGGCTTCAGGGCGGCGGGCTCGGCCGGCTGATCATCGCCGAGGCGGAGCGGGCGGCGCGCGAGGAGTGGGGTGTGCGCGAGATGCACATGACCGTGATCTCGCTGCGGGACGAGCTGATCGCCTGGTACGAGCGGCGCGGCTATCGCCGTACGGGAGAGCTGACCCCGTTCCCGTACGGCGACGAGCGCGTCGGCACCCCGTTCAGGGACGACCTCACCTTCGAGTTGCTGGTGAAGGACCTCGGCTGAGGGCTGACGGGCGGTCGCCGGGCCCGGCCGGTTTCTCAGCCGCCGGAATCCGGAGACCGGATTTCTCCTGCTGTGACCGGAGAAGCTCGCAGCGCGGTGAAGGTGCCCGGCCAGAGGAACTAGGCCGTGAACCGGCCCGTGCGCCGGATCTCGGGGAAGTCCGTGGTGGCGCCGTCGAGTTCGAGGGCGCGTACCAGCCGTAGGTGCTCCTGGGTGTTCACGACCCAGCCGATCACCGAGATGCCCTCGTCGTGCGCGTGCTCGGTGGTCTCCAGGGTCAGTCGGCGGATGTTCAGCGCGAGCGTGCCCGCGCCCACGGCCTTCGCGCGGTCCACGATGTCGCCGCCCCAGCGGCTCGCGATGAGGACGGTCCGCACACCGGGCACGAGGGAGGCGATCTCCTTCACCGCGTCGTCATGGAAGGAGGAGACCGTGACCCGGTGGACGAGATCGCGGCCCAGCAACACCTCGGCGAGCGCCCGCGCGGCCGCCACGTCCTTGATCTCCGCTTGAAGGGGAGCGTCCACGGCTTCGAGGACCTCGTCGAAGACCGGTACGCGCTCCCCTTCTCCCGCGTCCAGCTCGCGCAGTTCCTGCAGCGTCTTCTCGGCGATGGGGCCCGTGCCGTCGGTCGTGCGGTCCACGTCCGCGTCGTGCATGACGACGAGCGCGCCGTCCTTGCTGAGATGCAGATCCAGCTCGATGGCGTCCATGCCGGACCGTTCGGCCCGGATGAAGGAGCGCAGGGTGTTCTCCGGTTCGACGCCCATGACCCCGCGATGACCGATGGTGAGGAAAGTCAAGATTCTCTCGCTTCCGTCGACGGCGGCTCCCCGCGCGGCGCGGCCTGACGACGCCGCTCGGCAAGGAGGCAGCCTAATGGTCTGATCCAGCGGGGGAACCGGTCGCGCACGGCGGAGTGGAGCAGTCGGCCCCGCGGATTCGCTCCCCCGGGCCGCCGTCCCTCGAGGGATCCGTTTCACCCGTGCGTGGGCGCGTCCCGAGGGACGCTTGACGGCGACCCGGCCCGATCGGTGGAACCTCCGCGAGCGCATCCGGTCACCGTAAACCTTCCGGTGATCATGGGGGAGGTGCAGGATAATTTGCACAGGACCCACTTGTACGGAAGAACTCCCCATGGATACGGTGTCTTGACGCGAGGCTCTCCTGTGGAGGAAGTGACATGACGGAAATTCTTGTGCAGGACGCTGCCGCAGCGCCCATATCCACCGCCGACCGGGTGATCGACCACCCGGCCTGGCCGAGGCTCAGGAATGCCGTCGAGGAGATCCGCCTCTGGCAGTCCAAGGACGGCTCGATCGACTTCGACGCCGACGGCACGCCCACCCGGATCGCCGCCGAGGCCGCTCTCGACCGGGTGCTGGACGCCGTCGAGGAGCTCTCCCCGCTTCTGCCGCACGATGCCGTGTACCACCGCGCACTAGTTGCCGACCTGCACAAATGGGCGGACAGTGCCTTCGGTGTTCCGGACTTCCTGGACTCGCTGCTCGCCTTCCAGCCCGCGGCCCGGCGCGCCGACGGACTCCAGCACCTCGTCGTCTTCCCCATGTACACGCAGAACGGCAACCCGGACCGCAATCTGGAGGCCGTCGTCCTGCGCATGGTGTGGCCCGAGTGGCTCGCCGAACTGGAGCGCACCCGCTACGACAACCCCCTCTTCTGCGGGATCACCTTCGAGGACTTCACCTCCGGGTACGACACCAACTCGGCCGTGCTCTTCCCGGAGACCATCGCCGTGCGCGAGGCCCCCGAGCGGTTCACCTGGGGCGGCATCTTCTGCGACCGCGAGGCCGCCCGCTTCCGTGCGGTGACCACCGAGGCCGTGAACATCCTGGGGCTCGACCTGCCCGAGGACATCCACGAGATGATCCTGGACCAGGAGCGCTGCCAGGAGGCGTTCGTCCTGTGGGACATGGTCCACGACCGCACCCACAGCCACGGCGACCTGCCCTTCGACCCCTTCATGATCAAGCAGCGCCAGCCGTTCTGGATGTACGGCCTGGAGGAGCTGCGCTGCGACCTCACCGCCTTCAAGGAGGCCGTACGACTGGAGGCCGACGGCGTCGCCCAGGGCCGTGACGTCCAGTACGCGGTGCTCTTCGACCGCATGTTCCGCTTCCCGGTCACCGGCGAGCGTGTGCGCAACTACGACGGTCTGGGCGGCCAGCTGCTCTTCGCCTACCTCCACAAGCACGATGTCCTGCGCTGGACCGACAACACCCTGAAGATCGACTGGGAGCGCGCACCGCAGGTCACCAACCAGCTCTGCGCCGAGATCGAGAAGCTCTACCGCGACGGTATCGACCGCCCCAAGCTCGTCCACTGGCTCGCGGCGTACGATCTGGTCTCGGCCTATCTCGCGCCGCACCCCGGCTCCCGCTGGGCCAAGGGCCCCGACGCCCTCGATCTGTCCCTGCCGCCCCGCAAGCTCGTCGACGACGTGCTTCCCGACGAATTTCCGCTCAGCATGTTCTATGAGGCCCTGTCCAAGAAGCTGAAGAACGTGATCGCCTCTACCAAGGGCATCACGGGGTCCGGCGCGGTGGCCGCCGGCGCCGCTTCCGGGGCAGCCGCGTGACCACTCGTACCGAGGAGGCGACCGCCATGAAGAGTTCCAACGGTCCGCTGGAGGGGGCCGTGGTCGCGGTCGCCGGCGCGGCGGGCCCGGCGGGGCGCGCCACACTGCTGCGGCTCGCGGAGGCCGGGGCCGTCGTCGTCGGCTCCGACGCCGACCCCGAACGCCTGGCCTCCGCGGTCGACGCCGCGCGCTACGCCCACGGGGGCGCGACCGTCACCGGCGACACCGTCGACCTCCTCGATCTCGCCGCCACCCGTGAGTGGGCGGACAAGACCGAGAAGGAGTTCGGCCGGATCGACGGTCTCGTCCATCTCGTCGGCGGCTGGCGCGGCAGCGCGTCCTTCGCCGAGACGAAGCTCACCGACTGGGACATGCTGGAGCGGCTCCTCATCCGCACCGTCCAGCACACCTCCCTCGCCTTCCACGACGGACTCGCGCGCAGCGACCGCGGACGGTATCTGCTGGTCAGCGCGGCCGGCGCCAGCAATCCCACCGCTGGCAACGCCGCCTACGCCGCCTCCAAGGCCGCGGCCGAGGCATGGACGCTCGCGCTCGCCGACGCCTTCCGCAGGGAGGGGGGCGAGGACGGCCCCAGGGCCGCGGCTGCGATCCTGGTCGTGAAGGCTCTGGTGCACGACGCCATGCGCGCCGAGCGCCCGAACGCAAAGTTCGCGGGCTTCACGGACGTGACCGAACTGGCCGAGGCCATCGCCGGTGTCTGGGACCGGCCCGCCAGGGAAGCGAATGGACAGCGCCTGTGGCTGACGCCCCAAACGTGAAGAACGCCCCCACGGCGGCCCGCCGCCATCACGACCCCTCGGTACGAGGCTTCGCCAGCGACAACTACGCGGGCGCGCACCCGGAGATCCTCGCGGCACTCGCCCTCGCCAACGGCGGCCACCAGGTCGCCTACGGCGGGGACGAGTACACCGAGCACCTCCAGCGCGTCATGCACAGCCACTTCGGCCCCACCGCCGAGGCGTTCCCGGTCTTCAACGGCACCGGCGGAAACGTCACGGCACTCCAGGCGCTCACCGACCGCTGGGGTGCGGTGATCTGCGCCGAGACCGCGCACATCAACAGCGACGAGGGCGGCGCGCCCGAGCGGATGGGCGGGCTGAAGCTGCTGACCGTGCCGACCCCGGACGGAAAGCTCACCCCCGAGCTGATCGACCGGCAGGCATGGGGCTGGGAGGACGAGCACCGCGCGATGCCGCAGGTCGTCTCGATCACCCAGAACACCGAGCTGGGCACGGTCTACACCCCGGCCGAGATCCGGGCGGTCGTCGAGCACGCGCACGCGCGGGGCATGAAGGTCCATCTCGACGGCGCGCGGATAGCCAACGCGGCGGCTTCACTGGACGTCCCCATGAGGACCTTCACCAACGCCGTCGGCGTCGACGTGCTCACCTTCGGCGGTACGAAGAACGGCATGCTGTTCGGCGAGGCCGTCGTCGTCCTCAACCCCGACGCCGTCAGCCATATGAAGCATCTGCGCAAGCTGTCGATGCAGCTCGCCTCCAAGATGCGGTTCGTCTCCGTACAGCTGGAGGCGCTGCTCGCGCAGGACCTGTGGCTGCGCAACGCCCGCCACTCCAACGCCATGGCACAGCGGCTCGCGGACGGCGTACGCCAGGTCGACGGCGTGGAGATCCTCCACCCGGTACAGGCGAACGCGGTCTTCGCCCGACTGCCGCACGCCGTGAGCCTGCGGTTGCAGCGGCGCTTCCGCTTCTACTTCTGGGACGAGGCGGCCGGTGACGTCCGCTGGATGTGCTCCTTCGACACCACCGAGGACGACGTGGACTCCTTCGTCCAGGCGCTGAAGGAAGAGATGGCGCACCAGGAGTAGCCACCAAGGACAGTTTCGTATGGCTATGCGGCCGACCGGAAATTCATTGATTCCGGTCGGCTGTCTGCTTAGGGTCGTCGCTCATGGAGTTGATACAGCAGTCGCCCGATCTGTCCGCCTATCTCGCGGCCGACGAGGCCATCGACCATGAGCACCCGCTGGTGCGGGAGACCGCGACCCGCCTCCGTGGTGACAGTAGTGATGTATATGCATACGCCAAAACGGCTTTCGAGTTCGTACGCGACGCCATCCCGCACTCCCATGACGCGGGAGATCCGCGCGTCACCTGGCGCGCCTCGGACGTGCTGCGGCTGCGCACCGGCATCTGCTACGCCAAGTCCCACGCCCTGGCCGCGCTCCTGCGCGCGGAGGGCGTTCCAGCCGCCCTCTGCTACCAGAACCTGGGCGTCGTTCACGGGCTGGTCGCGGTGAAGGTGCCCGGACGCGATTCCTGGGCGCGGCAGGATCCGCGAGGCAACAAACCCGGTGTCGACGCCCAGTTCTCACTCGACCGGGAACAGCTTGCGTTTCCCGTACGACCGGAGTTCAGCGAAGTGGACTATCCGGTCCTGTATGCTGCACCGCATCCCGTGGTGCTCCGCGCTCTGAAGGCAGCGACCGACCGGGAATCCCTCTGGCCGAATCTCCCCACCGAACTGTGAGGCACTTCCCGGCATGACGCTCGCACTCACCGTCTCCGACGAGGTCAGGGCTCTCGCGCCCGGCTTCAGACATCTCGCCATCGAGGCGCGCGGCCTGGTCAACAGCCCCAGCAGCGAGGAGAGTTCGGCCCTTCTCGACGCCGCCGCCCGCAGGCTGGCCGACCGCCTCGGCGGGCTGGCGCCCCACGAGGACCCGCATATGGCCGCCTGGCGCGAGGTCTACACGGCCTTCGGCTCCAAGCCGTCCCGTACGCGCAACTCCGCCGAGGCGCTGGCCAAGCGGGCGCTCGCCGACGGCGGGCTGCCCCGCATCAACGTACTGGTCGACCTCTACAACGCGATCAGCGTCGCCCATCTGATCCCGGTCGGCGGCGAGGACCTCGATCACATCAAGGGCGGTATGCGGCTCGTACGCGCCACGGGCGACGAACCGTTCGTCACCGTCTCCTCCGGCGAGGAGAAGACCGAGTACCCGGATGCCGGGGAGGTCGTCTGGCGCGACGACGAAGGCGTCACTTGCCGCCGCTGGAACTGGCGGCAGGGCCCGCGCACCCGGCTCACCGAGGAGTCGGTGAACGCGGTCTTCCTGCTGGAGTCGCTCGACCCCATGACGGACGGCGAACTGGCGGCGGCCGGCGCCGAACTGGCCGAGTCCCTGGAGAAGCTGAGCCCCGGCGCACGGATCACCGTCCACGCGCCCCGATAAGCGGCCGGCCCCGGCACACGCCCCGGTAAGCGGCCGGCCCCGGCGGCTTCGCGCGGCGGTCCCAGCGGTCCGGCGGTTCAGCGCGCCTCGCGCACCTCGGCCGCGGTCGGAGCCGTACCCCCGAGGTGCGCGGGCACCCACCAGGTGTCCGACGCGTCCTTGGGGCGTACCGGATAGGAGCGCTGGGCGGCTTCGAGCAACTCCTGCACGCGCTCGCGCAGCCGACGGGTGATGGCGCCCGCGTACTGGTCGGCCGGGGCCTCCATCGGCTCGCCCACCCGGATCGTCACCGGGATGTGGCTGCGTTTGAAATTACGCGGCCGGCCCTTGGTCCACAGTCGCTGCGTGCCCCACAGCGCCATCGGGATCAGCGGCACGCCGGCCTCCTGCGCGAGGCGCGCGGCACCGGACTTGAACGACTTCAGCGTGAACGACTGGGAGATGGTCGCCTCGGGAAAGACGCCGATGATCTCGCCGGACCGCAGCGACTGGAGTGCGTGCTGATACGCGGTCTCGCCCTGCTTGCGGTCCACCGGGATGTGCTTCATCCCGCGCATCAGCGGACCGGAGACCTTGTGCCGGAAGACCGAGTCCTTCGCCATGAAACGCACCAGACGCTTCTGGGGCAGAGCGCCGAGACCGGTGAAGATGAAGTCCAGATAGCTGATGTGATTGCTGACCAGCACGGCACCGCCCGAACGCGGGATGTTCTGCGCCCCTTGTGTGTCGATCTTCAGGTCCAGCGCCTTGAACAGGGTGAGAGCGGCGCCGATGACCGGCCGATACACGAGCTCTGCCATCTGGGGAGGACCCTTCTGTCGTGCCCGGGGAGGGTTCTCCCGGTGGAAGTTACGCAGCCGTAGGTTTTCGGCACTGGGCAGATCGTGCCCCATGGGGGGCCCGGTGACCAGTCCTGGCGGCGACGGTCGGCGAGATTCTTGTCACGTCCCTACCGGCACCCCCGGACGCGGAACCGCTACCGCCGGGCGGGCCCGGTTCGGCGGATGACGAACCGTGAGTCGCGTCGCACTTCCCCACCGTACTTGACTGCCTCCGCCACCTATCGCCACGCTGGCGCTGCGTACGAAGATCCTTCTCTCTCCGGGCAGGCTCCCCTCCATGACGGCTTCGCCCGAATCAGATGTTCCGCTCCCCGGCCCGGCCGCCCCGCGCCCCGGCTCGCCCGAACTGCTCCGTTCCGTCTTCCGGCGGCACGCCGCGGGCGTCGCGGTGATCACGGCCAGGGGGGAGGCCCCCGCCGGTTTCACGGCGACCTCGCTCACCTCGGTGGCGGCCGAGCCTCCGCTGATCTCCTTCGGCGTCGGTACGGAGTCCTTCAGCTGGCAGGTCATCGAGCGAGCCGAGTACGTCGGCGTCCACATACTCGGCGAGCATCAGCGGGAACTCGCCGCCACGTTCGCGCGCAGGGGATCCGACCGGTTCGGACCGCCCACGCGCTGGCGCGGCGGTCCCGAGGGCGTACCGGTGCTCGACGGGGTGCTCGCCTGGATGGTGGGCCGGGTCGTCTCCCGGATCCCCGCCGGGGATCACCGCATCGTCGTCGCCGAGGTCGTCGCCGGGGATTCCAACGGTGCCGGACGGCCGCTCGTCCACCATCAGGGGCGCTTCGGCGGACTGCGGGACTGAGCCCCCGCCCGAGCGTGGCGGCGGGAGGGAAGCGACGGCCGGCGCTGAACTCCGCCGTCGGTACTGAATACCGTGCGACGGTCGCCCGCGCGGCTCACGGGTGGGACAGAGGCGGAGGGGCCCGGTTACGCAGCGTTGGCAACGTCACAGTTCCAAGCGCTTGCTTAGCGGGTAGATTGGACGGTGGGTACCGGTGAGTAATGCTTCGTTCGGGGTGCCGCTCGCCTCGACCGGAAACCCCGCCCGCGGGCATTTATGCTGCCTGAGAAGGCGGGCCCAGCCCCTCGGGCGCGGGAACACCACGGAAATGGCCACTGCAAGACCGCGAGTAGGAGAGCCGGCGTGAGTCTGAGGATTGTTGTCTGTGTGAAGTTTGTGCCTGATGCGACGGGTGATCGGGGGTTCGCGGGTGATCTGACGGTG
>NZ_JBSGAW010000062.1:0-12807 GCF_053600955.1 Streptomyces sp. NPDC004838 | reverse complement strand
GGAGCCACAGCCACTGCACGGGTTCGCCGTGCGGCAGTTCCGGCATGTCGTACGCCTCGTCCTGCCAGGTCCTGGTGACCGGGTCCCATCCGCTGCCGGTGAACCACCGGACACGGCCCGCCCCATCTGCTCCGGCGGCACCCGCGTCAGGAAACCGGTCGATACGATGCGTTGTGGGTATGGACGCATCCACCGTGATCCACTTCGGAGGAGGGCGAAGGGCCATGCGAACGGTCAGCCGCGGTCGACTGGTGACAGCGGGGTTGGGACTGGGGGCATTAGGGGGCTTCATCAGCAGCCTGCTCCATGAGCGGAGCGTCCTGGCGGCCGCTCGGAACGCGGCCGGGGAAGGAAGCGAGGAACAGCCTCCATGGGTCGTCGGCTTGCACCCCTCACGCTGGACAACCTTTCGGACCTTCCCAAACGCTGCCGGGCGTGTGTCTTCTGGGAACTTGACCCGGTCAGCGGGGAAGCGGCGGTAGGTGCCGGAACAGCGGAACTGGAGAAGGAAGCCTGGATCTCCGCAGTGCTGCTGGAGTGGGGATCATGCGGCCGCATCGTCTATGTCGACGACGCGCCGGTCGGCTTTGTCCTCTACGCGCCTCCGGCGTATGTGCCGCGCTCTCTCGCCTTTCCGACCAGTCCTGTCTCAGCGGATGCCGTCCAGTTGATGACTGCGTGGGTCAACCCCGGCTACCAGGGGCAGGGACTGGGCAGGGTCATCGTGCAGACCGTGGCGAAGGATGTGCTCAGGCGGGGTTTCCGTGCGATCGAAGCATTCGGCGACTCTCGCTGGAAGGAACCGGCCTGTGTGCTGCCCGCAGAGCATCTGACAGCCGTGGGGTTCAAGACGGTACGCCCACACCCTGCCCATCCGCGGCTGAGGCTGGAACTGCGAACCACGCTCTCCTGGAAGGAAGATGTGGAGCTTGCGCTGGATCGGCTGCTGGGGGCGGTCCACAAGGAGCCGGTACTCAGACCGCTCTGACCCCCGAACACAAGAAGTGGGGTCCATCCCCGAGAGGCTGGACCCCACTTCCATGTTTCACGTGAAACGGTGCCCGCGGTGCTACTCGCCGAGGAAGTTCTCCAGGTCACGGACGATGGCGGCTTTGGGCTTGGCGCCGACGATCGTCTTGGCGACCTCGCCGTTCTGATAGACGTTCAGCGTCGGGATGGACATGACCCCGTACTTGGCGGCGGTGGCGGGGTTCTCGTCGATGTTGAGTTTGACGACCTCGATCTTGTCACCGTGCTCGGCCGCGATGGCCTCGAGGGACGGCGCGATCTGGCGGCAAGGGCCGCACCAGGCGGCCCAGAAGTCCACCAGCACGGGCTTGTCGCTCTTGAGGACATCCTCTTCGAAGCTGGCATCGGTAACGGTCTTCAGCGCGCCGGCCACGGCGGCCTCCTTGACTTCTTTGTGGGTGGGAGAGAGACGGTGCCGGGTCAGACCGCGGGGGTCCGCTCCGGCTCGGCGGCGTGCTCGCTGTCGGCGAGGGCCGAGAGGTACCGCTCGGCGTCGAGAGCGGCGGAGCAGCCGGTCCCGGCGGCCGTGATGGCCTGACGGTAGGTGTGGTCGACGACATCACCCGCGGCGAAGACTCCGGTCAGATTGGTCCGGGTCGACGGCGCGGCGACCTTCAGATAGCCCTCGTCGTCGAGGTCGAGCTGACCCTTGAAGAGTTCGGTCCGGGGGTCGTGGCCCACGGCGATGAAGAGTCCGGTGACCGCGAGCTGGGAGGTCTCGCCCGTCTTGGTGTTCCGCAGAGTCAGACCGGAGAGCTTCTGGTCGCCGTGGATCGTGGCAACCTCACTGTCCCAGGCGAACTTGATCTTCGGGTCCGCGAAGGCGCGGTCCTGCATCGCCTTGGACGCGCGCAGAGTGTCCCGGCGGTGGACGATGGTGACGGACTTGGCGAACCGGGAGAGGAAGGTCGCCTCCTCCATGGCGGTGTCACCGCCGCCGATCACGGCGATGTCCTGGTCCTTGAAGAAGAACCCGTCACAGGTGGCGCACCAGGAGACCCCGCGTCCGGACAGGGCATCCTCGTTGGGCAGACCGAGCTTGCGATGCTGGGAGCCGGTCGTGACGATTACCGCCTTCGCGCGATGAACCGTGCCAGCGGTGTCGGTGACCGTTTTGATGTCCCCGCTGAGGTCCACGGTCACCACGTCGTCCGGTACCAGCTCGGCGCCGAACCGCTCCGCTTGAGCGCGCATATTGTCCATCAGGTCCGGACCCATGATGCCGTCGCGGAAGCCGGGAAAGTTCTCCACATCGGTCGTGTTCATCAGTGCGCCACCGGCGGTGACAGCTCCCTCGAACACCAGTGGCTTCAGCGAAGCCCGCGCCGTGTAGAGCGCCGCCGTGTAGCCGGCTGGCCCCGAGCCGATGATGATCACGTTACGGACGTCGCTCACGGGTTTCTTCCTCGTCTCTGCAGACTGACTGCTGACTGCTGGGCCGGGTCAATGACTCTCACCCCACCCAACGGATCCTAAGGGGCTTGCATTCCCGTAACGGTCGCGCAGCGCAGTCGAACAAGTCAGAGGCGAGGAAAGGTGTCGGTCAGGAGTACCTTTCCGGCGGACGAAGGAGCGTTGTTCACACAGTCGGCCTCGATCACATACGCCTGGACCTGCTGGAGATCCACGACGTCCGGCAGAACGACGAGATAGGCGCTGACCCCGTCGTACATCCCCTGCTCGACTGCGATCGGAGCGTCCGTCCGGCCGGTGCCGAGCTGGACGCAGGGTGGTATGCCCGGTGTCCTTTGCACCTCCGGCGTTTCAGGGGCCCGAGACGGCGACTCCCCTCCGTCTTCGTCACGGAGGGGCCTTCCCCTGTCGATCTTTGTCTCGGCCTGCTCAGAGGCAGGTGTGCCGGAGACCAGTGTCTGCACCCTGTTCCGCAGATTGGATGCGGAGAACTCGCGGGTGTCGCTCGCGGAGGTGCTGACGCTGGCTTCCTTGTGGGAAGTGCCCTTGCTCATGGTGGAGGTCTGGATGACGAGCACGGTCATACCGACCGCGGCCACACCCACCAGGGCCCCCAGGACCGCGGTTCGGCGTCGGCGCCGGCTCGAACGGCTGCGGCCGGGGCCGGTTGTGCCTCGCGCATGCCCTGCGGGCCTGTCACCGGACTTGACCTCGGGCTGCGGTGAGGCGGGCGATGTTTCACGTGAAACATGCGCACCCGGCTCAGGCGCGGTGGACTCCGGCGGGGCTTCGGCGGCCAGGGCCGCATCGATGCGTCCCGCGACATCGGCGGGCATCGTCATGGCTCCGGGGAAGGTGCCGAGCAGGCCGCGGATCTCTTCGAGAGACGCGTGGACGTCGGTGCACAGAGGACAGCCGTCCAGATGCTGCCGTACCTCGGCGCTCTGGGCCGGGGAGAGCAGACCTTCTGCGAGGTCGGCGATCTCCGAGACATCCGGGTGCTGAGTCGTGTCGGCCGTCGATGTCACGTGCGTCCACCTCCGCCCTTCACAGCTGCAGGGTCGTGGGGACCCGCGTCCTCTTGCCTCGTCTCCGGTGGGACGGATGTCCCCGGCGTCCGGTTCCTTCTCGTACCGAGTCCGCTGCTGTCCTCGGCGTCACCGCGCAGGTGGGTGAGCATGGGCAATAGCCGGGCTCTCCCCCGGGCACAGCGACTCTTGACCGTTCCGGTCGGCACACCGAGGACATCGGCAGCCTCCGCCACGGAGTAGCCCTGCATATCGACCAGGACGAGGGCCGCCCTCTGGTCGACGGGGAGTCTGGAGAGCGCTGCCAGGAGTTCTCGGTGCAGATCCCGTCGCTCGGCGGGTGCTTCCGCGGACTCATGGGGTTCGAGGAGCTGGTCCAGCCGCTCGGTGTCATCGACGGGGGACGTTCTGCGAGAGGCCGCCTTCCGCGCCCGGTCAAGGCAGGCGTTCACCGTGATGCGGTGGAGCCATGTGGTGACCGCGGACTGGCCGCGGAAGGTGTGGGCGGCTCGGAAGGCGGAAACCAGAGCGTCCTGGACAGCGTCAGCGGCTTCTTCCCGGTCCCCCAGCGTGCGCAGGGCGACAGCCCAGAGCCGGTCGCGGTGGCGGCGTACAAGCTCGCCGAAGGCGTCGGGGTTCCCCGCGACATGGCTGGCGAGGAGTTCCGAGTCACTGAGCGCGTTGGACGCCCCCGTCGTCACGGCCTCCACCCTCTGTTCGGTCCCACCCAGTCCGTGCCCTGCCCCGACTGCCGACCGAACGATCCTGTCGGCGAGAAACGAGCGTGCGTCCAGGGCGATTCCTGTCTCCGGCCGATTCGGCTGCGGCTCGGCCTGTCTATCACGATTCATGCCGTGAGAGTCATAGGGATGCGGAATCCCGTGAACGCCGCACGGCCAGCGCAGTCACTGGCGGCTGACGGCCAGAAGAAGGCCGGCGGGGACCATGCCCTACCGGCCCGTTCTCATCGGCCGAGGAGTTCGATCTCCGAGATGCCACCCCGGAATGTGCCCGGAGAGCCGGCCGGTGGCAGTTCGGAGATCCGGATCAGCACGTACCGTGCCTTCGCCGGCTTCTCGAACGTGGTCTTGAGCGTCTTCCCCACGGTCTGCAGAGCGGTGAGCCGCTGGCTGAAGTCCGAGAGGGACTCCGGGGCGGAAGCGCCTTCACCTGCCGCGAGTACCTCGGCCTTCTGGCCACTGCGGTACATGGCGACCTCGATGCCGGTGACTTCCCGCACGCTGCCGAGGTCGACGACGATTCCGCTGCCGTCTCTGCGGGAGGAGAGGTTGCCGAAGTTCGGATAGCCCCGGTACTCCGGGGTGATCCACGAGGTACCGGGCCTGCCGTCCACCGCGTTCGGCACTTCGTCTTCCTGTATGCCGGACCCGCTGGGCGCGAACTCCGTCGCCTGCGTGATCGGCAGAGGCTTGTCCGGAGGTTTCGGCTTCTCGTCGTCACCCCCCTTGGGGGTGGTCTGGGTGGGCGTGGAGCCGGAGTCACGGGAGAGCAGCCTGTCCGCGATCTGCCAGCTGCCGAGACCCAGTGCGGCGATCAGCAGGGCCGCGACTCCCCATTTCAGTACCTTGCCCGTGCGGCTTTCGAGCGGGGCCGGAGGAACGGGCATCTGCGCGGGCGCGGCTCCGGGCCGGGTGGCCGGGCGGCCGTAGGTGCCCTGCTGATACGTGGTGCGCTGATACTCCGGCGGTGTGGCGAATGCGGGCTCCGGCGGCCGGATGCGCGGCATCGCGGCGACCGCTTTCGTCAGCTCGTCCGGGGTGGTGCAGGGCGGGTCCTGGCGGGACGCGGTGGCACCGTCGTTGACCAGCGCGCGCATCGCCAGCTCCGAGAGCCCGCGGTGGACCCTTGCGCGCACCTGGTCGGGAGGGAGGAGCCCGACTTCCTTGGGCAGACCGGAGAGCCCGTAGGCGTCGTTCTCATACGGCCAGCGCTGAGTGAGAGCGGCGTACAGCAGCGCGCCGATCGCCTCGGTGTCGGTGCGCTGTGGACGTTCGGCTGTGATTCCGCGGAGCGCCGCGTTCACCGCGAGCCCCCGGATGCGGTACTGGCCACTGGAAGTGCGCAGAACGGCGCTCGGAGTGAGCTTGAGGTGTGCAAGCCCCTCACGGTGGGCGGCCGCCATGGCCTGGGACAGCTGATCGACGAGCTGGTAGGCGTCATGCGGCTCGAGGGGGCCCATGGCGAGCAGCGCGGTGAGTTCGGTCGCGTCCGGGAGCCATTCATGGACGACATAGACGAGGTCGTTCTCCTCGACGGCGTCCAGCACCATGACGAAACGAGGGTCGCCGAGAAGGGCCGCCGAGCGGGCCGCCGCGAGCACCGAGCGGGCTCGCGGATGGTCGGCGGGGAGCAGGTGCACTCCGACGGCCCGGCGCAGTTTCTCGTCCACCGCACGCCAGCTGCTGAAACCGTCCAGACGGGTGATGCACTCCTCAAGCCGGTAGCGCCTGGCGAGCTTGTGCCCACTGTGCAGTTCGGGCGCGGCGACGATGGGCTCCTCGCCTTGCCGCTCGCTGCTCGTGTCCGGGGAGGTCTCCTCCGCCGTGTCCTGGGATTCAGCCGCCCCGTCGGCCGTGGCCTTTCCCGCCTGCGCGGTCAGCGGTTCGTCTCCGCTGTTGTCGGCCACGTCGACGGCAGCCGTGCTACGTTCCGCCACCGTCGTTCCTGCCTCCCCATCCGTTGCGCATAACCAACAGCCAAGCCAATTGTGCCCACAGTCCGCCGCTATGCACGACACACGGTGGCCAACGATGGTTGTGCGGGACCCCCACGATCCCATGGCCCAGCCGGAACGGCCTCAGCGTCCGAGGCGACCGCGCACCATGCCGACCATGGAGTTCAGCTCCTCGATGCGCATCCGCTTCGCAGCGACGAAGAAGACGCCCAGCAGCACGATCCCGCCGCCTACCAGCGCGGCCAGGGAACCGACGGCACCGCTTCCGATGGCCTTGGTGATGCCGAAGGCGGCACCGCCGCCGAGGGCCGCCGCGGGCAGGGAGGCCATGCAGAGACGGGCGTAGGTACGCATGATGTGGGAGCCGTCCAGATCGCCGCCGAGCCGCTTCTTCAGCCTGCGCCAGGCGACACCGACGCCGATCATGTAGGCGAGGCCGTACGACGCGGCCATGCCGACGACGGCCCAGCGGGCCGGCAGTACCACATAGCTGACCGCCGCGGCGGTGGCATTGACCAAGGCGACGATGACCGTGTTGTAGAACGGGGTCCGCGTGTCCTCGTATGCGTAGAAGCCGCGGAGAACGACGTACTGCACGGAGTACGGAATGAGTCCCAGGCTGAAGGCCATAAGAGTGAAGCCGATGTTGCGGGCGCCCTCCGTGCCCGATCCGGCGTACAGCAGGCCGGCCATCGGGACGCCCAGGGCGAGGAAGGCGAAGGCCGAGGGCACGATCGCGACCGCTGATGTCCGCAGCCCGTAGGAGAGGTCGTCGCGCACCGCCGCCGGGTCGCCGTCGTGGGCCGAACGGGAGATTCTCGGCAGGACGGCGGTCATCACGGAGACGGTGATGATGGCCTGCGGCAGTTGCCACAGCAGCAGCGCGAAGTTGAACGCCGTGATACCGGTACCGGTGAAGTTGGCCTTCTCCGCCGTGGACCCGGCCGCGGTGGCGAGCTGAGTGACGACGATCATGCCGAGCTGGTTGGCGAGGACGAAGAAGAACGTCCACTTGGCCAGGCCGGCCGCCTTGCCCAGACCGTGGCCCTTCCAGTCGAAGCGCAGCCTCATCCTGAAGCCCGCGTCCCGCAGGTACGGGAGCATGGCGAGCGCCTGGACGGTGAGTCCGAGCAGAGTGCCGATGCCGAGGAGCCGGACGCCTTCCGGAGTGATGGTGGCGGTGCTGACACCGGACTCCGTGAAGCTGCCGAATGCCCAGATGAAGGCCCCGAAGGTCACGATGATCACGACGTTGTTGAGGACCGGTGTCCACATCATCGCGCCGAAGCGTCCGCGGGCGTTGAGGATCTGGCCGAGCACCACATGGACACCCATGAAGAACATGGTGGGCAGGCAGTAGCGCGCGAAGGCTACGGCGACTTCCATCTTCTGCGGGTCGGAGGCGATCGGATCCGACATCATGCGGATCAGGAGCGGTGCGGCCAGCACACAGACCGTGGTGACACCCGCGAGCAGCACGATGACGAGCGTCAGCAGCCGGTTGGCGTATGCCTCGCCGCCGTCCTCGTCGTTCTTCATCGCCCGGACGAGCTGCGGAATGAAGACCGCGTTCAGGGCACCGCCGCCGACCAGGACGTAGATCATCGTGGGGAGTACGTTGGCGACCTGGTAGGTGTCGCTGAGGGTGCCGACGCCGATCGCGGCGGCCATCACGAGGTTCCGAAGGAAGCCGGTGAGCCGGGAGACGATCGTGCCCGCCGCCATTACGGCGCTCGACTTCGCCAGGCTCGCGACACGCCCGCCGGAGGTCTTGGAGGCGGGGGCGGCCGGAAGCGGCTCCGGCGCGGGTGCCGGGACGGATGGAGCCGAGCCCTGCTGATCGCGGAAGAGATGCGCGAACGCGTCGGTTTCCGCCTTCTGCTCACTCGCCCGGGTCACCAGGTCGTCCACGCCCGTGTACCGGGTGGTTCTGGCGTCGTCGCCGTACGGCAGATGACGGGACGGTCCGGCGGGTTCGGGCGGTGGGGTCTGTGCCCAGATCCTGGGGTCGGGTGCGTACTGGGGCGAGGGGGGCTGCTGGTAGAGCGGCTGTGGCTCTTGGTAGGTGCCGGGCGGCGGCGGGGGGTGGGCGGCCCGGTCGTAGAGTGCTTCGGCCACCGGATCCTGGGCGGACAGGTCCTGTGCGTGGTAGGGGTCGCGGGTGTAGGCGTCCTGGAGGTACGGGTCCTGTGGGGGGTCGGCGGCGGGCTGCTGTGGCCACTGGCCTGCCGGGTCCATGCCAGCGCCCTGACCGCGGTCACCGTCGTACGGCGCGTTCATTGCCACCCCACCTCATCGTCCCCGGCCGACCGGCCACGACATCGCTCAACGGTCCACCTTCTCACCCGTGCCCGACGGGTTGCCGCTTTCCGGACGGGTGTCCGGTGTCGGGTCACTCGCCTGCCCGGGATCAGGGCCGTCGATGACGTCTCCCGGATGTTCCGCGCCGCCGGACGAGGCGTCCTCGCCGGGTGTGGATTCCGGGGCATCGGCTCGGTCCGCCGTCGATTCCTCCGCGGTCTCCGGGGCGGTGCCCTGCGCGTCGTCCGCGAGCGTCTCCCGGCCGTCCGATCCGTCCGAGTCGACCTGGGCGGAGGCGCGCTTCCGCTGGCTGTACATCCGTACCCCGGCGAGGACGAGCAGGAGGACACCCCCCGCGATGACCAGCATCACCGTGGGAGTGAACTCGGAGACCTTGACCGTGAACTGCATCTTCTCGCCGTACGGCTTGCCGTCCTCGGTGTAGAGCTGTGCCGTCATCTGCGCCTGGCCGTTGGCGTTCGCGAGGGCGTCGAACTTCACCGACTGGCTGTGGCCGCCCTTGACGTTGATCGGCCGCTCGGCGACCCCCTTGTCGCCGTCGAGGCTGAGACGGGCCGCGTTGTCCGAGCTCAGTCGGAGAACCAGGTTGTCGATCCCCTGCACCAGCCTGTTCTGCACGGTGACGGGGATCGTCGCGCTCCGCCCGGACAGGGTGATCTGTGACTTCTCGATCAGCCGAACTTCTTCGGAGAGACCCTGCAGGTTCTCCCGGACATCGGCCCGGTACCGGCGGGCCTCCTCGGGCTGTCCCCGCCACGATGTGGACATCTCCCGGTCGATGGCTCGGCTGAAGGGCGTCTCCACCCGGTCCGGCGCTGTGAGAATGACCTTGAAGCTGTCGAGGGCGTTCTGGGTGGACCGGATGTCCTGGAACGCCTCGACGGGCAGTTCCTGCTTGCGGAGCCGAGCCGGGTAGCGCGAGGAGGAAGGCACCTTCGTCGTGACGCCCGCGTCGGGCTCGGCCTCCGAAGCCGCGATCAGGTCCAGCGGCTGTGTCCAGCGCTGGGAGTCCAGGGCCTCCAGCGCACGGGCCATGGACTGTGCCTGGGACACGGTTGGCGTCCGCTGCGGGGCGACGACGATGCTCCGCTGGTTGTTCGGTTCCTGAAGCGCCACCGCGAGCGTCTGGGCCAGGAACTGCTGGATGGCGAGCGTCGAACTCCCGCTGTTCAGCATGTCGCCCTGGAAGGCTTTGGACAGCCGGGAGTCGGTGACCACGGCGGTCGTGCCGCCGCCGATCGGGCGCGCGGCGGTGGGTGTGTACGGCAGATCGTCCCGCAGGCTGTCGCTGCGGGTGATCACATGGTCCGCGCCGGCAGAGGAGGCGATGTCCACGATCGAGGGGTCGATCGCCCCGTCCACGGGCCAGGCGAAGTCCACAGACGGCTTCACATGGATGATCGTTTCTACGGTCAGCGCGGCGACCTCGGTGGCCTGCTGGAGGTGGCTGAGCGATCCGGAGACGGTCCTGCCACGGTGTGCCAGAGATGCCAGATCGGGATCCGCAAAGGGCAGCGCGATCACTTGGCGGCCCTGGACCGCCTCCTCGACGCTGCTGAGCCACTGCTTGGCCACAGCCTGGTTCCGTCCGGGAACGGTGCCGTCTCCGTTCTTGACCTCATAGTTTCCGGTCATGGCGTCGACGGTGGCCAGCAGATCGGGATCGATGACCCAGGTGACGGGCAGTTCCCTGCCCAGGGAGACGAGCTGCCCTAGCCGTCCCCCGGGCGCGATCTCCGCGGCGAGCGACTCGTCCTCGAAGACCGGCGTCTGCTGCGGGTCCGACCCTGACTCCGAGGTGAGGTGGGTCGAGGAGATCAGAGGCCAGAGGTAGGTGAACTGGGTCCTCTTCTCCATCGCCTCGGGCTGCCAGGGGAGGAACGTCCGCTCGATGCCCAGCACCTGCTCGGACGGCTCTGCGGGGGTTCGGCCCGAGAGGGACACACCGAGCTGATAGACACCGTCGTCGCCGAGATCGAGGTCGTCGACCGGCACGGAGAGCGAGAAATCCCGGCTGATGCCGGATACCAGCTTCGGGAGCTTCACGGTGAACCTGCTCGCGATGGTGGAGCCGTCGGCACTCTGGTTGAAGCCCGTCCGCTTGGCCGCGCGGTCGATGGCACTCCTGCTGGTCAGTTTGGGGCCCACCCGCAGTGCGACCTCGGCGTCGGTGATGGTCTGCTTGCCTTCGTTGACCACCGTGCCGGAGATGGTGAGCGTGTCATTCTTCCCGGGAGCGCTCGGTGTCACCGCGCCGAGAGACACATCCACCGTCCGCGATCCCGAAGCGGTGTCGGCGGCGTGCGCGGCCGGTGCGACAGGTCCCCCCAGCAGACCCCCCACAAGGGGTGCACAGACGAGCAAGCAGGCTGCGCGGTGCAGCCACCGGCGGGCAGGAGAGGGAGTCATCCTCTGGAAGTCTGCCGCCTCGGCCACGCGCCCGTCCCTCGTCGTCTCATGCCGTTGGTCGTTGTCTCTCATTGCGTCCACGCATGGTAACGAGGTGCGCTGTGCCGAAGTGCCACGGACTGCCCCACAAGATCGCAAGGCGGGCCGGTTCCCCCGGTCCGTCGCGCGATCGGGCACCGCTGTGGCGGCCAGGATCGCCGCCATAAAGAAGGGACGCCGTGGTCGCCGGGGCACGTACCCTCTTCTGTTGTGCCGAATGCCAATGAAGACAACCCCACCGCACTGAGTCAGGTGCAACGCCGCGCAGTCGCGGAACTACTGCGTGTAGCTCCCGTCGCCGACGATCTCGCATGCCGATTCCAGGAGGCCGGGTTCAACCTCGCACTGGTCGGCGGTTCGGTCCGGGACGCGCTGCTCGGTCGGCTCGGCAATGATCTGGACTTTACGACAGATGCCCGCCCCGAGGACGTACTGAAGATCATCCGCCCCTGGGCGGACTCGGTGTGGGACGTGGGTATCGCCTTCGGCACCGTCGGGGCGCAGAAGAGCGGCTATCAGATCGAAGTCACGACCTACCGCTCCGAGGCATACGACAGGACCTCGCGGAAGCCCGAGGTCTCCTACGGCGACTCGATCGAGGAGGATCTCGTCCGCCGTGATTTCACGGTCAACGCGATGGCCGTGGCCCTGCCCGAGAAGGAGTTCATCGATCCGCACCACGGCCTGGAGGATCTGGCCGCCCGTGTACTGCGGACGCCGGGGACACCCGAGGCATCCTTTTCAGATGATCCACTCCGTATGATGCGAGCCGCCCGATTCGCGGCGCAGCTGGACTTCGAGGTCGCTCCCGAGGTCGTCACCGCTCTGAAAGAGATGGCGGAGCGCATCGAGATCGTATCCGCCGAGCGTGTGCGCGAGGAACTGAACAAGCTGCTTGTTTCGGCCCAGCCACGTAAAGGGCTGGCACTGCTGGTCGACTCGGGGCTGGCCGATCATGTCCTGCCCGAGCTGCCTGCGCTGCGCCTGGAGAGCGATGAGCACCACCGGCACAAGGATGTGTACGAGCACTCCCTGACCGTCCTGGAGCAGGCCGTCGCTCTGGAAGAGGGCGGACCTGATCTCGTTCTTCGGCTGGCTGCCCTGTTCCATGACATCGGCAAGCCGCGTACACGTCGCTTCGAGGACGACGGTCGGGTCTCCTTCCACCACCACGAGATGGTGGGCGCGAAGATGACCAGGAAACGGATGACCGCGCTCAAGTACTCGAACGACATGGTCAAGGACGTCTCGCGGCTGGTGGAACTCCATCTCCGGTTCCACGGCTACGGGGCCGGTGAGTGGACCGACTCGGCTGTGCGGCGCTACGTCCGCGATGCCGGACCACTGCTCACCCGGCTCCATAAGCTGACCCGCTCCGACTGCACCACAAGGAACAAGCGCAAGGCGACAGCTCTGTCCCGTGCCTATGACGGGCTGGAGGAGCGCATCGCGCAACTACAGGAGCAGGAGGAGTTGGACGCCATCAGGCCCGATCTGAATGGCAATGAGATCCAGGAGATCTTGGGCATCGGTCCCGGCCCGGTGATCGGTAAGGCGTACGCGTTCCTGCTGGAGCTGCGGTTGGAGAACGGTCCGATGGAGCATGGGGCGGCGGTCGCCGCGCTCAAGACATGGTGGGCGGCGCAGGACTGAGCGCGAAGCGGTGCCGTGTTTCACGTGAAACACGGCACCGGGGTTCACTGGATCCGCAGCGGGGGCGATGTTTCACGTGTGGTCGAGGCAGCCCGCCACCTCCTCGAACCAGCGCAGACTGGCCGCCGCCGCCGCGCGCTGCGTCGACGCCACGACCGGGCGGCGCTCGTCCTCGTACGCGATGAGCGCCTCGTCCAGCGAGCGCCGCTCGCCGATGCG
>NZ_JBSGAW010000061.1:0-13329 GCF_053600955.1 Streptomyces sp. NPDC004838 | reverse complement strand
TGCAGGTCGCGGCCGGACACCGCCCGGACCTCGCCTTCAGCCGACACGGCGTCGCCGGGCCGGTCGGTCCGGGCCCGCTGCAGCACCGACCACCGGGTTGTGGCGCAGCATCCATGCGTGGCGGACGGCGGGCAAGGCGGGCTGGAACACCTGCGGGCTGATGTCTCCAGGGTGCTGCGGACAACGCCCTGGTTACAGCGGTCGGGGGCGTGGAGGGGGCTGGACCGTCTTTTGAGGCAGCCCTGGAACGCCTGCGGACCAGCAAACAGACATTACGCACTTTGAGGATCTTCCGGGTGAGCGGGGTGGGGGCGGGGCGTGACATCCTCTTCGGCACCGGAGGGCGACAGCTGTCAACTGTCCTCTGTTCACCGGTATTTGCGGCCAGTAGCACTTCTCTGCCCAGCCGCCGGACCCCGTTCGCGGGTCGGCGGCCCGGGCACACCTGTCAGGGAGGATCCCCCGTCGTGTCCACGCACCACCCCGGCGCGAGCGCGCCCCAGTCCGAGCCGGCGCGCACCGCGGCCCGCCCGCTCGGCTCCGCGCAGATCTGCGGCATCACCGTCTTCCCTCTCCTGGGCGCCGGCCTCGCCCTGGCCGGCATGCCCGTCGACGACGTGCTCACCCTGCTCGCCGGGTGCGGCGCGATCGGCGCGGCCACCATCGCCGTCGCCGGCGGCGGCCGGCGCCTGCTCACCGGGCTCGGTGCCGCCGCCCGCGCGGCCGCGGGCACCGAGCCCGGTACCAAGTAGGAGACCGCCGCGATGACTTCGCCCACCCGCGCCGGACGCACCGTACGCCGCGCCGGCCTTCACCACACCAAGCTCGTCGTCCTCCTGGCCGTGCTCAAGGACCACTGCGGCCTCACATTCGCCGAGCTGGCCGCCCGCACCGCCGACCTCGAGGACACCACCGCTGTCTCCGCGAGCACACTCAAGCGCGCGGCGGCCCCCCGCACCGTGCCCCAGGAGCACGTCGTCACCGCCTACGTCCGTGCCTGCGGCGCCACCCCCGAGGACGAGCGGGACGCGCTGAAGCTGTGGCGGGCCGCCCGCGCCGAAGACCGCGGCATCCTCGCCACCCTGCAGGCCCCGTCCGTGACCAGCATCCGCACCCACGCCGACCTCGCCGCCGCCCTCGCCGCCGCTTATGAACGCGCCGGTGCCCCGCCCCTGCGCGTCGTGCAGGACCGGGCCACCACCGACGAAGCCGACGGCGCCCTGCTGCTGCCGCTGACCACCGCCTGGCGCATCACCCGCCGCGAGGGCCAGGGCCCCGTCAACTGGACCCAGTGCGAAGCATTCCTGCGCGCCTGCGGCATCAACCCCCGCCGTATGCGCCCCTGGCAGGAGGCATTCACGCGCGCCCATGCCTCCGGCCAGACCGAGCGCGCCGCGAAGGCCGCCACCACCCCTCCCGCGCCCGCCCCCCGCCGGTGGGACAAGCAGAAGCACTGGACTCAGTCCGCACCCGTTTCCGGGCGCTTCCGGTGGGTCGAGCATCTGTCCACCACTCCGATCGGCGACGCCGCCCGGTTCACCTCGTTCCGCCCCGCCACCACCGGCCCCGAAGCGCGCGCCGCCGCGGACCACGGCGACCAGCAGCAGGCTGTCACCCGAATCTTCGACGGCCTCACCCCCGCCGACCGGCACTCCGTCCTCGCCGCTGGCCTCGCCCACTTGGCGACCACCCACTCCTTCACCACCCAGGCCCGCCGCAACGGCACCGCACCCGACACCGGCATCGACGCCATCACCCTCCACGACGACGGGGTGATCCACCTGGTCGAGTACAAGCGCTTCACCGACCCCTCCGCCCCTCCCGGCACCGGCAGCGCACCGTCGCCCGCCCTGCCCAAGCCGCCCGCTCCCGGACACGGCCCCGCCCGTGCGCGCCGCATGCAACAGACCCAACCCGCCTGACCCACCGTCCCCGAAGACGCAGCCCGTCACATGGCCGGCGGGCGAGGTGCGTCCTCCTCGCGGGAAGCCGTTCGGAGTCGGGCCGACGAGGAGGTCACCGATCACCCCTCGCCCCTGCCGACCGAGCGGCGCCCCCAACCGCAGGTCAGCTGCCCGCCACCGTCCGGGTGAGGCACACCTCTCCGGCTTCTACCAAGGCCCGGCGCAGCTGTTCCGCTTGGGCGGGCCGCTCGGCTGCGGGCAGGGCGACGGCGGCCTGGAGCAGGGTCCGGGCGTGCCGGCGGACGTCGGCGTCGTACTGGCACGGTGTCCGGCTCGACGCAGCCGCCGGGTTGGTGGACGAGCCTGCCCCGCCGGCTGTTCTCGGCGCTGACGGCGGCCTCGCCCTCGACCGGGTGGCGCACACCGCGCACACGAGCGGACCGCTTGGCCGGCGGCGCCGGGACGGGCGGGGCGCCCTTCTTCGGCTTCCGCGCCGCCCGCGTGTCAGTGGCGCCGTCCGCCTGGCGGACCGTCACCTCGGAGGCCGGCGCCAGATCGTACGAGGAAAGGCGGGGCGTAGCGGTGTAGGTCTGCCCGGCACGCCCACGGCGCTTGCTCAAGGGAACCCTCCCTGCTCGACGAGAGCCCAGCTCCGACCATTCGCCCGGCAGGCGACCTTCGCCCCGTGCGGGCGGGTGTCCCGCTCTCCCGCCCCGCGCTCAGAACCCCCGCCCACGTGCGCAATGGGGCGCGTCTTGCAGCGCTCGACCAGCCGGCGGCGTCCTTCGATGCTCAATGGGGCGTTGGCGTGGCTCATGCGTCCATCGCGTGGGAGCGGTCCACCAGGTCAGTCATCGCCTGTTGGAACTCGTGGCGTTTCTTGTCGCTCCAGCCTGTGGTCAGCTGAACGAAGATGTCCTCCTGCCAGCGATGTGCTTGGCCGAGCATGGCCCGGCCCGCGGGGGTGAGTGATGCTTCGCGTCGTCGACCGTCGGCCGGAGACGCCGCCATGGCCAGATAGCTGGCTTCTGTGGCGCTCTTGATCAACCGTGAAGCGCCGCTCTGGTCGATCCCGATCTCGTCCGCGATCGCGTTCACGGTTGCAGGGGCCCCGCGCTGGCTGAGCGCATGGGTCGCCTCGCAGACCAGCACGAGTCGCCCCTGCTCACCACCTGCGTCCGCTGTGACGGATCGGCGTGCCCAGTGTCGGACGAAGTGGAACAGGACCTGTCCCGGGCCTTGGTCTGTCATTCGGTCGCTGCCAGCTCGCGGCAGATGTAGGCCAGCTCGAGAGCGGCCTTGAGGTCTGGCAGCCTCAGCGCAGCCGTGATCTTCCCGCCGGAGGCGCGGAATACCGTCGCTACCCGCGTGGGCTTTGCGCTCTCGGGCCAGGTGGCGTCCTCCTCGACTACCATCAGGCGCTCGCTGACCGGGTGCCAGGACAGAGGGGTCAGCTTGATCCCCGAACGCTCCACCCACTCAGCGAACTGCGCAGGCGTGATCGGGCCCGCGCCTTTCGGCCCCAGGACAACGACTGGATCACCGACCGCGCCCGCCGACCGCTGCAGGTCGCCAGCGTTGACGCTGGTGTGCAACTCGTTGATTACTGCTTCAAGGCTTGCATCCATACCCGGAACTATATGCGATCCGCATACATTTCCAGTCGGGTGGGCGCGACGACAACCTCCTGCCCCGCAACAACTAGCCGGCGGCTTACGGCCGGGAGCACGGAGGCGCCGGGGCGAAGCGCGCCGTCAGAGACGGCCGGCCGTGATCGCGAAGGTCAGCAGTGCCAGGGACAGGGTGGCACTGCCGGCGAAGGCTACGGCACCGCGCAGCACGGCGGTGGCATAGGTTGCTCCGTCGATCCGGGCAAGCAGGCCGGCCGCTGCTCCTACGAGCATGCAGAAGAGCGTGAGGACCGTCAGGAGCAGGGCCAGGAGCATCAGGTGGGTGGGTGAGGTCATGTTTCTTCCCGAGTTGATCGGACGGTGGTGACTTCGGTCAATTTCGCGGTTCTGGTGTTCACCGGGGTTCGGGTCGAACAAAGTTGAACGAAGACGGTCGCCGGAGGGACGGAGCAGGCAGGACGTGGGGGAAGTGCACGAAGATCCGTTGTCGGATCTCGGGCTACGGCTGCGCACGCTCAGCGCGCAGCGTGGGCTGCAGAGAGGTGGGCTGGAAGCGCGGGCCGGGTTGGGGCGGACAACGGTCAGCCAGGCGCTGAACGGCAAGGTGGTGCCGTCCGAGACCACGCTGGTGGCCCTCGCCAGGGCGTTGAGCACAGATGTGAGGCCGTTACTGGCCCTACGCGAGGCTGCTGTGCGGCGGCGGGCTGCTGGCCAGGCTCGGGGTGACGCTCGCGAGTGGCCCAGGTGGCTGGTGCGCGACGTCCGTGATCCTTTCGACCTGGAGGTCCAGCGGGCGATCGACGTCTGCGGCGATGACGGATCCAGCGCTTTGCCCGTGCTGCCGGTTTACGTGGAGCGCGAACATGATGAGCTGCTGCGTGAGTCGGTTCTCGGCGCCGCGCAGGGGCGCAGCGCGCTGGTGACTTTGATCGGTAGTTCTTCCACCGGCAAGACCCGGGCCTGCTGGGAAGCGGTCCGCCTTCTGCCGGGTGAGTGGCGGTTGTGGCATCCGATCGCGCCAAGCCACACCGATGCGGTGCTCGCGGGTCTGCCGGAGGTCAGGCCGCGCACCGTGCTCTGGCTCGACGAGATCCAGCAGTATCTGCTGACCAGTGACCCGGCCGTGGGCGAGCGGGTCGCTGCCGAATTGCGTGAACTGCTGCGTACGCCTGGGCGCGGTCCCGTCCTCGTGCTCGCCACCGCTCACCCAGAGAACTGGGCCCGCCTGACTGCCGCTCCTCCGCCCCGCGATGGCTGCCCCCAGACCCGGGCCCTGCTCACCGGAGTCGGCGTCCGCGCGCGGATCCCGGACGAGTTCGTCTGTGATCCCGCGGCCCTTGAGGAGGCGGCACAGGCCGACCCGCGTGTCGCCGAGGCCTCCGCAGTCGCCGCTGACAGGCGGCTCACCCAGTACCTCGCGGGCGTGCCGGCACTCCTGGAGCGCGTCGAGCACGCCACCGTGATGGCCCGGTGCCTCATCAACGCCGCGGTGCAACTGCGCCGCCTCGGCCACGGTCCGATGCTGCCCTCGCGCGCGCTGAAGGCCACTGCGGTTTCCCTCGCCTCCGACCACGAGTGGGATGAACACGCTCGCCACGGGTGGTTCAAGAGCGCCCTGGAGTACCTTTCCGTCCCGTGCCGGGGCGTCCCCGGCCCGCTGAGCCTGGTCCGGTCCAGGCCCGGCACTCCCCCACCGGGCCAGCCGCTCTACCGGCTGTCCGACTATCTCTTCGAAGTCGGCCGCTACGAACTCCGCCACGACTGCCCGCCCGCGCCGTTCTGGGCAGCCGCCCTGCAGCATGCCCGCACCGACGAGGACCGACGGGCCCTCGCGCGGTCCGCGTACGAGCGAGGGCGGGTACGCGTGTCCGCTTCGGTCCCAGACGGTACGGACCTGTTCGGTCTGTACGACCGCAGCTCCGCCTACCTGCTGGGGCAGGAGGCCGACAGAGCACGCGCGGAAAGCGCTCTGACCAGGATCGACGAGCATCGGGCGTCCGGGGAACTCCAGCGCAATGCCCTCCTCGCCTTCATCTACCGGCGACAGGAAGCACGCCACCTCACGGAAATCGGCGAGCCCGAGCGGGCCGCGGCCGTCTGGCGTGAGCTCGCAGACCAGGGGCACCGGGATGCCTTCGCTCACGTCGGGCACCATCACCTGGAACTCGGCCAGCGGACGGAGGCCGAGCGGTGGCTCCGGCAGGGTGCCGAGGCCGGTGACGACGACGCCATGCAGGCGTTGGTGTTCATGCTCGCCGAGAACGGGCTGTTCGAGGAGGCCGCCGCGTGGACCGAACGGATCACGGGGAACGGGAGCGGGGACAACTACGCCTATTCCCGGCTGGCCTACCGCTATGAACAGGCAGGCAATCTCACACAGGCCAAGATCTACTTCCGCAAAGTGATCGACGCCGGGCTCGTGGACTGCCACCAGGACCTGGTCCGGCTGCACTACCAGGAAGGTGACATCGACGGGGCCCGCCGCCTGTACGCGGAGGCGATCGAGGCCGGCGAGACCACCGGCCCCATGATGCGGGCCGAGAAGCACGGAGAACACGCCGAAGCCGACGAACTTGCTTTCACCGCCCGGGACCACGGCAGCACCGTGGGGCCACTCCGGCTCCTGCTGGTGCATCGGCTGCAGCAGCCGGACACGATCGCCCTCGGAACGGCCCTCGCGCGTACAGCGATCGACACCGGCGATGCCTTCATCGTCAAGGCGGTGGCCAGCAAGCTCTCGGCAGCCGGACACCACCGTGCTGTCGAAGCCCTGCAGCGCATCTTCGACGAGGTCGACGAAAGCATGGACCAGTGAGAGCGCGCGCTGCGAGCCCGACTCCCGCCGGTCTCCCGGCAGGCTTCGGGCGGTCCGGCGTCGTCTGACCCCCACGGCCGTCCCCGTCCGTGACGAGACTGACCCTGCACCGCAAGCGACTTCCCGCCCGGCGTCGTGCCCACGATCCGGCACGCCCCGGTGTTCAACCTCCTGGACGCGCACCGCCGCGCCGGTGACGACCTGCCCGCCTGCGACTTGTACCCGGAGATCGTCCGGGCGCTGAAGTGGGTCCACTCCCAGGACCCCGACGAGGCCGTCCGGCTCGCGTGGCACGCCCTGGAGGAGGTCGCCGGGTACACCGAGACCGAGGGCGGCCCGTCCCGTGAGGGCCGCCGTCCGCTGCCTGCGTTTCTCCCTCACCCAGACCACACCCCCTTCGGCGCATGGTCCGAGGATGATGCGGACCGCTTGGTCAAGGCCGCCCTGATCGAAAGCTGAGGCTATCGGGCCCCGGCCGCCTCCTCCGCGCGAGGGCGCGGCTGGGGCTTTTCTGCGTTCCGAAAAGGTCCATCGGCGGCGGACCGCATCATCAACCACCTCGGGCCGATGCTCGCCCTCCAGCCCCGCAAGCGGTTCGCCAAGGACACCGTGCTCATCGTGGACGGCACCCTGGTCCCGACCCGTGACCACACCATTGCCGAGCGGTCTGGGACGCGCGGGCGGAGGCCGAACTAGGGTGAACGCGCCCGGCCTCCCGGGCCGCCCCGTGGCCGCCGCTGGGAGCGGCAGGCAGGTGAATCTGGCAGGGCGCTTGCCGGAATCGCGTTGGCCAGCCCTGCCGATGGCTGGCTCCGCAAGTGGCCTAGAGCATGACCGGCGTTGGAGTCGGCTTTGTCGAACTGATCAGGCTTTCTTGATACTTGTGAGGTGCATTTTCGAAATCCATCTGGTTTATGGGGTGATGGGCGTAGAATCGGATGCTGCCGACGCGGCTTGCTGACGTCGGCTGCGCACCGCTCTGGCTACATGGAACTGCATGCCGCAGGGTTCGAACTGAGGCATGAAGAGCGGCTGGCACCCGTCGTCGACGGGAGTTCGGTCCCCTGGGGATCCGACTGACCAGCAGCTCGCCTGGGACCGTGGAACGCCGGTCGGCACGGGACATCGCGGAGACATGAGCCGCTGGTGAGAGCGTGACGGCGCTCGCCGCCCCCTGTGGACGGCGCGCAGTGGAGGGAGTGGCTCACGCCCTGCCCGCAGGTATTTCCTGCTGCGCGCGATGCCCAGGAGGGCAAGATCGTGACTTCTTCGTTCGACGACTTCGACGGCCTGGACGGGCAGGAGCCCGACGATGGCCTGCCGCCCCTGCTGCGCCGCCCCGAGCCGGTCGCGGACCCGCTGCCGGTGACCAAGCTCCGCGGCACCCGTAAGGAGCTGCTCGACAACCCCGACGCCTCGCTGGACGAGGCCGCGGCGAACGCCATCACCGCGGGTGCGGTGGACCCGGCGCGGCTGCAGGCGCTCGTGGCCGGTAAGCCGATCAACCTGCTGACGGCCAAGCCGGTCGTCGGCGGGATGCTGTACGCGACCCCGCCGCACTACCGCTACCTCGACCTCGACTTCCTGCCGGACTTCATCAACCAGCGGTGGGCGGACCAGCTGCACACGGCCATGGACGTGGCGCCGTCCACGTCGGTGGTGCCGGTGTACGAAACCGCGACCGATCCGAAGACCGGCAAGCCGCTCGCGGTCTTCACGGTGCACATGCCGAATCGCAAGGCGCTGGCCAAGGCGGTCGCCGAGAGCATGCGCCAGACGTACAAGGCTCAGAACGGCAAGAACGTCTACACCTCGAGTGTGCTCCAGCAGGGCGTGAAGGAGCCTCTGACACTGTTCGTGATGCGCGTCGTGTACGACGACGGCACCGAGGACACCTTCCTGGTCGCGGGCGACGGCAACAGCCGGATGGTGAGCATGTGGCTGGCTCGCACCGGCGGCGACATCGAGAAGGCTATCTCGTCCTGCACCGCCTCCGTCATCGGTTCGACGGAGCGGTCCGGCGGGCGCAGCCGCGCGGAGCAGGCGGCCGCGCGGCGGCGGGTGGGCGAGCTGACGGCGCGGACCCGTAAGAACCTGGCGGCGCCCACGCTGACCGAGGCGACCCGCCGCGAGGGCCACACGCTGGCCTTCCCCGCCACCGTCGTGGTCGGTGCGCAGGCGGACGGGGGTGGGCCGCTGGCGGACCTGGTGGCGGCGAGGGACGACCTGCTGGCCACCCTGCACGTCCGCGTCACCCCCTGGACGGACGGGGCGCAGAGCACGCAGGGCATGCAGCGGGTCTACCGGCACGCCCTGCGCGAGGGCCTGACCACCCCGGACGTGCACCGGGTGCTGTCGGGCACGGTGGGTACGCAGGCCATGCACGAGCTGCTCGGGGTGCCGGCGCACCGGCTGTGGTCGGCCGCCGTCCACCAGCACGCGGTGCTCGCCGGACCGCACGCGGACGCCATGAACCGGCTGATCAAGCAGGAATTCGGGATGGTCCAGGCCCGCCGGCAGCCGATCAGCGAGCGGCTGGCGCCCATGGTGCTGTCGGCCTACCGCAGCAAGGAGGGCATCGAGCAGCCGCTGCGGGCCTTCGGCAACGGCGGCACGATCACCGACCGGGTGTGGAAGCAGCCGTGGGAGCTGACCAAGGGCGACGATGTCTTCGGGGTGCTCGACGACATCCTCAAGCGTGCCCTGGCCGGCGAGGAGGGCGCCGTCGCGCAGCTGACCGTACTCGGCGGGACCGCCGCGATCCTCGACGGGTACATCACGCGGGACCGCGGCTCGAAGGAGGGCACCGACCGCGACAGCTACAAGGCGCCCTTCCGGGCGACGCCGGTGAAGCTCCTGACGCTGCTGTCGAAGACCTCCGGCGGGCTGCGGATGCTGCACTCCATCGCCGTCGCCCACGTCGCCGCCGACCCGGCCGTGCTGCCGAAACTGTTCCACACCCAGGAGCGCGAGGTGGACGGCATGGTGGTCCACGACGGCGATCCCGTGCGCGACGGCACCGGCGAGCAGGAGATCCTCGACTACGAGTGGGACCTCGTCCACGCCGCCGACCCGGCCCACGCCCTGGCCACCATCGCCAAGAACCGCGCGGAGGCCAAGGCCAGGACGGACGGCACGTCGGCGCAACCGGAGGCCGAGGACGCGCGGCAGCGCTGGCTCCTTGACCAGGGCATCAAGGGCGCGGCCAAGGCCGGGCGGGCTCTGGCCCGTATGAGCCAGAAGCGCGGCAACCAGGTCTTCGGCGCCTTCGAGGCCGTCAAGGCGCTGCGGGTGCAGCTGGGCAATCTCGAAGAGATCCTCATGCAGTTCGGGCCGGCCGATCCCTCGATCTTCGTGGTCGACGAGGACGAGGAGGACGACGCGTGAGCACGGCTCCGACGCTGCCGGCGGCGATCGGCCAGGCGCTCCGGCCGGTCCTGCGACTGCTGGGCCCGGTGCTCGCCGTCCCCGCGACCGCACAGGGCCGCGGGGGCTCGCCGGTGGTGGTGTGCCGGGCCAGCCCGGCCGTGGTACGCCGCCGGGTGGCCGCGAGCTGCGCGGTGTACGTCGCGTGGGACAACCGCCGCGGGTGCCGGTACGTGGGCAGCGTGTGCCGCCAGGGACCGGGTGCGGTCGGCGACCGGCTGGCCGAGCATTACGACCATCGCACGGCCGGGGCGTCCCGGCGGACCTCCTGGTGCCTGCTGACCGTGCTCCCGCTGTCGGAGGGGACCCCCCTGGAGGCGGTCCGCGTCGCCGAGGGGTGGACGGCCCGGCTGCTGAACCCGGCGGACGGATCCGCTCACCCGCGCGTCGACCTCACGCAGACGCCTGCTGAACTGGTCTTCCGGCTCGTCCAGCAGGCGCAGTTCTGACGCTTCAAGGGCTGTCGACCGGCTCCGCGAGCTCCGAGCAACCCAGGCCATTGTGACGCAGATCACAAAAAGGATCCGAGGTGCGTTGTCGGATCGGGCCCGTGCCGGGACCGAGAGGAGAAGGATTTTCCCCGACAAGGAGACGCTCATGGCCACCGAAGACCCGACGCCTACGCCCAGTCACACCATGGTCGAGGATGACGGCTCTGTCCACACCGACCTGGCGGAGCGGATCAGCCAGTTCAACTGGGACTCGCATACCGGCGCGGCAGTCACAGCCTTGTTCCCGGCCCACTGGAGCGAGAACACCGGCGATACCGTTACCCTCCGGCAGGACGGAAGTGTCGCTGTCGACGTGGACGGCACGTTCGAACTGCCGAAGCCGTTCAACCGTGTCGCCTCTCCCATGATGATCACCACCACCACCGGCATGGCGGTGCTCAAGGCCGGCCACCCGGCCAACCGGACCATCGAGTCCGGGTTCCGGGCTTTGAACATCCCGGTCCCCGACGTGATCCAGGCACTGAGCGCCCGCGAAGCCGCCCTCGCCGGCGACGGATCCACAATCCACTCCTTCAGGTCGGAGGTGCTGGGGCTGTGGAGCGGATGGAATGAGCCGGTCTCCACCGCCTTGCTCGGCAACTGGGCGGACCCTCTCTACGACCAAGGTCACCTCACCCCTGACGCGCTGAAGAAGCTGAAGTCAGAGGCCAAGGTCATCAACCGGCAGCTCACCCCGGTCTGGCGCCACAAGGTCAACCAGGCGCGGCTGCTGCTGCTCGACACCCCGCTCGGCGACGGACTGGCCCTGTACGACCTGGTCCCCGCACAGATCACCCCCGGCGCCGAAGTCGAAGCCGGCTTCGATGACCCGCGCCTGATCGAGATCCTGGAGGCCCTCTCCCCGGCCGAGCGAGCGGTGACTCTCGCCCTCGCCGCCCCCGGGGTCACCACCTGGGCTGAAGCGGCCATGGCCGCTGGTGCTGCGCAGCCGAAGCGCCGGGGCGAGCAGGTCCGCCGGAAAGTGAAAGGGCTCGCTGCGCGCATCACCGGCCGCTCTCTGGAGGCCGAGACGAGCATGGTGAGCGGACGATGAGCGCCCTCAACCCCGTCCCGGCCCGCCCGGCCCGGCGCCGGGAGGTGGTGCTGCGGATCGCCCTGCCCAGCATTCCGGCCTGCACCGCGACACTCGGCACCGGCAGCGTCGGCGCGGCCCTGGTCCACGGCACCGTCCCAGCAGCCTCCCCCCTCGTGTGGCCGCTCGTGGTCCTCGCCCTCGGCGCGATGGCGTACGACGTCGGGCTCCGTGCCCTGCCCTCCGCACCGGCCGACCTCGCTGCCGGACGGCAGCGAGGTCCTTCTCGGCCTGGGTGAGTGCGGCCCGCCCGCGCCTACCGCCCTGGGCCTGACGCTCGCGAGCTGGGCCTTGACCACGCTGCGCCCGGCCCAGCTTGTACCGGGCGCGCGTGACCGTCGCCTCGACGACGCGGGCCTCGACCTCAACGAGGCGCGCCCGCTCAGCCCGCCCGGGCGGCGCGGCGCTCACACCCGGCTGCCCGAGTGGCACCGGTGGCCTCCCGCTGCGGGCGCCGGCCGGGCGGAATGCCGACTTCGCAGGCGAGGATGGATCCCGCATTCACCGCTGGGGCCTGGGCGGGGCCGGGTGCTCTCCGAACGCATGGTCAAGGTGGACAGCGAGCAGGGCAGCGGCGGCTACCGGGGCGCCAGAGCGGCGGAGAGAGTTGGTCAGTTCCTCCTCCGCGCCGGGGGGTGACCCGGACCCCGGTGCCACAGGTCACCATCACCTCCAACAAACCGTTCGCGGGCTGGACCCTGGACGCAAACGGCGAACGTCGCGCTGCTGAAGCGGGTCCGGGCCGTCCACCGTGCCCCTACGGCCGACTACCTTGCCGAGCGCGGTGACCTCGCCGCCGAGGCCGGGCAACTGGCCCACCTCTTCCGTGACCCCTCCAAGAACAGATCGACCAGGTCGGCAGGCTACTGCTCGTCCTCGGCATGCAACTGGTCCACCACCGCACACGCATGGGCTGAGCCTGACGCCAGGCGTAGTTCTGGTCGATGTCCGAGGAGGCACCGGCAACGGCGGAACGGGCTTGGGAAGGCAATTCTGGTTGCCGTCCGCCCGTCTGCCCGGCATGCTCCGAGCGTGAATACTCCCTCCGACCTGCTCCCTGTTATCTACGCCGACGAATCCTCGAACTCCGGGCAAAACCTTCTCGATCCCCATCAGCCGGTGTTCACGCTGGCTGGGGTGCATCTGCCCGATGAGCTGGCCGCGTCGATCGTAGATGAGGTCCGGTCCCAACTTCCTTCCACCCAGGGTGAGCCTAAGTACGGTTCTCTCGCCCGGTCGTCGGGAGGCCGGAGGGCTTTGAGGCGGGCCTTTGAGAGCATGCCCGAAGGAAGCGTTCGCAGTTATCTGATGGACAAGCGGTTCATGGTGGTCACTAAGCTGGTCGACGTTCTGGTGGAGCCGCTGGCCGATGCGGACGGTCTCAACCTGTATGAGGACCAGGGCGGTCTGGCCTTGGCTGAGTTGCTGCGCATGGCCGGCCCAGTCCTCGGCGACGCTGCGGCCTTTCACCAGATGCTCCAGGTCTTCGTCGACTGGGTGCGTCAGCGGGTGGCGACCGACGACTTCTTCACCGCCATAGCCGCCTACAAGGCGTCGATCCCGGAGGAGCACACGGACTTCGCCGGATGGATCGAGCTGCTGGAATACTGCCGGGAAGTGGCCGACGAGACCGCCGCCGACCTCGCGACCGGCGAACAGCGCGACATCCTCGACCCGGCGGTACCGGCGCTGTACTGCCTCTGCACCAGCTTCGGTGAAGGTGTCGGGCGGTTCCGTCTCGTCCATGACACTTCAAAGGTGATCGACCGGAACGCGACACTTCTGCGCATGGTGCATCTTCTCCCGGACCTCGCCCGCCCCGGCCGCTTCAACGACCCGCTCCCGGCCGTACAGATCGACTTCGCGGACAGCACCGGGTCTGTCAATCGAATGGTGTAACGAGGTGGTTGGGGTTACTGGCGGGCTGCGGAGAGGCGGCCGTCGAAGGTGATGTCGAAGGCGTTCAAGG
>NZ_JBSGAW010000060.1:0-15757 GCF_053600955.1 Streptomyces sp. NPDC004838 | reverse complement strand
CTGTCTTCATGCACAGCCACGACAGAATCACCCGCCCCGAGGGCCACTTTCGATCACACCGCACTCAAGATCGATAGGACAACGTCTTCTTACGTGTCCGGTATGCGGGTTGGCTGGGTGCGGGGATGTGTGTCCCGTCGGTGGCCTGGGCTGTGAGTGTCGCGGGTGCCGGTGCGGGGTGGTCGGTGGGCGGGGGCGGTGTGGTGGGGGCCGTCGGGTTGCTGGTCGCACACGTACGGGCCGGGAGGGACGCCACTGCCCGTGCGGCTGAGCGGGACGCGTGGAGCGCGCGGACCGAGGCGGAGGTGGCGCAGGTGCGGTCGCAGTGCTGGGAGTGGCTGAGGCGGTACAAGACAGCGACGGCGCAGGGGCGTACGGACTTCGCCGGGGTGCTGCACGCGGTCGGCGAGGGGCGGGTGCCCGTGGTACGCGCCGCCCCGCCTGCCGTGGGCGTTCCCGGCGATCCGTTCCATGCGATGGAACTGCTGCTGGCACAGGCGTGGCAGGAGGCCGCCGCTGAGGTGGCGGCGACGGCCCGCAGGAGGCGGGACGCGGGTGAGGACGTGATCGGCAGTATCGCGCCCCGGCTGAAGGGGCTCGTTCTGCGGGCTCTGGGGGTGCTGGACGATCTGGAGCGGGACACCGAGGACCCGGATCTGCTCGGCGGCCTCTTCCGTGTCGATCACGTGACCACGCTGGTGCGCCGCTATACCGAGTCTCTGCTGGTGCTGGGCGGCCGTCCGCTGCCCGCAGGCCGGGCGCCGGTCCTGATCTCGACCGCGCTGCGGGCGGCGATCGCGCAGACCGAGGACTTCAGCCGGGCCCGCGCCACCTGGCATCCCGATGCCGTCGCGATCGCGCCCCATGCCGGGCCCGCCGTGGTGCACCTCCTCACGGAGCTGATCGGCAACGCGCTGTGCTTCAGCGAGCACCAGGTTCTGGTGACCGCGCGGCCGGTCGCGGCGGGACACGTGATCGAGATCGAGGACCGCGGGCTGGGCATGCTGCCCGAGCGGCTGGAGTGGTCGAACCGGCTGCTGGAACACCCCGAAGCGACCGACGTACGCGATCAGTTGGCGGACGGACGGATCGGCCTCCTTGTCACCGCCCTCCTCGCGCAGCAGCACGGCATCCGCGTCGAACTGCGCCGCAACCTCCTCGGTGGCACCACCGCGCTGGTGGTGCTCCCGCACCGGCTCCTGGTCCCCGTCCAGAACCCGGCACCGGAACCGGCCGACGCGACCGTCGCCGGATCCGGGGAGATGACAGCCGTGGTGTCCCACCGTCCCACGGACGGCCCGGACCACTCGGACCACTCGGACCACTCGGCCGGTTCGGGCGGTCGGGGCGCGGGGCGGTCCGTACCGGAGCCGTCGCCCCGTCACGACCCCGCCCCTGCCCCTGCCCCCGCCCCGGTGCCGGTCCCGGCACCGGCCGGAGTGGCGGTGGGTGGTGTCCGCCCGTCCGCACGCGAATCCCCGTCGCGGCCGGTGCTGCCTCAGCGCGTCCGTGGTGCGGCGTCGGACGGTACCGCCCACCCCCGGCCCGTGGTCACCGAGCCGGAGGTGGAGCCGGGGCCTGCCAGTCCGGGGCTCGCGGGCGCGTTCAGCGCGGGACTGCGCTCCGGCTCCGGCACGGACGGCTCAGCACCCGCCTGACCGCCGACACCCGACGGACGCGCCACCCCCTCACCCCGTCCGGAACTCCGAGCGGGAAGAAGAACGGAGAGACACCATGCAACAACAACGTGCCGACAACGTCGCCGACGAACTCGGCGATCTGGGCTGGCTCCTGGAAGGTTTCGTCACCAAGACCGCGGGCGTCGAGTGGGCGGTGCTGGCGACACGGGACGGTATCGCCCGCTGCTACCACGGACTGCTGCACGACCATGCGGACCTCATCGGCGCACTCGCGTGCGGACTCCACTCCCTGGGGGAGTCCGCCCCCGACGTGCTCGGGGCCTCCGGCAGGATCCGGCAGGCGGTCCTCGAACACGACCGGTGCGTCCTCTTCGTCATCGGCTCGGGCAAGGGCACCCTCCTGGCCGTCAAAGCCGCTTCCAGCGCCGACCCCGGAGTGGTCGGGCACGAGATGGGACAGCTCGCCAAAAGCGTCGGGGACCACCTCGCCACACCCGACCGGCACCCGTCCGACAGCGAGGCGCTGCGGTGAGGCCCGTGCGGTGGAGCCACGCGACCGACCCGCAGGTCCGTCCCTACGGGCTCACCGGCGGCCGGACCACTCCGCGGCTGCCACTACGGCCGGAATCCCTCCTCCAGACCGGCACCCGGGCATCGGCCGGGGGACTCGCCCCTGAGCACCACCAGGCGGTCCGTCTGTGCCGGGGCACCACCTCGGTCGCGGAGGTCGCCGCCGGGCTCGGCCTCCCCCTTCAGGTCACCAAGATCATCGCATCCGACCTGATCACCTGCGGCGCGCTCGACCTGTACACCCCTGCCCTCGCGGACGGCAGAAACCCTCAGTTCCTGGAGGCCCTCCTTGTCGCACTCGACCGCAAGTTCTCCACCGCCTGACAGCGTCCCCGGGATACCGCTCTCCTTGAAGATCCTCGTCTCGGGCGGGTACGGCGCGGGCAAGACCACCCTGGTCGGGGCCGTCAGCGAAATCCCGCCTCTGCGTACCGAGGAAGTCATCTCCGAGGCGAGCGCCGCCACCGACGTCCTGTCCGGTGTCGCGGGCAAGACCACCACCACCGTGACCATGGACTTCGGCCGGATCACCTTCCGCGACCCGCAGCCGATGATCCTGTTCCTGTTCGGCATGCCCGGCCAGGAACGGTTCCGTCACACCTGGCACTACCTGTCCGAGGGCGCGGTCGGCGCGGTGGTCCTGGCCGACACGCGCCGCCTTGGGGACTGCTTCACCGCCGTGGAGCACTGCGAGGCGAGCGGGCTCCCGTTCGTCGTCGCCGTCAACGAGTTCGACAGCGCGCACCGGTACGCCGAGGACGAGATCCGTACCGCCCTCGACCTCCCCGGCCACGTCCCCCTCGTGTCCTGCGACGCCCGCAAGGCCCACTCCGCCGCCACTGTCCTCGTCGGCCTCGTCCGCCACGCCCGGACCCTCGCCACCACCGGAGCCCGCCCGTGACGTCCACGCCTGCCGAGCGGGCCCGCCGCCTCGCGGACCTCGGCCTCACTCCTCTGACTCTCGCACCCGTGCCCGCTCTCGACGCCCTCGCCGCCGACATCGCCGAAGATCTCGGAGCCCCGTATGCCATGGTCAATCTGATCACCGGCCGTCAGAATTTCGCCGGTCTGCACACACCCTCCGGGAGCGGTCTGCCGCCGGTGGGCCGGACGATGAGTCTGGAACACGGCTACTGCCCGGCGTTGATCGAACGGCGTAGTGCCCTGGTCCTGCCCGATGTGTACGGAGTGGCCCGCTTCGCCAGCAACGTGGTCGTCGACCAGATCGGCATCCGCTCCTACGCCGGCGCGCCCCTGATCGATCCGGACACCGGCATGGTGCTCGGCACCGTCTGCGCCGTGGGCATCGGACCGCGCCCGGCCGCGACCGCCCGCGCCGCCCTCCGGCTGATCAAGCACCACCGTGACCGTGCCTGGGAAGCGCTCGCGTCCACGGCCGCATGACCGCACCCGCACCCGCACACAGCAGTGAGCCGAACCACCTGGGGGGATGAAATGGATTTCCTGACCGACGACCACGACAACCTTCGCGAGCGGGTGCGCGCGTTTGCCGAGGCCGAGGTCGCACCGCGGGCCGAGGCGATGGACGCGAGCGGTGTCGTGGAGCACGGGCTGGCCCGTCTGATCGCCGATCAGGGGTGGATCGGTGTGACCATCCCCTCCGGATACGGGGGTATGGACGCCGGGCATGTGGCGAAGACGGTCGTCATCCACGAGTTGTCGAGAAGGAGTGCGGCGGCGGGGGCGATCGCGCAGGCGTCCATGCTCGGCACCGCGGGACTGATCCACCTGGGCAGCACCGAGCAGAAGGAAACCTGGCTCCCGGCGGTCGCGGACGGCACGGTCCTGCCGACGATCGCCGTCACCGAGGAGGAGTCCGGCGGCCACGTCCTCGGCATGCGCTCCACCGCCCGCAGGGTCAGCAAGAAATGGTGGGAGGTCAGCGGCCGGAAGGTGTACGTCGGCAACTCCCACGTGGGCCAGTTGCATACGGTGGTGGCCCGGACCGGCGACGGCCCCGGCGGGCTGACCGCGTTCCTCGTCGAGCACGACCGCCCCGGACTCACCCTCCCCGAACACCGGCCCGCGATGGGCCTGCGCGGATTCAGCACCGGCGAACTCCACCTCGACAACGTCCGCATACCCGCCGCGAACATCCTCGGCGGCATCGGCGGCGGGCTGGCGTACGCGTACTCCTCCAGCATCCTCTACGGCCGCCCCAACCTCACCGCCGTCGCCCTCGGCATCCTCGACGCGGCCCTCCACGACACCGCCGCCTTCGCCCGCGAACGTATGCGGTACGGGAAACCGCTCGCCGACCTGCCCGCCGTCCGCGCGAAGACCGCCCGCATGGAAGCGGCCGCCCGCACCGCCCGCCTGACCGCCTATCACGCCGTCCACCGCCTCGACCGGGGCGAGGCATGCGACATGGACCTGATCCACGCCAAGCTCACCGCCGTCGACGCGGCGATCGACGTCACCCGTCTCGCCCTCGACGTCCACGGCGCGACCGGCCTGCGGCTGCCGGTCAACCGTCACTACCGCGACGCCCCCTGCCTCAACCCACCCGCAGGCACCGCCGACATCCAGCTCCACCGCCTCGCCGAACACACCCTCGGCCCCCACCGGCCCCAGTGGTCCGCCCGATACGCCACACCCCACCCGAACACCGCCGCTCCCGCCGTCTGACCCGGCACGCGACGTCTCCACCGATTGCGGCAGTGCCGCTGTCCGCAACCGGACCCACCACCCTCACCCGTCAGGACCCGCACCATGCTCCAAAACCCGAACGAGCCTTCACCGCGTATCCCCCTCCCGCCGATGACCTCCGCCCGCCTCTACAACGCCTGCCAGGGCACCAAGGACGCCTACTACAGCGATCTCGGCATCGCCGCCCGGATGGCCGACCTCGGGCTCGACCCCCGGCTCATGGCCCACGAGAACAGGAACTTCCACAACCGCGTCACCCACTTCGCCGCCACAGAGCTGGGCATCAGCCAGGTCCTCGACGTGGGCTGCGGGATGCCCGCCGAGTCCGGGCCCGACACCCACGACATCATCGAGGACGAGCACCCGGACACCTCGCGCGTGGTGTACGTGGACAACGACCCCGTCGTCGTCGCCCACGCCACCGCCCTCATGCGCGGCAACCGGCCCGACGCCACCACCGCCACCCGAGCAGACCTCCGCCACCCCGACCAGATCCTGCGCACCGCCCGCGACCACCTCAACCTCGCCCAACCCATCGCCCTGCTCCTCATCGCCGTACTCGACTGCATCCCCGACAAGGACGACCCCCACGGCCTGGTCCGCACCCTGGTGAGCGCCCTCCCTCCCGGCAGCGCCGTCGTCATCAGTCACCTCACCGACGACTTCGCACCCGAGACCATGCGCCGCGCGGAAGCACTCCTCGCCGACCAGGCCGTACAGGCCCGTACCCGCCCCTACGACGACATCGCCTCGTTCTTCGACGGGCTCACCCTGCTGGAACCGGGCATGGTCCCGGTCCACCAATGGCACCAGCCCGACCCCGACATGACGACCATCCCCGCCGACCGGATCCACACCTACGGCGGCATCGGCCTCACCCCATGACCACCCACCCCATGACCACCCGGCACGGCACCGTTCCGTACATCACCGCCTGGAGCCGCGAACTCCCCCAGCCCGCCGGCCTGACCGCCCGCCCGGCCACCGGCCTCGCCTACCACAACGAGACCGCCCCCGACCGCGACGACGACGGCGCCCTATGGCTGCGCATCAACCACGACCCCACCGGCACCCCCGAATTCCGGCGCGTCCACCCCACCCGCCAGGCCCACACCATGCGCAACCTCCTCTGCCAGATCTGCCGCACACCCGCCGACCGCAACGAACACGGATACCTCTTCCTCCTCCCCGACCACACCACCGACTGGGACGGCTGGCCCGAGAACATGATCAACACCCACCCGCCCCTGTGCACGGGACCCTGCATCGAAGCCGCCGCCCACTGCCCCCACCTCACCCGAGGCATCGCCATCCGCGTCCGCAAACCCCTCCTCCACGGCATCCACGGCACCCGCTACCACCTCACCCCCACCGGCCACCTACAACCAACCGGCCAAACCACCATCAGCTACGACAACCCCACACTCCCCTGGACCCTCGCCCACCAACTGACCCGCCGACTCACCGACTGCACCACCGACCCCGACGCCACCGCCCGACTCCGCAGGGCCGCCCGGAACGACCTGACGACTCGCCCCTCGAACCCGGCCCCGTTCCGGACGGCATCAGCGTCCTCCCGATCGGGCACGTCCGGCTGTCGCACCACGCCTACGACCTCCACCAGCTCGCTACCTGATCGGTGACCTGGACACGCACATGGCCGCGCCGGGTACGAACCGAACTCCGTAGACGCACGCCCTCGGGTGCCGTCAGCTGATCCTGCCCCTCCAGACACGTGCGCGCATTGTCAAGAACTGTGCACGGATTGACATGGTGCGAGGTGTTCCTCTTCCGCATCATTTCCTCATCAGCCGCACCTTCCGCACCGCCCACGGTATTTCGCCCCGGGAACACCAGGCATCGGCTTCGTCTCTGTTGCCGTGCGGCGAGAGACGAGAACTGCGCAAGCCACGGCCAAGCCCTGCGGGCCGCCTCGCCGCATGCTCCGGGACGCAGCAACTCGGCAGGACGGTCCGCCGGCCCTCTTCGGCGCTGGCAGTCAGGCTCCTGTCCTGCCGTTTTCCGCTCGCCGAACATCTCGGCGAGTGGGAGATCCGTATAGGAAAGGGGATTACATGCACCAGAGACTCCTGGCGAGCCGTGCGAGGCTGCCCGTCGTCGTACTCGCCTTCGCGTTGACGGTCGGCAGCTTGTCCTTGGCTTCGCAGACCGCAACGGCAGCGCAGGCACAGGACAAGTCAGGACTGGCCGCAGCGCTGTCTCTCGCTGTGGAAACAGGGCAGCCAGTGCCGCTGAGGGGAGCATCCCAGGCAGCGGTCTCCGAGGTGACACCCGACGGCAAGATCACTACCAAGATCACCGCCAGCCGCTTCTCGGCCCGGACAGCAGGCGTCTCCCGTACCAAGGCGGCAGCCGCGACAGTGGCGCTGCCGCCCACCGGAGACGCGGACGTCAACAGCGTCTTCGACGGCAACAACAACGACGGCCCCTACCTGAAGGCGGGAACGGAGGCCAGTGGTGAAAAGGCGCGAACCTATCTGAAGTTCGACACGCGGGGCCTGCAGTTACCCACCAAGGCAGAGTTGACGCTCACCAACGTTGATGCCCCAGCCTGCGGAGCCGCGGTGGGAACGGGTATCCAAGTCCGCCGGATCACCGACTTCTGGGATCTGAAAGCGCAGACCTGGACTCCCCAGCCCGCCAGCACCACCGAGGGCGCGGCACTCAGCAGGGAGGGATCCCAGCGGGGTGTCTGCGGCTCGGGTCGGATGGCCTGGGATGTCACCGCGATCGTCGCCAAGTGGGCTGCCGGGACAGCCAACCACGGACTGGTTCTCCAGTCTCCGACGGAAGCCGCGGAAGCCAACCACCGAGTATTCCCCTCCGCTGAGAATACGGAGGGCTTCGGCCAACCGCCCACACTGACCGTGACAACGGAAATTCCCTTTACCCCGGGCGAGGGCGATGATCCGGCCGAACCCGGACCGTCCCCTGCTGACCAGTGGCCCGGACGCGTTGAACCCGAGACCGGCGTCTGGATCACGAGCGGCACGGACGGGTTCGACGGAGGAATGATCACCACACGCAGTCACAGCGCAGGTCAACGCCTAGATCTGACTCTGCCCAACGAGGAGGTTCTCGGGCCGAACTGGCGGCTGGAACCATTGGGCGGCGGGCTGGGTGACCGTCTCAAGGACTTCAGCTTCAACGGCTACGTCCAGATCAAACTCTCCAGCGGCGCGGGGACCAACCGGTACCTGGCCGACGCGACGAAGCCGGACACCTTCACAGCCGAGGACGGCAGCACCGTTACCAGGAACGCCGACGGAACCTTCACGGAAAGGAGCGCCAGCGGATCCGAAATCGTGCGCACTTGGACACAAATCGCCGGCGAATACCTGGTCACCAGCGTGGGAACCGCCGAGACCGGGTCGCAGTGGGTCACCTACGATGTCCAGGGCCGCATCGTCGGTATCGCGTCACCCACCACGCCGCAAGGCATCTGTTCTTCCGGCGCCTCGGCATCTTGCGACGCGACCGGATTCACCTATGCCACGGCAACCACGGCCACAAGCACTCAGTTCGGTGATGCCGCAGGGAACCTGAAGAGCATCAGCTACGACGCGGCCGGCGCTGACGCCCCGGTGACCGTCGTCGACTATCAGTACGACACCGGCAAACGCCTGCGCCAGGTCAGGGACCTGCGGCAGATCGACGGTGAGCCGATCGCCGTACACTCCTACACGTACAACGCGGCAGGCGACATCACCCAGCTGTCCACCCCGGCGGAGGGCTCCTGGACGCTCACCTACGCCGCGCCGGGGAAAATGACCACCGCGGTGAAGACGCCTTCAATCGCGGCGCTCCAACCGCATTGCAAGTACGCGTCGCAGTATCTCTGGGGAAGGGACGGTTGCTGGGCCGGCCCCGTGCCGATGGAATACGGAGGCGTCAAACTCCAACCTCGGTGGAAGCGGACCGTGGGCAACAAAGCAGTGGTCGGCGTCAACAATGACAACTGCACATCACCGAAGGGGAGCCGTCCGGGGGGATTCGATTTCCGTATCGCCTGCGATATGCACGACTACGGCTACGGAATCATCTACCTCAAGACACGTGCCTGGGACAAGTCCAAGAAATCTGCCGTCGATGCGGTCTTCTACACCACACTCCGCGATTACACCTGCAACGCCTACCCCGTACGGCTTCTCCCATTCAGGGGATCCAGGGAGGCGTGCCGGCAGTGGGCGCACACCTACCATATTGGTGTCAAGCACGGGGGTGGCGACAGCATGAAGTACTGGTGGCAGTACTAGCTTGATCTTCAGCCTCGCCGTTTCGCTCGGGTGTGGCGGTTTCGGGGCGGAAACGCGAAAGTGCCCTTCCTGCCCTGGGGCGAGGGACCTTGCTGAGGGGTTCTGTCGGTCCAGGCGGAGGGCACTTTCTGTGTGCGGGCTCTCGGGTCGCGTCCAAAGGTTCGCGTCGGGAGGCTCTCTTCGCGGTGGTCATTTCCAGATTCCGTTGAGGACGGGGGCGGCGCGGGCGATGTCGCCGATCCGGCTGTGGCCTGGTGCCTCCAGGTCGCTCGTACGGCGGCAACGCGGTGCCGTGGCCGGGTGGCACGCGGGAGGGGCGCACACCGGGGCGGACGGGCAGGCAGTTCCGTACCTTCCGCGGTCCGCGGGGGCTATGGTCGTCGGCGTGAGCGACGGCGACGCCATAATCCTCCGCAAAGACCAGTACCGCGCCGTGATGCAGTGGGCGCTCCGCGACTACGGACCCATGGACTGCTCGACGCAGATCCAGGTGGGCGAACTCATCGGCCCGGCCGGCTGGTTCGTGGACCACGCCGGCTTCGGCACCCGCCGCTTCGGTGACAAGCGCGCCGCCTGGACGGTGATACGGCGTCTGATGGACCTGCACGAGGGCCGCTGGGAGCAAGTCCCCGTCGACCGGCGGCCGTTCTACACCGTGCGCCGCAGCGACGGCTCCCGGGTGCTGTACTCCCAGGCGGACGGGGACAGCCTCTTCGGGCACTGGGGCAGGCTGCGGGACCAGTACTGGGACCTGTACGGGAAGGCGCATCAGGCGGGCACCAGGCTGCGCACCACGCAGAGGCACGGCCCCAGCGGGTTCAGCGTCACCCAGTACACGGATCCCCTGGACGGGAGGGTGCGGTACTGGCTCGACATGGTCCGTGGAGACGCCGACTGGCGGGTGGTCGACTACACGGGCCGGGCACTGGCCGAGAAACGTTACGAGCAGTGCGTGGAGAACTCCGCCAGCGATCGGTATCCGTACCGGAACAGCGACGTCGACGGCGTGCCCGTGAGCAGAAAGACCTCGGAGCACCCCGGCATGCGGCGGCTGCCGAGCGGTGTGTACGTAGCGGAGGCCGACCTTCCCGAGTACGAGAAGCTGTACGGTCCGCTCCCGCGCAGGAGGGGCGACAGGTGAGACGACGGCTGGGCGGCGGGGACCGGACGACGCGACCGCACTGGTGATCTACCGGTCCGGGAGAGGCCGAGTAGATCCACTGGTAGGTGTAGTACGGGGTCGGGTCCGTCCGGCGTCTCCCGGGCCCGCCACCGGGCCCAGGGCCGGGGCCGTGGCCTCCTTCGCCGCGTGCGGCACTCCGGCTCCACCCGCTCGCGTACCTCCACCGCCGCGGGAGACTGGTGGAGCCATCGGTAATCGGGTAGTACGGATGAGTAGCACCGGCCGGTAGCGCGATCACGCCCCGGCCCGGACGCCCCACGACCCGACTCGCGGCGAGGTGGACCTCATGACCGCACCACTTGAGAAGAACAGGACTCCCAAGGTCACCGAGCGGGAGGCACGGCAGGTCGCCGAAGCCGCCCGCGAACAGGACTGGCGCAAGCCGAGCTTCGCCAAGGAACTGTTCCTGGGCCGCTTCCGGCTCGATCTGATCCACCCGCATCCGCTGCCCGCGGGCGAGGACGTCCGGCGCGGTGAGGAGTTCCTCTCCAAGCTCCGCGACTTCTGCGAGACGAAGATCGACGGCGCGCTCATCGAGCGCGAGGCCCGCATCCCCGACGAGGTGATCAACGGGCTCCGGGAACTCGGCGCGCTCGGCATGAAGATCGACGTCAAGTACGGCGGCCTCGGTCTCACCCAGGTGTACTACAACAAGGCCCTCGCCCTCGTCGGCTCCGCCAGCCCGTCCGTCGGCGCGCTGCTCTCCGCGCACCAGTCGATCGGCGTGCCGCAGCCGCTGAAGACCTTCGGCACCCAGGAGCAGCGGGACGCGTTCCTGCCCCGCCTGGCGCGCCATGACATCTCCGCGTTCCTGCTCACCGAGCCGGACGTCGGTTCCGACCCCGCGCGCCTGGCCACCACCGCCGTCCCGGACGGCGACGCGTACGTCCTCGACGGAGTCAAGCTGTGGACGACGAACGGCGTCGTCGCCGATCTCCTGGTCGTCATGGCGCGCGTGCCCGAGTCGGACGGCCACCGGGGCGGCATCACCGCCTTCGTCGTCGAGGCGGACAGCCCCGGCATCACCGTCGAGAACCGCAACGCCTTCATGGGCCTGCGCGGCCTGGAGAACGGCGTCACCCGTTTCCACCAGGTCAGGGTCCCGGCGCGGAACCGTATCGGACCCGAGGGCGCGGGCCTCAAGATCGCTCTCACCACCCTCAACACCGGCCGCCTCTCGCTGCCCGCCATGTGCGTCGGTGCGGGCAAGTGGTGTCTGAAGATCGCCCGCGAATGGTCGGCCGCCCGCGAGCAGTGGGGCAGGCCGGTCGCCCGGCACGAGGCCGTCGGCACGAAGATCTCCTTCATCGCCGCCACCACCTTCGCCCTCGAAGCCGTCCTCGAACTCTCCTCCCAGATGGCCGACGAGGACCGCAACGACATCCGGATCGAAGCGGCGCTCGCCAAGCTGTACGGCTCCGAGATGGCGTGTCTGATGGCCGATGAACTGGTCCAGATCCGCGGCGGGCGCGGCTTCGAGACCGCCGACTCCCTCGCCGCCCGCGGTGAGCGGGCCGTCCCGGCCGAGCAGCTCCTGCGCGATCTGCGCATCAACAGGATCTTCGAGGGCTCCACCGAGATCATGCATCTGCTGATCGCCCGCGAGGCCGTCGACGCGCATCTGAAGGTCGCCGGCGATCTGATCGACCCGGACAAGTCCCTGGGCGACAAGGCCCGAGCGGGCGCCCAGGCGGGCGCCTTCTACGCCCGCTGGCTCCCCAAGCTGGTCGCGGGCCCCGGACAGCTCCCGCGTTCGTACGGCGAGTTCCATCCCCTGGGACACGCCGACCTCTCCGCCCATCTCCGCTATGTGGAACGGGCCTCCCGCAGGCTCGCCCGTGCGATGTTCCTGGCCATGGCGAGGTGGCAGGGCCGGATGGAGACCAAGCAGGGCTTCCTCGGCCGGATCGTCGACATCGGCGCGGAGCTGTTCGCGATGAGCGCGGCGTGTGTACGCGCGGAGCTGCTGCGGACCGGTGAGGGGCACGGCCGGGAGGCGTATCAGCTCGCCGACGTGTTCTGCCGTCAGTCCCGGATCCGGATCGAGGAGCTGTTCGAACGGCTGTGGACCAACACCGACGACATCGACCGCAGGGTCGTGGACGGGGTTCTCTCCGGTACGTACACCTGGCTGGAGCAGGGCATCGTCGACCCCAGCGGCGAGGGCCCCTGGATCGCGGACGCGACGCCGGGCCCCTCGGAACGGGAGAACCTCCACCGCCCGGTCCGCTGATTTTCTTGTGGCTCGGTTCCCCTCCGGGGCGCTCCAGCGTGCGTCGACACTCGACCGTGCTCGGCCGCTCGTTCCTCACGGCCTCCGCGCGCTCTCCCTTTCGACACCCGCGCGCCCCTTCGGCTCACTCGCCGGGGAGACACCCACACGGCGCGCCGGCCACCGCGGGCTCCGGGCCACCCGTCGGCGGGCAGCCGATCGCGCGGCCCGTCTTTATGTGGCTCGGTCACCCGTTCGCCCGGTCACCCGTGCACCCCTGTCCTGGCACCGCCGGGTTACGGCCACAATGGGGGGATGAGCGACAGCCCATCCCCCCTCGCCGACCCCCGTACCGTCTTCGCCCCCGACACGGGTGAGGACCGCCGGGACATCGTCGTCCTCGGCTCCACCGGCTCCATCGGCACGCAGGCCATCGACCTCGTCCTGCGCAACCCCGACCGCTTCCGCGTCACCGCGCTCTCCGCCGCGGGCGGCCGGCCGGGACTCCTGGCCGAGCAGGCCAGGCGGCTCGGGGTGAAGGCGGTCGCCGTGGCCCGCGAGGACACCGTGCCCCGGCTGCGCGAAGCCCTCGCCGTCGAGTACGGCCCGGAGCCGCTGCCCGAGATCCTGGCGGGCCCCGACGCGGCCACCGAGCTCGCCGCGTCCGACTGCCACACCGTGCTCAACGGCATCACCGGATCCATCGGCCTCGCGCCGACCCTGGCCGCGCTCACGGCTGGCCGCACCCTCGCCCTCGCCAACAAAGAGTCGCTCATCGTCGGCGGGCCGCTGGTGAAGGCGGTCGCCCGGCCCGGCCAGATCATCCCGGTGGACTCCGAGCACGCCGCCCTCTTCCAGGCGCTGGCCTGCGGCACACGGGCCGATGTCCGCAAGCTCGTCGTCACCGCGTCCGGCGGCCCCTTCCGCGGCCGTACGAGAGCGGAGCTGGCGGACGTCACTCCGACGGACGCGCTCGCCCACCCCACCTGGGCGATGGGCCCGGTCATCACCGTCAACAGCGCGACCCTGGTGAACAAGGGCCTGGAGGTCATCGAGGCGCACCTCCTCTACGACATCCCCTTCGACCGCATCGAGGTCGTCGTCCACCCGCAGTCCTACGTCCACTCCATGGTGGAGTTCACGGACGGCTCGACCCTCGCCCAGGCCACCCCGCCCGATATGCGCGGCCCGATCGCCATCGGCGTCGGCTGGCCCGGACGGGTGCCCGACGCCGCACCCGCCTTCGACTGGACCAAGGCGTCCACCTGGGAGTTCTTCCCCCTCGACACCGAGGCGTTCCCCGCGGTGGGACTCGCCCGTCACGTGGGTGAGCTGGGCGGCACCGCCCCCGCGGTGTTCAATGCGGCGAACGAGGAATGCGTGGACGCGTTTCTCGCCGGTCGGCTGCCGTTCAACGGAATCATCGATACGGTCACCGAAGTCGTCACCGAGCACGGAGCGCCCCCGCGGGGAACCCTGCTGACGGTCGCCGACGTCCTGGAAGCGGAGGACTGGGCCCGTGCGAGGGCCCGGGAACTGGCAGTGAAGGCCACAGCGGAGGCTCGCGCATGACGATGTTGTTGACGGTCCTCGGCATAGCTCTGTTCGCCGTCGGCCTGCTGTTCTCCATCGCCTGGCACGAACTGGGCCATCTCTCGACGGCCAAGCTCTTCGGCATCCGCGTGCCGCAGTACATGGTCGGCTTCGGCCCGACCCTCTGGTCCCGGCGGAAGGGCGAGACGGAGTACGGCATCAAGGCCATCCCCATGGGCGGCTACATCCGCATGATCGGGATGTTCCCGCCCGGCGTGGACGGCAGGATCGAGGCCCGGTCCACCTCCCCGTGGCGCGGGATGATCGAGGACGCCCGCTCGGCCGCGTACGAGGAGCTCAAGCCGGGTGACGAGAACCGGCTGTTCTACACGCGCAAGCCGTGGAAGCGCGTGATCGTGATGTTCGCCGGGCCGTTCATGAACCTGGTCCTCGCCGTCGCGATCTTCCTCGGGGTGGCGATGTCGTTCGGCTTCTCCACCCAGACCACCGAGGTCGCGGGCGTCCAGAAGTGCGTCATCTCCCAGAGCGCCAACCGCGACACCTGCGCCAAGGGCGACCCCGTCTCGCCCGCACAGGCCGCGGGCCTCGAGGTCGGCGACAAGATCGTCGCCTTCGACGGGCAGCCCGTGAACGACTGGGCCACCCTGTCGAACCGCATCCGCGAGACCATCGGCCCGGCCACCATCACCGTCGAACGCGATGGACGGCAGCAGGTCCTCAACGCCACCCTCGCGAAGAACATGGTGGCCAAGAAGGACTCGGACGGGCAGGTCGTCCCGGATGAGTTCGTCCCCGCCGGCTATCTCGGCTTCGCCGCCAAGTCCGAGATCCTGCCGCTCTCCTTCACGGACTCCGTGGATCGCATGGGCGACATGATCCACAACGGCGTCGAGTCGATCATCGCCCTGCCGTCCAAGGTCCCCGACCTGTGGAGCGCGGCCTTCGGTGAAGGCGAACGCAAGGACGACTCCCCGGTCGGCGTGGTCGGAGCCGCCCGGATCAGTGGCGAGGTGATGACCCTCGACGCACCGGCACAGAACCTGTTCGCCATGTTCCTGATGCTCCTCGCGGGCTTCAACCTCTCGCTGTTCCTGTTCAACATGCTGCCGCTGCTGCCACTGGACGGCGGGCACATCGCCGGAGCGCTGTGGGAATCCGTGCGGCGCAATCTTGCGAAGCTCTTCAAGCGGCCCGATCCAGGCCCGTTCGACGTGGCCAAGCTGATGCCGGTCGCGTACGTCGTGGCGGGCGTCTTCATCTGCTTCACCCTGCTCGTCCTCGTCGCGGACATCGTCAACCCGGTCAAGATCACCTGATCCGGGCTCCAGACAGGGCTGTGGCGGCCGGTGCACCCTGTGCCCGGCCGCTCACCTTTCCGTGGGGTTTGACCCGCGCGATGTGCTGGGCGTAACCCCGGTGCCGTAACCTCGGAGGCTGGAGCCCGCCGATCTCGGGACCTCGATCCACACCATGGGGTTGCACAGCAGATGACCGCGATTTCTCTCGGTATGCCTTCCGTTCCGACCAAGCTCGCCGACCGCCGGATCAGCCGCCAGATCCAGGTCGGGTCGGTGGCTGTGGGTGGGGATGCGCCGGTGTCGGTGCAGTCGATGACGACGACGCGTACGTCCGATGTGGGGGCGACGTTGCA
>NZ_JBSGAW010000059.1:0-15824 GCF_053600955.1 Streptomyces sp. NPDC004838 | reverse complement strand
GTGGTGCGCGCCCTGGCCGAGGAGCCCCGCCCGCCGGGTGCCCGGCAGTTGGGCGGTTCCGCCTACTGGCGGCTCTCCGTCGGCGACTGGCGCATTGTACCAGCCAGAAGGCGACACCATCACCGTGATCGTCCTGAAGGTCGGCCGTATCGCCTGACAGCACACCCGATTGCAGTCGGGGCGCTCCCCGCGAGTCACGCTGGTGACCCGGGCCCGGCAGAGCGCGGCGTTCGGCTACGCGGTGGCCGCCATCGATGCCGCCGGGTGCGGTGACCGGCCTCGTCCCGCCGCCGACGAGCAGGCTCGCGCCGAACTCGGCCGGGCGATGCGGGCCGGGGAGCCGGTCGATGAGATCTTCGAGTCCGTCGTCGGCCCGCTGGTCGAGAAGGCGGTCCCGGACTGGCGGACCACGCTGGACGCGCTCCTCGCGCTGCCCGGGATCGGCGGTCCGGTCGGGTACTCGGGGTGGGCCGCCGTCGGCATCCGCCTCGCGGTGGTCGAGCCGCGCATCGAGGCCGCCGGTTTCTTCGCCGGGGGTTACGTGCTCCGCGCCCAGCATGAGGAGGCCCGGCAGGTCACCGTTCCGCTGCTGTTCCTGTTGCAGTGGGGCGACGAGGGGAATCCCCGGCAGCGGGCTCTGGACCTGTTCGACGCCTTCGGCAGCAAGGAGAAGACGCTGCACGCCAATCCGGGCGGACACACGGGCACCCCGTGGTTCGAGGTGGAGGACGGGGGCCGGTTCTACGACCGGCACCTGAAGTGAGGCCGGACGGTCAGGCCGACGGCGGACGGTAGGCAGTGCCGGCCAGGTGCCGCTCATCGAGGACGGGGCCCGGCCTCCTCGATGAGCGGTGGCCGCCAGGAGACGCGCAACCGCCCCGATCGCGACGGAACCGGCCAACTGATGAGGATCTCTGAATTCGACCAGGCGTACTCGTCGCCCCGATCGGTCCGGCGTTCAACGACGTGGGGAGTTTCCGCGAGCGTCGCGCACATCGAGACGGTGGAGACCAGGACATCCATTGGGTCGCCGGGAAGATCGGCATGGTCCCCGCAGCGACCAGCGCGCACTGTGGTCCAAGAGAGCCTGTTTGAGCTTGATCGTTCCGCCACCAGCCAGATACGGAGCAGCCCGAGAACTCGTCCGTGGCGAACCATCGAACCGTCAACTGGTCGAAAGTGCCCGACTGTTGCATGTGACGCTCTAATATGACGTTCTGCGCCGAGGCCTCATGCATCACCTAGGCGTTCGCGCTACCCGCACGACACGCCCCGTCCCGCAGAGAACGGGGAGATACGGAGCAACCCGACTGTGCAGCTCACCCGCTTCTCCGTCCGTGGCTTCCGCTCGCTGGCCCATGTCGAGGACATCCCGGTCAGCAGTCCCACGATCCTGGCGGGACGCAACGACGGCGGTAAAAGCGCGGTCCTGACCGCTCTGGCCTTCCTCCTCGGCAAGCATCGGCTGACCGACGAAGACCGCACCTACGAGCAGAGCGAGGGGACGAAGGGGCGTCGCTGCGCCGAGACGTGGGCGGAAGGCGACTTCCGGCTCGACCCCGTCGAGCAGGCCGAGCACAGCCTGTCCGAGACGGTGCGTATCCGCCGTATCTCCCCTCTCAACCAGCCGGCTTCGCTGGAGTACCTCGGCCATCAGCCGGCCGACAGCCGTCTGCGTTTTCTGGACCAGATGCTCAAGGACCCTCTCGGAGAGCTGATCGCCGAGTACGGGCTCAGTCCGGCAGGCACGCGCAAGGACGACTTCCTGGCCGCGCTGAAGGAGTATGCGGTCCAGGGGCCGACAGCGGAGGGCTGGCTCCCGCTGCCGAAGAGTCTGGAAGCCCGCCTTCCGCGGCTGCTGCCCTTCGGCGGCAAGGACGAGCACCCCAACGATGCGGTGCGCACCGCACTGAGCGGCTGCTACGAGGCGCACCTGGAGGACGAGAACCTGCAGGGCAAGGTCCGGGAGATCGAAGCGGAGATCACTCAGCGGCTTGAGAAGGAAGCCGACTCTCTGTGCCAGCACATCCGGCGGCACTGCAGCGAGTTCGTTGGGGTGGAGGTCAAGCCCGAAGTCTCGTTCAAGGGCGGATTCAAGCGTGCACCGCTGGAGGTCTCGAAAGCCGACGGCGAACCGGTCGACCTGTCGCGCTCAGGGCAGGGCAGCAATCGCCGTATCGCGCTCGCGGTGTGGGAGTGGACCAGCAACCTGCTCGAGAACGCCGAATTGGCCAGCGACGGCGAGCTGGCGGAACAGGAGCCGACGCAGACCATCGTCATCTACGACGAGCCCGACACCCATCTCGACTACCGCCACCAGCGCACGGTGATGGAGATCATCCGCAAGCAGTGCTCCCTGCCACATGTCGCCGTCGTGGTCGCCACCCACTCGATGAACCTCATCGACGGCGTCGATATCGCCGACGTCGTCCATCTCCAGCTCGGCCCCACCGGCCGCACACAGATCGAGCGGCTCAAGGACGACACCCACAACGGCATCGACCTCCATCTCGGCCAGGTCGCGGCCGCAGTGGGCCTGAGGAACTCGGTGCTGCTGCACGAGCGGTGCTTCCTGGCGGTGGAGGGCCCCACCGAGCAGCAGTGCGTGCCCCTGCTGTTCCGGCTCGCCCAGGGCCTGTCCCTGCAGGCGGCAGGAATCGCTCTGTGGGCGTGCGGAAACAATGAGGGAGCCCTCCACCTGGCCGGCTATCTCGTCAAACATGGCCGCACGGTCCACCTCATGGTCGACGCCGACAGCCGGACCAACAAGCAGTTCAAAGAGGACCGGCTCATCAAGATCGGCCTCGACCCCCGGACCCAGATCTCCTACGTAGGCGAGGCCGAGAACTACAACGAGCTCGAAGAACTCTTCGATGATGACCTGTGGGCCCAGACCGCCAATACCCATTGGCCGCGCCCCCAGGGAGAGACGTGGAGTGCCCAGGACTTCGCGGCCCACCGCGACGGCAAGTTCAGCTCCGGCATTCTGACCATGATCAAGGAGCGGGCCGGCGAGACCAGCCCGAACGGCAAAGCCGACATGCTGTACGGCTTGGTGTCCCTGCTGAAGAACAAGGACGAGGTTCCTTCCCAGCTCCGCAAGGTTTTCAGCGAGATCCAGGCATTGGCTGCCTGACGCTCTTGCGCGCACGCCGTGTGAGCATGCGCTCCTTGCGTTGCTGGAGCGTCGGTGCTGCCCAGGCATGCCAGCCAGCCTCGGGAATGTACTGTCGGCCGTGACCTCGCGCTTCGATTCCGCACCAGCGGCACCCGCCCGGTGCAACGGTCTTCTCTGCGCCTGCAGAGCGAGATTGCGACACCACATCCTCCCTTCCCCCACTGCCTATCTTGCCCCCTGGCACTGACATTGACTCGGTGACGCAGGAGGGCTGCAAGCGCACCAGACTGGCGGCCGTGTGCGTGCCGGGGGACCGCACAAGACCGGTGACCAAGCCCCACAAGCACGCCCCCTTCCCTGTCCGCAGCGGTCCGCCCGAGGGCCGACACTGCACACTTTTGGACCTGCTGGTCCATTTTTGTCGTCCTACGGTTGCCGGTTTCCGGCGGGAGACCCGGTCCGCCGTACTCCGAAGCGAGAGGGGGTAGGTGCCCCATGCGCGCGATCTCCGTGGAGCAGTACGGAGGCACGGTGATTGGCCTGGTCTCCCGCGCGGAGAAAATTCCGGTAGCGCGGGAGGCCCGGGCTGGCCACGTACCGGTCTCCAGCGGGGGCGGTTCCGAGGACCGCAGCGGACACCTGCGGCTCTTCGGTTGCCTGCTCTGTTCCGCTGCGGTGCGCCGCAGATCCAGCAGCTTCTGCGAGGCCAAGCCCAGGAGCGGGCCAGCGCGGCGACAGTTTCCGCCGACGGCACCCGCCCGCCGTCCCGAAACGCCTCCCACACAGTCGTCCGGCCCAGCCCCGTTCGCGCAGCGATCTGCATTTTGCTCAGCCGCTTATGCGCCAGCGCATCGGACAGCAGCCGTCGCAGTTCGGCAAGCGCAGTGCCGCTCGGTGTCTGGTCGTCACTCACGCGCTCTGCTCCCTGGCGCTGTCCCGGATGCCTATTGTCCCCGTTCCGGACCTGGGAGGCCGGATTCCGCAGTAGTCTCCCGGGCAGGCCCGGGCGCTGCCGTCTTCATTTCAGGACCGTGGTGAGCGCGGCGGTGACAGCGGCAGCGAGAGTGAGAATGCCAGCGAACGCGACGGCGGCACGGGCGAGGGCGGCAGGATAGGTGGCGCCGTCGAGCCGTGCGAGTTTTCCCGCCCCAGCGGCGGCCAGGACAGCCAGGACAACTACCAGGCGGTGACGAAGAGGAAGGAGACGGTACCGGTCACGACGACTACCCCGCGGCCACACAAGCTGTCAGCCTCGTTCCCACGACCACTCCATACCCGATGCATTCGCTTTGACACGCCGACCCAGACCATTGCGACCGGTGGTCACCTGACACAACGGCCGAGGCAAGCCCGCAATCTGAAGTACATGGTGGCGGCCGCCTGAAGCGTTCCGTCAGCCTTCAGAGCTTCTACCGGCTGACCCCCGATTCCGCCAGCGCCCTGGTCGGCAGTGCCCGCGAACGGTCGCGGCGCACAGCCGAACACATCGCCAACCGGACCGATCGCGCCTTCCGGCCGGGGCCGGTAGGCGATGATGTCGGGCATGGTCACACCGGTCGAGCAGCCCGCCTCCCGCCACACCGGCCGTCCCACGCTGCGCCCGGACCAGGACCGGGGCTTGCGAGCTGCGGTGCGGCATCTGCGGCGCCCGCATACCCGGGCCCTGTACGTGGCCGCGACCGGGACGGGTAAGACGCTGGTGTCGATCCGGGCCGCAGACGAGCTCGGTGCCCGCCTGACCCTGGTCGTGGTGCCAACTCTGGATCTGGCCGCGCAGACCGCGCTCGCCTGGCGCCGTGACGGCCACCACGAGCACATGGTGATCGTCTCGTCGATGGACACCGCCGCCCAAGACGCGCTGGCCGCCCGCCGGGTCGGTTCCACCAGCAGCCCTCAGGCGCTGGCCGCGCTCATGTCGGTCGTAGGAGAAAGGGAAGACCAACTTCCGGCACTGACGGTGATCTCCACCTACGACTCACTCGACAAGATCGAGGCGACGCAGCACACCCGATACACCGTGCCCCCCTTCGACCTGGCGATCATGGACGAGGCCCACCGCATCGCCGGCCGAGCGGACAAGAAGTGGGCCGTGATCAACGACGCTGCACGGATCCACGCGGAGCGCCGCCTCTACATGACCGCCACCCCTCGCAGCTTCGCAGCCCCCGACCTGGCGGACTCCGCGAACACCGCCCGCCGCCAGCCGCGCCCCGTACCCGAGGCTGCTGTGGATGCGGCGGCGAACAGCATGGACAACGAGGCCGTGTACGGGAAGAAGGTCTTCGAGTACCCCCTGGCGCAGGCCATCGTCGACGGCGTGGCAGCGGATTACCGCATCGTGGTCCCCACCGTCACCGACACCGAGCTCCGCGCCCGGCTCAACCTTCCCGCCCCTGGCACAACCACAGGCTCGGACTCGAAACCCGAGGATGCGCTGCGTACCACCGCACTCCACCTTGCCGTCCTGAACGCCATAGCCAAGCACTCGATGCGCCGGGTCCTGGTCTTCTTCCACTTGGTCGAGGACTCCGTCCGCTTCACCCGCGAACTGCCCCACACCCTGCGCCGTCTCCGCACAGCCGACCTCGACTGTTTCCCCGGCCTCGACCCCGACGTCTTCCACGTCCACGGCGACCACACCCCCGACCAGCGCACCGACATCTTCACCCGCTTCGCCGCCTCACCCTGCGCGATCCTCACCAACGCCAAAGTGATCGCCGAAGGCATCGACATCCCCAGCGTCGACGCCGTCGTCTTCGCCGACCCCACCAGCAGCATCACCCGCTGCGTCCAAGGACTCGGCCGCGCCCTGCGCCTGGACGTCTCCGGCAAGACCGCCAGCCTCATTGTCCCCGTCTACATCCCGCCCGGCGACGACCCCGAGAACATCCTCGGCACCCCCTATGAACCCGTCTGGGCCATCACCACCGCCCTCGCCGGCCACGACCACCGCATCCTCGAACGCCTCCCCAGCAAAACCAACCGCCTCACCACCGAGACCAGCCGCCTCATCCAGCACCGCTGGCACTTCGACTACACCCTCCACCCCGAACGCATCGCCCGCGCCATGGACCTCATCGCGTTCAACCCCCGCGGCCCGCTGACCCGCACCCGACGTGAAGGCTTCGCCTCCGCCCAGGCGTTCCACGACGCCCACAACCACCTCGACGTCCCTGCCGACCACATTGACCCGGCAGGCTTCGAACTCGGCCGCTTCATCACCTCAATGCGCGACGCCGCGACGGCCGGCCGCCTCGAACCCGAGTGGACCGCCGAACTCGACGCGCTGGGCATGATCTGGGACAAACACCAGGCCGCCTGGCGCGCCCGCCTCACCACGGCCGCCGAGTACCACCAGGTACACGGCCACCTTGCCGCACCTGCCACCACCACCCTCGGCGCCTGGCTCGCCGAACAACGCCACCACGCCGCGCACGGCCGCCTCGACCCCGCCCGCGCCGTCGACCTCTCCGCCATCGCCCCCGACTGGCAGCTGCCCTACGGCCCGGACTGGCACCGCAAATACCACCTGCTGCGCCGCCATCTCGAAACTGGTCAGCCCCTCACCCCTGACACCACCGTCGGCAGGACGAACCTCGGTAGTTGGGCCGCCCGCCAGCTCACCGACTGGAAGAACCTGGTCCCGGGCCAGCACCGTCTCCTCACCGCCCTCGGCCTTACCCCCGCCTCCAGCCCTCTCACCCCCCGTCCCGCTACCCGACGGACCTTTGCCCAGACCGTTCAGATCCTCGAACACTTCCTCCACCGCGAACGCCGCGCCCCCGCCGCCCGCGAGACGATCACCGTCGACGGCGACACCGTCAAGATCGGCCCCTGGTTCGCCAAAACCCGCACCAAGATGCGCACGGGTGCGCTCGGCGCCGAACAGGCACGCCTCGTTGCCGCCCTCTTCGAAGGCGAATGGACCGATGAGAACCCTGTTCCGGCCTTCACCTGACCAGGCTCTGGACAAGCCCGCGCCGACGACGAGGAAGGAGCGGTTACGGCGCACGTTCCTCATCGTCGGCCTGTTCGAGGCCTTGGTTCAGCGCACGCAGCAGGGCGTGTGCGAGGAGGATTGCCAGCAGAACGAACTCCGGACGGTAGGTGTCGGGCGAGGCCTCGTGTGCTCCGAGGTGGGGGTTGAAGGTGTCCTGCGTGGCTCCGGGCCCGAAGGCATTCTGCATGCCCGCCAGCACCAGGTAGTGCTTGAACTGCAGCAGTGTGAGCTCGCTCCAGCCGTCCGAGTCGTCCAGGGCACGGCCGATGGTGCCGTGGTGCCCGGCCCTCGGCGGGTAGACCACCTGGGGGAAGGAACGCCGGATCCAGGCGTTGCCGTGTCTCTTCATCGCGGTCTCGAGGACGTTGCCCGCCAGGGCCTGGGCACCCTCGCTGAAGCTGGCCCGCGCGGTGCCAGTGGCAGCACTCGGGATGGTGACTGAGGTTCCCCCGTTGTTCGGGAGGGGCTGATCAGGCGGTGCCGTCGGTACTGGGCGGCCGGACGTCCGGCGCGGGTCCATCAGCGATCTGGTTCAGTGTGCGCGCCAGGGTGGGCAGGACTTCGTGGTAGAGCGTTTCGTGTTCGCAACCGTCGCCGCCGTTTGCGGCGATTGTGGAGGCCAGGGCGCGCAGGGAGAGCGGTCCGCTGGCGGCGAGCCGCTCGGCGAGTTTGCGGTTCGCCTCCCTTTTTTCGGGTTTCTGGCGGTACTTCGTTCCCTGCCGGTACAGGGCGACGTCCATGCCGACGGGGGTGATGGGCCGGCCGATGCGTTCGGTGAGGTTGGCGATGATCTGGATGCCGTGGGCGTCCAGGTCCTGCCAGGCGGCCACCGGCAGCGGCGCAGTGGCCTTGAGGAATGCGGCCAGGCCGTGCGTGGCGTAGCCGGCGCCCCACACGCACAGCCACTGGTCTGCGACATCGGGGAGTTTGCACACCTGCGCGAAGGCGTCCTCGTTCTCGACCAGGAGCACGCCCACCGCCGAGCAGTCGATTAGCCCGAGGCTGCGCAGGCCGCCTGCGGGCAGGCCCAGCCAGGGGCGGCAGGCTGCGGCGTCGGCGATGACGGTATCGACGCGCCAGCGCAGGGGCCCGCGCATGCGCAGCTCGGTGTCGGTCTCTTCCACCGCCTGGTCGAAGGGGCGGCCGATGAGGTTGGCGAACGCCTGCCGGCGAGCCGGTGTCCACGTGTACTTGCTGTCGCGCATGCTCTTTCCTGCTAGGACCTTGGCGGTCATCGGCTGCGGGTGGGACTGGGCGGCCCACCACACCGCAGCGGACCTGACGGCCACCTCGTACACCCGCCAGTCCTCGGTTCCGGTGGTGCTGCCCGCGGGGACCTGCAGGGTGCGGGCCGGGGCGGTGGCGGCCAGCAGGGCGTGTTCGCTCGCCAGCTGGGGGATGCCTGCCATGGCCTGCAGGAGTTCGGCGTGCAGCCGTGAGGGGTCGGGGTGGCCCCGCAGCTGGGCGAGCTTGTCCTCCCTCAGCGACGCCCAGGACGGGGTCAGCCGCCAGGAGTCGGGGGCGAATCCGGTGGTCTGCACGACCTTGCAGCGCAGGATGACGGCGCCGCAGCGGATGAGCGACACGGTCGTGCGCCATGCCTGCTCCTGGCCGAAGTCGGCCTCGACGGTGGCCCACCGCTTGCGGGTCCGGGTGGTCAGGACCTTGACCAGGTCGCGGTCGGCCAGGCCGGCCGGCGGGTCGTAGGCGGGAACCGGGTCGGAGGCAACGAGGTCGACGACGGCGGGGTTGACGCGCCGTTTGCGGTCCACGGGCACGCGGGTGAGGACCTCGTCGGCGTCTTTTCGGGTGCGGGGCACGGTGACGGCGATGATTCCGGAGGGAAGTCCGTGCAGCGGCACTTCCCGCCGGCCGTGGGCTTCTCCGACCAGCAGGGCGGGGCGGGGGAGGGGCGCGGTGGGCTCAGGCATGTCAGGCACGGGAGCGCCCTGCGGTGATCCAGTCGGCAGTCAGTTCCACGCGCTGGCCGTCGGAGTCGTGTCCCCAGGTACGGGTGGGCTGGTTGTAGGCGTCGGAGGAGGAGGCGTGGACGAACCACAGCAGTTCGTCGCACACGTCGGCGGCATCCACCAGCACACTGTCCTGGCAGGTGCCCAGGATGGTCAGGTGCTGGCGGCGCGCCACGTCCCGCAGCGCGGCGAGCATGTCCTTGCGGTTGACCTCGCCCAGGCTGTTGCCGAGCTCGTCCAGGATCAACACCCGGCCCCTGGTCTCGGCGTCGGCCAGCACCGCGGCCAGGACCAGCTGGATGGCATGCACCTTCACCTGGGCGCCGTTGGCGTTCTCCCGGTAGTGCACGAAGGCACCGCGCGGGGAGCGTTTCCAGCGCGGTGTCACCTGCCACCGCCAGGGCCTGGCGCCCTCGGGCCGCACGCTGGTGTATTCCAGGCGCGCACCGTCACCGCCCCGCTGCCGGTCCAACGCGTTGAAGGCGTCGCTGATCTGCGCGAACAAGCCTTCGACGTGATGTTCGATCATGTCCTGCAGAGCCTGGAGAGTGTGCCCTCTGCGCTCCGCCGCATTGGTGAGCTTGGCCAAAGCCTCCTCGCGCAAGGAGCGGCCGGAGGTGATCCGGGCGGCTTCGACGGCGTCCTTGTCGGAGTGGCCGTTCAGCCGGGTCTGCAAGGGAGCGGCCACCTCGTCGAAGCCTGTGCGCGGCAGCGCGGACGCCTCCTCCTCCGCGAAGGCGGCCCGCAGGCGTTGCGCCAGTAGCAGGTCCTTGTCAACACCGGCCACAGCGCTGGCCGGCAGGCCATAGTGCTCGTACGCGTTCCGCAGATGATCCTCGACGTTACGCCGCAGTCGGCCGGGCCGGGGCACCGGTGTGCCGGGGGTGGCGGCTTCCAGGAGTTTTGCTGCCTCCTCGGCGGTGGCGCCCCACAGATGCTGCCACTGCGGGCAGGAGATCTCGGCACGGGCTCTGACCAGCGCTGTGTGCTCCTTGGCCTGCTCCTTGTATGTCTTGGTTGCCGCGTCCCGGGTGAGTTTCGCGGTCGTCACCGCCTGGTCGTGGGCCGTCAGTGCGTTCTGGGCCTGTTCCCACGCGTCGTGCAGCCCCTCCTCTGTGCCCCGGGCGGCGGTGGCTTTGTCGTCGGCCTCGGCGATCGCTTCGTCCAAGGCGGAAGCCTGCTTTTCCAGGGCGGCCAGATCCCGCGCCGCCACGGCCGCCTTGTGCTCGATCTCGGCGACCTCGAATTCGGACTCAGCTGTGGTCAGGCCCTCAGTCGCCGTAGACACCTCGTCCTCGCAGTGGCGGCGGTGCGCGACGGCTTGGGCCACGCGGGCGTCCCGTCCGGCGATCGGAGCCTGGAAGCCGCCGACGACCGCCAGCGACAGTCCTGCGTCGTAGGCCGCGGGCGGGTCGTCCAGAGCCGTCGTGCGCTCCTGCAAGGTGCCGAAGAACCCGGCCAGCGCCCTGCCGCTGTGCACCCCCTGGGGCAGGGCACCCCCGGCGCTGCCCGTCCCGTCGGCGGGGTCAGCGGCGATGACCTGGGCACCGGGCAGGCCGCGCAGAATCTCCCGGGCGCGTTCTGCCTCCCCGCACCGCACCACCACGGCGTCGCGCCAGGGCCACAGGCGCGCCTCCCACTGCGCACGGGCCGATTCCTCCAGATGCAGCTGGTCCATCAGCCCGGCGGCGCTGATGCCGTGGCCGTCGAGGATGTCCAAGGCATGGCCCGCGGCCCCGCTGCGTCCCTGCCGGGCTGTTTTCTCCAGCCGCTGTGCCTGGGATAGGGCGCTGTCTGCGTTGGCCTTCTGCTGCCGCGCCGCATACAGCACGTCTCTGGCGGCTTCCAGCGCGCTGCGGGAATCAGCGACCGGCGTTCCCCGCCATACGCCGGCGCTCGGCCGAAGGGGGGCCATGCTCTGACGGATGACGTCGCGCCGGGTAGCCGCCGATGTCCGTTGTGCGGCGGCCTGCTCGGCGACCTGCTTGGCGTCCACCCACTTCTGGCGGGCGGCGGCCGCTGCTGCGGCCAGTCCGGTGGCCGCCGTCAGCTCGCGCAGTTTCTCCTCGGCACTGTCGACCAGTTCCTGCGCCTGCACTACCTGCTGCTCTTTGTCCTCCAGGTCCGCTGCCAGTTTCCGGTCGGCCTGGGCTGCCTGCAGGTAGCATGCAGCCAGATAGCGCCGCCACGCATGACGTCCTTCCTCCAGCGCGGTGCGGGCAGTAGCACGTGCCCGCACGCCCTCCAGCACTGTCTCTTCGTCCGCCAGGGCCAGTGCGTGCTCGTCGCGCGCCTTCTCCAGCTGCGCAGCGTACTCCAGGGCCTTGCCGCGGCGGGCAGCCTCCTGCTCCAGCAGATGAGACATACCGGACAGGGCGATCAGGGCCTCTCCGATGTCGTGCGGTTCCATCGCGGTCATCTGCTGGCTCAGCAGCGAGGGCACCGCCGGGCGCAGCGGCGTGTCGAGGTAGGTCAGGCACCGCGGTACGTTGCCGTAGAGGGCGTCGGCCATGCGGTGTGCCGACAGCCGGCTCGCACTGCCCAGCTCCTGCCACAGAGTGTCTGCCTGCGCCGCCCGCTCGGCATCGGTGGCGGCATCGGCCACGTGGATGCCTGCGGTCCAGTTGGCTTGGACGTACGGGGCGGACGCGGCGATGCGCACCCACACCGTCAGCGCCCCTTGCAGGGGGCCATCCCCAGCGATTGCGTCGCGCCCGCCGGATGTGTCGGGCCTGTCGTGTGCGAAGACGCCGACCACGTAGCCGTGCGAGGCGGCTGGAATCTGCTGGGCCCGGTCCACCCCGGCCGCGTCGGGCTTGAACAGGATTCCGCTGGCGTACAGCCCGTGGTTGGATTCCAACCGCCACTGGGGATCGGCCAGCAGCAGCGAGACCGCGATGAGGAACGAGGTCTTGCCCGAGCCGTTGGAGTCGTCCTTGGGGCCCATCCCGGACACGGCGACGAATGTCTCGGGCACAACCGGCACCGCGTGGGTGGTCAGTCGGGCGATATCGAACGTCTGGACCGCCACCAGATGACGGTCACCGACGATGCCGCGGTGCTCGACGAGTTCGGGCAGTCCCTCCTGCCCGTCCTCGTCCTCGTCCGGCTTTTCGGTGCCGCGCTCGTGCCAGGTGTCGTTCATCGTTTCTGTCCTTCCTGGCTGGCGGCGTGGGCCCGGCGCCGCCAGATCGACTCGGCCATGACTCCCTGCGGCTCGGCCAGCAGCACCAACTGCTCGAACAGGTCGGCCTGGGCCGCTGGCGTCAGCCGCAGCAACTGGCTGCCCAGCACGATCCCCGAACCGGTTGTCCGCACCAGGTCGGCTGCGGCGAGACGGCTCAGCGCGGCATCCACGACCCGGTCGGGGACCGTGGACTGCTTCAGCCGCTCCCTGCTCACCGGCACCCCCTGGGTCCACAGGGCATGCGGCAGTACGCTGCCGCCGGCGCGGGGGGCGGCGACGCTGAACAGCAGCACCAGGGTCAGCACGGCACGGTCTTCACGGGGCAGGACACCGACACCCTCATCGGCCAGCCGCGCTCTGACCGTGTCGTTGTAGCCGGACAGGAATCCCTCCCCCACACCGAGCAGCGTCCGGCCCGAAGCGGCGAGTACCTCCTCGACCACCCTGCGCAGCGGCACCTCCGCCAACGCCCGGAAACGCGCCGCGGGCACGGGCAGCCGCGCGGTCTCCACCGCACACACCGCTGCGCGCACCTCTGCACGGCGCTGCTCCGACAGCGCCTCCAGATACCGCACTTCCATGCCTAGCCCTCCTCCACTTGGCAGGGCAGCAGGTCGTAACCGCGCCGCAACTTATCGACATCCCGCTCGCTCCACGCAGCCACCACCGGCCCCAGTCGCACCATGCCGTCCCCGGCGTCGGCGGCCAGGTAGCCACACGCGCGCAGGACCCGCAGCGCGCTGCGATACGCCGATGTCTGGGCGATCAGTGCCATGCCCTCCCGCAGCAGACCGTCCCCCGGCGGAACGCAGGCCGCCAGCACGTCCTCCTCGGCCACCGCGCCCCCCGGATACAACGCCTGCTCGGGATCGAGCCAGCACAGACGCACAGCGGCTCCCAGCGTCAGCAATTGCGACGGCGCCGCCTCCCGGTGCGTCAGCGGATCGCCCACCACACCGCTGACCGGCTCCACGTCCGGCGCCCACCGCACCATGACCGCCGGGCCGTCGACCGCTTCCACATCGACAAGGCGCCGCTGCACATCATCGGCGGCCCGCCGCAGCACCGACAGCCCATCGGCCGCACCTGCTGCCGCCAGCGGCACGATCCGTACGGCCCGAGCCCGGGCCAGCAGATAGGCATCCTCGTTCATGCCGGACCCTCCTGCACGGCCGAAGAGTCTCCGCCCACGGCACCCGACACGTCCTGCGGCAGCCGGTACAAGGACAGCGGACTGGCATAGGTGACCGCCCCAGCCGGATCGACGAGGACCTCCTCGCCGATCTCCACGAAGAACGGCGTCGCCGGGTCCGCAGACGCCTGCAGCAGGTCCACCACCGTGGCAATCGCCGCACGCCATGGCAACGCCCCCAGCGTCGCCGTCAGGTCAGCCTCCTGCCCGCCCCTGACCAGCGAATTCATCGACGCCGAACGCCGCCGGCGCAGCAGCAAGGCCTTCTCCCGCGCCGCTTCCACCGGATCAGGGCCCGGCGGGAGCGGCGCCGGCCGCGCCGGCCGCCGCCGAGGGGCCGGCGGCCGCCGCTCCCCGGCGGCCACGAGCACCTGCGCTGCGGTGATCTCCACGCTGGCGGGATCAAACACCGTGGCAGCAAAGACCTCCGCCAGGGCGTCCACCGGCGCGCCCAAGGCCGCCGAAAGGTACTGTTCCGGCAGCAGCATGCTGAAGTCCCGCCGGGCGCACACCTGTTGCAGCAGCCTGTCGGAGAACTCATCCACGGCCGCCGAATAGCGAAGCGCCTCATCGATCAACCGGGTCCCCGACGCTCTCAGCCGTGGGAAGCGGCTGCTGACGGCTTTGACTAACTGCCTCGCATGGTCCAGCAAAGCGGCCTTGGACTGGTGGTGGTGGCGTTCACCCACCAACTCCTCGATGGGCTTGGACCGCACCAGCCGCAGCAGATGCGCGGTGGTGATGGACAGGTCACGCCGCACCCGCCGCAGCCGGTTGGCCAACTGCTCCTCACTCAGCAAGCCCTGTGCCAGACCGACCTGTGTACGGTCCAGCAGGGTCATGATCTCCTCGACCCCGCCGGCTTCCGCCAGCCGTTCGAAGACCAACAAGGCCGCACCGCTGGTCGGACTAAAGACGTAGCGCCCCTCGTAGGCTTTGCCCCGGGCCTGCTCCAGCATCCCCAGCCCCACAAAGACCCGGAACCGGGCATCGAACGCCTCGCCCGAGGCCACCGGAGCACACACTGCCGCGATCTCAGACCGGGTCAGCCCCCGATCGGAGGCAAGATCTCCGAACGCATCGTGAATTGCCTCAGCCAGCTGTAACGACACAGGATCGTCGGCGACCGCGCCTGCCGTCGATGCCACCGGCGCAACAAACGGCCGCACGAAGTCCAACCGGCCATCGCGAGCCCCAGCAGCGGCACCATCGAACAGATCACCCTGCTCGAAGCCGCTCTCCTGCGCAGACAAACTCCCCCCCCCAGAACTTGCCGGGTGCCCCCGCACCCTCTTCCTAGGGGACCGAACCTATCCGCCACAGGCGCCTTCTGCTGCCACATCGCCAATATCCCCGCATACGCAACGGATGGCGCAAACCCTCTGCTCGTCAGGCGCTGCAGCACACGGCCGAATGCCCCTGAAAATGGAGAGGCTGCGTGATGATGTCGGCCATGGTCACACCGGTCGAGTCTGCCGCCCTCGCTCAGATGGTCCTCCCGTGGTCCTCCCGTATTGTTCCTTGACCCGGTGGAGGCGGTCGAGCGGCTGGTGCGGCATCTGCATCGCCCGGGGAGCTGGGGACTGTTCGTGTCGGCGACGGGGACCGGCAAGACGCTGGTACCCATCGGGACGGCGGACGCCCTCGCCGCGCGGCTGGTGCTGTTCGTGGTGCCTACCCTGACCTGGCGGTGCAGACGGTGCTGGCCTGGCGCCGCGACGGCCACAGCGAGCACATGGTGATCGTCTCCTCCCTCGACGCGAGCGGCCACGACGACCTGGTCGCCGCCCGTGCCATGTCGACCATCGACCCGCACGCGCTGGGCGGCCTGATGTCGGGTGGGCCAGGGCGACGACCAGATCCCCGCGTTGACGGTGATCTGCACCTACGACGCCCTGAACAAGATCGAGGAAACCGAGAAGACCGGGTACGCTGTGCCGCCGTTCGACCTGGCGATCATGGACGAGGCACACCGGATCGCCAGCCGCACCGACAAAAAGTGGGCCGCCGTCAACGACGCCAAGCGGATCCACGCGGAGCGCCGCCTCTACATGACCGCCCCGCCTCTTCGCCCTCCGGACCTGGACGCGCGCAGATCGACGGTCCCGGCTGGCCATACAGCGCCGACCACCCAGGGCTTCACCACGTCCGCCAGTTCCTCCGAGAACCGGTCACCGCCACCGACTGCCAAGTGGGCGGCCCATTGCCGTACCGCACCTGCTGCCCAGTCCGCAATCTGGAGCTGGGGGTGGGAGGTGCTGTGGGACTGTAAATCATTCGGTGTAACTCCCGATCAAGGAAGATGCATCGATGACCAGTGAGAACGTGACCGAGGCCGAGTCCGTCGAGCCGGCTGA
>NZ_JBSGAW010000058.1:0-16700 GCF_053600955.1 Streptomyces sp. NPDC004838 | reverse complement strand
CGGAAGCTGCTCACCCCTCCTCATGTGAGGGCTAACGCACCATCAGGAACCAGTATTCCAAGGCGAGAAACGCCATTCTGTTAGGAGTTCTTAGCGACCCGAGGCTCTCGAAGAACACCGCGGCGTTCTTCGCCGACAAGCGATCCCGCCGCCGGCTTCACCCCGCAGTGGCACACAACATGCTGGCCAGCGATCCGCCCGAGCACACCCGCTTGCGCAAGCTGGTGACCAACGCGTTCACGACAGGTGCCGTCGCCGAGCTGCGGCCGTCCATCGCCGAGACCGCTGACAGGCTCCTGGACCGATGGCCCGTCGGCGAGCGGGTCGACCTCGTCGCCGAATTGGCGGTGCCTCTGCCCGTCACCGTCATCTGCGAACTGCTCGGAGTACCCGAAGCCGACCGGCCCCAAGTACGGCTATGGTCCACCGAACTGTTCACGGAAGGACATCCCGACCGCATCGACGCGGCTTCACACGCCGTCGCCGACTACATGACGGACCTCATCGCCGCCAAGCGCCGCCAGCCCGGTCCCACACTCCTCGACCGCCTCATCGCGGCCCGCGACGGCGACGATCACCTCAGCGAGGGGGAGTTGGTCTCCCTGGCCGTGCTGCTGTTCGTAGCGGGCCACGAGACCACGACCAACTATCTCGGCAACGCCGTCCTGGCCCTGCTCCAACACCCCACTGAGCTGGCGCGACTGCGAAAGAACCCGGAGAGCGTCCCGCACGCACTGGACGAACTGCTGCGCTTCGACTCACCCCTAAGCACAGCCACCTTCCGCTACACCACCGAGGCCATCACGCTCGGCGGCACCGAGATTCCGGCCGGCGTCCCCGTGGTGATCGCCCTCGGAGCCGCTAACCGGGATCCACAGCGCTTCCCTTCACCGCTCCGGCTCGACCTCGACCGGAAGGCCGTCGGCCACCTCGGCTTCGGCCACGGCATCCACCGCTGCCTCGGTGCTCCCCTGGCCAGGGCCGAGGCCGACATCGTTCTACGGGCGATCCTCAGCCGCTTCCCTCGGATTCGACTCGCCGTCCCGCCTGGCCAACTCCGCTGGAGAGGAACGCGGCTGGTACGCGGGCTGGAATCGCTTCCCGTCCTCACATGAGCGAGCCTCGGAGCGGGCAAGCTGCCGCGAAGAGTGACGGTTCCCACTCGTCTCACGGCTCGCCCATAGGACGATCCCAGGGGTGGCGTCGTTCAGTGAGTCTGCCCGGTTCGATCACGTGATGCCGGGGGAAGGTGGCGTTGCGCGCGTGGTGGCTGGTGCATTCGGCCAGGTGGAGGGCTCCAATGGCGGGGTTGCGCAGGCTGGCCAGGGCCCGGCGGGGCGGCCGGATCGGCCGGCGTCCCGGATCGGTTCACCGGCGTGCGGGCGAACGGATCCCGGCCCGTTTGCGGACCCGGCGCACCAGCTCGTCGGCGGCCTGCGGCCACGTGGGGTACTGGAAGTCGAAGCCTGCCTGGGCAAGTCGGCCCGGGACGACGCGGCGGCTCTTCAGCAGCAGTTCGGTGTCGGAACGCAGAGCGAACGCACCGGCCTCGGCCATCCACTTGGTCGCGGGAAGACCCACCGGTACACCCCACGCGGAGCGCAGAGCGCGCATGAACGCGCGCTGCGGCAGGGGATGGGGAGCCGCCAGGTTCACCGGCCCCGCGATGTCCTCCCGGTCCATCAGGAACTCCACCGCGCGCACGAAGTCGTGTTCGTGGATCCACGACACGTACTGCGCTCCGCCCGCGACTGGCCCGCCGAGACCCAGGCGGGCCAGTCCCAGCAGGACGGCGAAGACCCCGCCGGCGTCCGGGCTCATCACCATGGCCGAGCGCAGGGCGACCTTGCGCGTGGCCGGCGTTTCGGCCTGCTGCTGAGCCTGCTCCCAGGCATTGGCGATCTCGACGCTGTACGCCCAGTAGTCCGGCACGTCCGGTTCGGTGCCGCCGATCACACCGGTGGCCTCGTCGTTGGGGGCGTCGAAGCGGTGGGCGTACACCGTGGCGGTGCTCATCTGCAGCCAGACCCCGGGCGGTCGGGCGGCACCCGCGATCGCGGCGCCCACGACAAGGGTGGAGTCGACCCGGGAGTCCATCATCTCCTGGAGATTGGCCGCCGTGTACCGGCAGTTCACCGTGCGTCCGGCCAGATTGATCACGACATCGCTGCCGTCCACCGCCGCCGTCCACGGCCCCAGGGTCCTACCGTCCCAGTGGACCTCGCCCTCACGCCTGGGACGTCTGGTGAGAATCACGACCTCGTGGCCGGCGGCGTCGAGTGCGCGCTTCAGGACCGCGCCGACCTGCCCGGTCCCACCGGGAATCACGATCTTCATCGGGTGCCCCTCCCTCGTCTCAGGGCGAGCCTAGACCAAAATAGTTGAACGCGTTCAAAATTTGGGGTGTGATCCACGGTTTAAGCTGGCCTCGCCGTGCGGCACACGCCGCTCGACGTCAGCTGAGCTGTCTGATCGGGGCGTTCGTCATCCGCGAATCGGCGTGTGTCCTGTCTCGACGAAGTCAGTCGCCCGCGCCTCGCTGATCTGCGTGGACTGCATTGGGTGAGACGCGGGGACTTGGTTCGTTGAGACAAATCTCAGGGGCCGGGCCCCGAACAGGCCGAGTGCTGTCCTTTGACAGCGAAGTTAGTCTCTCTGCCCACGTTGGCCTGCGGCGACTGGATTGATTGGCAAACGATCAGGTGGGGCGGGTTGGCTTCGTAATTACGAGGACACCTCTCCGCCCACTCCGCCTTGCGACCTAGTTCCGCCGCCGGATGCGACCGAGCACCTCACGCCATAACCTCCCCACATGACGTCAGTTGACTCGCGCCCCAGCGGACCCCGCAGTTCGGACCAGCGCAAGCGCGAGGCGCTTGAACGGCTCGCACGGGACAACGACGTATGGGTCGCCACTGCCGACGCCGCTGGCGAGCCGTGCCTCGTTCCACTGGCCTTCTGGTGGGACGGCGAGGTGGTGTGGCTGTCCACCCGCGACACCAACCCGACTGGGCGCAACCTGTGCGCCTCGGGCCGGGTCCGGCTCTGTTTCGGCCATACCCGGGACGTGGTCCTGGTGCACGGCACCGCGCGCATGCTGACCCGCGAGGATCTTCCGGCCGAGGTGGGTGACGCCTTCGCCGCCAAGGACGGTTGGGACCCTCGCGAGGACCACCCCTCATACGTCTTCTTCCAGGTCACCCCGCAGGTGCTGCAGGCGTGGGGGACGGTTCCCGAGATGGCCGGACGGACCCTGATGCGCGACGGGAAGTGGCTGGTCTAACGCGTGTCTCGAACGGGGCACATTCTCCGCCGGCGCTGGGCGTTGTTGCTCCCGATCGACGGGCGGTGTCAAAACTCGGTGGTAAAGCAGACGGGTCGTGGTCGGGACGGCCATCCAGCACCCCCAGTACGTCCCCTCGTACGACTGGGTTCGCTGTCAAACGCCTCGATTGGATGACAGCGGACAAGTGCTGTCCGGTCTCAGGTTGTACTGGTCGGACCGTCAGGCCCTGGCTCCGGCGACTCCTGAGCCGTCCATGGAGGCACGGACTCGCGTGATCAGTCCGTGCCTCGATAGAGTATCAAGCGATCTCGAGGCGGGAAAACGTTGGCGAGAAGCGAGAGCGGCTGTGTCAGCAGCCGCGCTATGCCGACTCCGTCAAGCCCGCTACCGCCGCTGCGCGTTCCGATGCTGGTCGCCCACCTGGTCCAAGGCGGCCTCGTAGGCGTGCAGGGCGGTGATGACCGTGGCGCGTTCCGTGGGGGCGAGACCGCGCATGACGGATTCCCAGGCAGAGGCGCTGCCGGAAAGCCATTGGCCGATCGGTGCGGCGTACGCGGGGGCGATGGCGATGATGCGGCGGCGGCGGTCGGCGGGATCGGCAGTGCGCTGCAGGACGCCCGGGCGTGACAGCTCGCTCACCATGAGGCTGACGGTCGTCGGGGCCACCTCCAGCCGGGCGGCCAGGTCGTTGACGCTGGTGGGACCGTCGTACTCCAGGTGGGCCAGCAGCGCGAGATGTCGTGGTGCCAGGTCCAGGCCCTGGAGCGCCGGAGGGATGGGCAGGCGCTTGGCGCGGCCGACGAGCCGTGGCATGAGCAACAGCAGGGTGCGGACGGCCTCGTCGACGGCTGGACCGTCCGATTCCGTGGACATCAGCGACCTCTCCAGATACCTTTAAGCACAAAGGCTTTGGGTTCAAAGGGAACGAGGTCCACTATGCCGCATCTGACCGTCCACCTTCCAGAGAACAGGCTGACCGGTAGGGAACCCATGCTCGTCGCCGCACTGACCGACGCGATCGTCGACGTCTACGGCGAATGGGCTCGCGACCTCGTAAGCGTCCGCCTGACCGGAGTCCCCGCAGGCCGTTTCGCGCAGGGTGGCAAGGCCGTGGACACAAACGCCTCGGTGATCTTGGGCGTCCGCGCCGGCGTCTTCGACCGCCCCGACGCCGCCGAGATCACCGCGCGCCTCGGCACCGCGCTCACCGACGCGATCACGCGCGTCGTCGGTGATGACCTCCGCCCCGGCACCATGGTCGAACTCGTGGCGTCACCGCCAGAACGTACCTTCGTCGGCGGCGCCCTCACCATGTGACCCTCCATCTGAGCCACCTCACAAACCGGCTGTCCTCAGGCTCAGCAGCGGTAGTAGAGGTGGAACGGCTCCACCGTTTTTCCGCGTCGGCTTCATCAGTCACACCGGGTCCGGCAGGTCCATGCGCGCGAGTTCGGCCGGGTCGACCACGGCGGTGATCTCGGTGATGCGGCCATCCGCGACGGTGAAGGCAAGCAGGGACAGCGGGGTGCCGTCCTCGTTCCAGGCGACGATGCCGGGTCGCCCGTTGACAGTCGCCGCATGTCCGCGTGCCGCGCCGCCGGCCACTCGGGCGCGGCCGGCGACCTCGGTGGCCCCGATCGTGACGAACCGTCCGCCGGGGGTGCGGACGGTGAGTTCCACCTCGGGGTGGAGAACTTCCAGCAACCGCTCGAACCGGCCCTCGCGGGCCGCGGCCAAGAACGCCCCGACCACCTCGCGTTGCTGCTGTCGGTCGCTTGCCGACTGCCGCGCGGCCCGAACCTTCCGGCGGGCGCGACTGGTGAGCATCTTGGCCGCGTCGGTGGATCTGCCCAGGATGGTGCCGATCTCCCCGTGGGGCACGGCGAACACATCGTGCAGCACGAACGCCAGGCGCTCATCGGGACGCAGCGAGTCCAGGACCGTCAACAGCGCCAGGCCCACCGAGTCGCCCAGTGCCACAAGCTCTTCCGGAGTCGGAGCATCGTCGAGCGTCACGGTGAGTTCGGGCAGCTGGTCGTCGAGAGGGACTGTCGGGCGCGTGCGGCCCGAGCGCAGGAGATCGAGGCTGATGCGGCCGACCACGGTGGTCAGCCAGCCGCCGAGATTGTCGATGGTATCGGCGTCCTGGCGGGACAGACGCAGCCACGCCTCCTGGACCGCGTCGTCCGCGTCGGCATGCGAGCCCAGCACGCGGTAGGCAACGGCTGTGAGCCGGTCACGGTGCGTCTCGAAGGCCTCGGCGACCGGATCGGCGGGGTGGGCGCCGGACATGGTGTTACCTCCCTGGAAGCTGCTCCGTCATAGGGGTGACGGGCGCCAGCCCGGCAACGTAACCCGACCGAGGAGAGCACCCTGCCATGCAGAACCGGCTGAAGAACAAGAAAACCGACAACCCCGACGTGTGGAAGGCGGTCGGGCACCTACAGAAGGCGATCACCGCCGGAGGCGTCGACCCGAAGCTGCTCGCCCTGGTCCACCTGCGCGCCAGCCAGATCAACAGCTGCTCGGCGTGCGTCCACGCCGGTGTCGCCGGAGGGAAGAAGGCCGGTGACACCGACGAGCGGCTGCACAACGTCGCGGCATGGCGTGAGGCACAGTTCTACACCGATGCGGAGCGTGCGGCACTGGCGCTGGCCGAGGCCGCCACCCGGCTGCAGGACGGTGCGGAGGGAGTCACCGACGAGATCTGGGAAGAGGTCAACGCCCATTTCACCGAGGAGCAGATCGGCGCGATCAACCTGGAGATCGCTCTGACCAACTTCTTCAACCGGATCAACCGCACCATCAAAGAACCGGCCGGCCAGACCTGGGGCTGAGCCCAGCGTGGCTCTGACGACTCGGTCGGCGATTGAGGTCGGGGTCTGCTCGCCTGGCGATCACAGTCGTTGCAGTACTCAGAGCATCCACGAGGTCCTCATGGAGGTCCGCGGGTATGGAACCGCTGTCAAAACCACATGCATCCACCGTTTCCCGGAGGGCAAGGGCTTGGCTCTGTGAAAGGATTTCGGCACAACCGGCATGCGACAGAAGGTCCTGTGCCGCGTATCCGTCGCGGGAATTCTCCACCTGGTGAATGAGATCAGTGGCTGCCGCGTGGCCGTAGGGGTCTTCAAGGCCGCCGAAGGCGTCGATCACGGTCAGCCCGAGACGGGTGTGGAAGACCGCCAAGCCGTCATGTGATCGGTCGGATTTCCGGTAGGTCTTGTGTAGTTCACGGATAGCCGGGCCATGTCTGCGGCAGAGCAGCTTCAGGCAGGCGGTCACGGTGTTCTCCCAGGTAGCACCGGATCGGGTGGCGTCGAGGAGAGCGAGAGCGCTGCTCGTGTCTCCGGCCGACGCGCTGGCGATCACCGCGACTTGACGGCCGTCGAGCATCCGGTTGCCGATTCCGTTGTGCTGCTGCAGGCGCATGCGTGCCTCTTCCCAGCGGCCGACGACAGCGAGCGCTCGGGCGCTGGTTGCCAGCATCGTCGCCCAAAGCCAGCGCTGTACGTCCTTGTGCGCCTCCGGGGAAGCGGTGAGGTTGGAGGCGGGGATCTCCACGCCGTCGATTGTCGTGTCGGTGCGGGTGGAGACGGCTGTGTAGAGGGCGTCGATGAGGTGGTGGGCGCGGTCTCCGTCACCGTCGCGGATGTGGAGGCGGGCCAGGTTGACGAGGGGTTCGAGGGCAAGTCGGGCGGCCTGCGCGCCCAGGGGGCGGGCGCGCAGGTACACGTGTGCTTGTCGGTGGCACCACTGCCGGGCGAGGTCGGGCAGGCCGCAGTCCGAGGCGAGGAGCGCCGCGAGGTTGTGGACGGCGGATGCCGCTGCCATGTCGTTCGTCTCGTCTGCCGTGCGGGCGCGAGTGCACAGGTCCTGGACGCGTTGGTCCAGGGGCTTGCATGCCGGGCGGGGACGGGCGACGAGAGGGAAGCGGCGGGCTATGGGCCCGGTGGGGTCCATCCCGGTTACTCCCAGATGACGGTGACGGGGTGGTGGGGGCGGGGCAGGACGTACCGCCCGGCGTCGGGGGCCATTGGCTCGGTCGTGCCGGTGATCTCGAAGCGGACGGTGCGTGTGCGGAAGCCGGTGTCCCAGGTGGTGATGTGGCTGCCGACTTCGTTGGCGAGGTCGGCACCGTGGGGTCCGTGGCCGATGACGCCGACCTCGTATCGCTTGCCGCCGTCGGGGGCGGGTTCGGCGGGGCGGATGGTGAGGTAGGCGAGGCTGCCGTCAGCGGCGGTGGTGGACATGGCGACCTTGGGGAACATCGGCGTGACCAGGCCGCTGTCCTTGGCGGCGGGCTCGACTTCCATCCGCATGAGGGGGTTGGGGAGCCTGCAGGCGAGCCAGAGATCGAGCCATTCGAACGTCTGCATCGGAGCGAAGATCACGCCGGTCCACACTTCGTGCCGCGGAGTTTCGAGAACTCCTGCGAGTGCTTCGGGGTCGGTGGCGCCGACGTTGTCCTTGTGTGTCTGCAAGGTGACCTCTCCGGTGCCGGTGAGGTCGATGATGCGGCGGGCGTCGTCGCCGATACCGCGCAAGGGCATGAACACCGCCATTTCGCTTTCGGTACTGTGCCAGCCCTCCCCGTCGTACTCGAAGGCGATGCTGCGGGACACGGCACCGGCCAGACGGAGGGGGACGACGAGGCGTCCACCGGGGGCGAGCTGCTCCAGCCACGGCGTCGGTGTCTCGAATGCGCCTACGGTCGCGATGATGCGGTCATAGGGGGCCGCGTCGGGGTGGCCGAGCGCTCCGTCCGCGAGGACGACGTCCACGCCGGTGATGCCCGCGGCGGCGAGGTGCTTGCGGGCGTCGTCCACCAGGTCGTCATCGACGTCGATGGTGGTGACGTGTCCGTTCTCGCCGACGATGGCGGCCATCAGGGCAGCGTTGTAGCCGGTGCCCGCGCCCACTTCGAGGACTCGGTGCCCGGGTTCGAGCCGGAGCTGTTCGAGCATCATGGCCACGATCGCGGGCTGTGAGGCGGCGCTGATGCGGGTGCCGTCGCCGTCGTGCTTGGTGTACACGGGCTCGTTCGCGTATGCCTCGTCCAGGGGCACGCCGGGCACGAAGAGGTGCCGGGGAGTGCTGCGGATCGCGGCCTCCACAGCGGGTGTGTGGATCGTGTCGCGGCCCTGGAGCCGGTCGGCGAGCTTGTTGCGGAGGGCTTCGGCGGAGGCGGACGAGGCGGTGTCGCTCGCGGTGGTCGTCATAGCGCGGACCTTAGGGGTGTCGGGTGCGGTGCCGGAGGAAACCGGCCGTTCAGGGGTGTGGAAGACGGTGTCCACGGCCAGTGCCGCCAGGGTTGCCTGATCGGTTCCCGTGAGGCCGGCGCGGTTGGCGTGGAAGATGAAGTGGTGGGCGAGGACGGCGCGCAGGCCGCGCTCCAGTCGCCCTCGGCGCGCCAGTGTGGCAAGGGCCTGGCCCGCGGTCTCGAAGGCGGAGAGCCACGGCTCGGGCATCAGTCCGGGCACGCTGCCGGGATCGGCGGTCATCAGCCGCCGTACGGCTCGATACGGTTCCGGCGGCTGGGCCGTCGTCGGGCGGGTGACAGGCCGAAGTGCGGTGATCTTCGCCCAGACGTCGCCCTGCTCGTACCAGTCCAGCCCGGCGGCGCGCAGCATCGTGCTGAACAGCAGCATCGTGGTCTCGCGCCGCCCAGGGTTCCGGCTGTCGCCGTGGGCGGCGCGGTCGAGGAGATGGAGGCTGTCCTGGTGGAAGAGTTCGTGCGCGGCGTCCATCGCGGCGGGGCCGCCGAAGGCGAGGGTTTCGGGCTCGTAGATGCCGCGCGTCCCGCTGGTGACGCGGCCCCGGCCGCTCAGCTCGGCCAGCAGATCGTCCACCGCCGTGGTGCTCGCGTCGTCGGGCCGGTAGCGGAGCCGCCATGCGGGGATTTTGCGGATGAACCACCATGACCTCCGGATCCCCGCGTCCGAGGCGGCGTTCAGGGCGGGTGCGAGGTCCTGAGCTGTGGTCTGTTCGGCTGTGGCACGGTCGGTGAACTCGATCAGGTACTGGTGCCATGCGGTGTCGGGTGGCATCGGATCGCGGGGCTTCCTCATCTCGGTGACGGTCAGGCGATCAGCAGGCAGGTGTCCCAGCCCGTGGCGGGCACATGTCCGGCTGTCGGAGCGAGGGCGGCGAGGGCGATACCGGCCGCGCCTTCCAGAAGGCCGGACCCGGTCGCGTCCGTGGTGGTGGGCTGTGCGGCGGCCAGCAGTTCGGGGGCAAGGCCCCTCAGCCGTGCGGCGGTGGGTTCGCCGGAGTCGGCGGCGGCGAGGGCCGCGATGTGGGCGAGCCCGGCGTATCCGTGGCAGAGCGACCCGTCCGTGGTCGCGGCACGCTGAGCGGGATCGGTCAGAGCACTGAGAAGCGACTCCTCGGCCATGAGCCGCCGGTCGGAGTCGCCGGTCGCGAGGGCAGCGAGCTGCTGCGCTCGGGCCAGGCCGACGGTCCCGTAGCACCAGGACGGTCGCCGTCTGGCCCCGCTGTGGTGGGGATGGGCGGGCTTGGTGTCCAGTTCCTCCCGGGTGATCATGTACGGCCAGCGGACGCCGGCGGGGGTGTCGATGCGCCAGGAGTCCAGCCAGGTGCAGATCCTCGTGATGGCGTCCGGCTGTCCCGGCACGGTGATGCCGCGCAGAGCGGCGAGGGAGAGCAGGGCGAGCGGTCCGCCGATCCCGTGGGCGAGGCCGAAGTTGCCGTGCCCGCCGGCAAACTCCGTCTCCGGGTGGCCGGTAGGGCCGGTGCCGGTCCACCACCCCGGCAAGGCGGTCCCGCCGCCGCCCAGCGGCGTGGTCATCCGCACCAGATAGCCGAGGACCGCGCGTAAGGCATCGTCCATGTCCGGGGTGCGGCTCAGCAGGTACGCGCCGATGCCGGCGAGGCCGCGGATCGTGTCGAACTCGGCCATCACTGGTAGCGCGCCCTCATGGATACGGGAGTTCGCCGTATCGACCCGGCGGTGGGCGTCGGCGGTGATCCGCGCGTCGAGGGCTGCGAGGGCTCCCCGGTAGGCACCGGGACGCACGGATGCGGCGGCGGCGAGCGCGGTTGCGACGGCGGGCGCGCCGTAGAACAGCGCCGTGCTCGCTCCGCGGGCGACGGGGGAGGCCGTAGCCACCGTCAGCCAGTCGTGGACGCGTTGCCACGGCCGCTGTCCGGCCGCCGCCAGTTCGATGTGCAGCAGCGCGATCCCGGGGACTCCGTGCGCGAGTGACTGCGGCCACCACGCCTTGCCCGTGGGCAGACCCGATGAGATCGGATGGGCGAGCCGGTCGGCGAAGTCCAGGGCGTCTTCCGGTCTCATGGGCGGCCTCCTGTACGGGCGGTGAACGCGAGCGCTGCGGCCCGCGCCAGATAGAGGCATGCCGCTTTGGCCTCGGGATCGATGCCGTACGCCCGCAGGAAGTGCGTATGCAGGAGAGAGTCCAGGGCGGCGTCGGCGTCTACGCCCTCGGTGTGCGGGCCGGGCAGGTGGGCGCGGTACGCGGCGATGGCGCGGGCCCGCTCCGCCCACGCGTCCACGATCACAGCGCCTGCGGGCACCCGCCGCAGGGCGCTGAAGCCGTCGCGGGGGTCGGCCAGACGCACGGCCTCGGCGAAGACCGATCGCGGCACCTGCGCCGGGGCGGTCTTCGGGATCCGGTCGATCAACCACGCCGTTCCGGCTTCCGCGCTCCCGGTGAAGCCGACCGCGACGGCGAGGAATTGGGCGGCGGCGAGCACCCGGCGGTCAGGTCTTCCGGACTGGGAGAGCTGGGCGAGTACCGTTCGGGAGTCGGCGGCGAACACCCTCTCGACCGCGGACAGCGCCTCTCCGGAGCCCCAGCGTCCGTTCTCCGGGTAGGAGGTCGAGTAGGTCACCCCCCGCAGAAGCCCGGCCCGGCGCAGACCGTCCGCCCATCCGCTCACCCGGCCGACGGCATCACCGAAGGTCTCCGGGCCGGGGGCCGGAAGGGAGATACGGAGCCGCAGGCAGTCGTCGCGGCCCTCGCGGAAACGGAGGAACCACCACACGGGGTGCTCGTCCTCCCAACGGGACAGAAGCGCGGGCAGATGCTCCGCGAGGACCGTGTCCTGGCGCTGTACGTCCCCGTGGAGCTGTGCCAAAAAGACCGGTGAGACGCCTGGGGTATGTCCATGGTCCCTGGAGACGACCCGCTCCAGGGCAGGGCGGGGAAGGGCGGGCCGGAACGGTGGCTGTCGGGCCGTGAGCGGGACGACCACCTCGTGTGCTCTCCCCTCGCACCATCCGGCAGCGTCCTCACCCGATGCTTCCTTCAGCACGGCGAGGTGCTTGGAGTTCAGATGTTCGCGCAGCAGCACCCGGTGCCCGGCATCGTCCAGATCGAGCGGGAGCCGCCAGTCGCCGTCCACGAGGTAGACCGAAGGCGGCAGGCGGCGCCGTGCGCGCCACTCTGCCAGCGCCGTATCCCATGCCTCCCAGGCCACAGTCCGGCCGGGCAGTTCGGCGGCATCGAGCCGCCACCGGGCCGGAGCCAGCACCGTACGGCCGTAGAGCAGCCGGGGCAGAAAGGGCAGCCCGGCCGCAGCGCCCCAGTCGAAGTCGCTGACCTGTGCACACAATGCACGGGGAAGTTCGGTCAGAAACCGGGCCAGTGGCGGGGTGTGCGTGCGCAGATTCAGCGCATGCATCGCCCACGTGTCCACCCGACGGCCGAGCCCGGGAGCAGCCAGATACAGGCGCTGTCCGTCGCATCCCACCGCGAGGTCCTCCACGGTGAGGACGTCCGCGCTGGTGGGGTCGCGGTACTCGGCGAGGCTGACCACGGTCGGAAGCGTTCTCGCGGCTCTGGTCACATGCGCGGTGGCGGGGTCCAGCGGCGGAAACGACAACTGGGCGCACACGGTGTCCCGTTCGTCGGCATCGAGGTGGGTGAACTGGGCGGCGAACCGCTCTCCGCCATGACCGTCGAGAACGCTGAGGAGTCTGCCTGCCACCACGCCGGCCGCGCGGGAGACGGAGAGGACGGTCAGCCGGAAGTCGCCGCGCCGCACGGCGGTCAGGTCCGGAGCGTTCATGCGGAGGCACAGTTCCAGGTGAGGAGGTAGCCGCACGGGCCCGCCCTCACGCGGTTCCAGGTCGGAGATCAGCGTCTCCTCCAGCACGACTTCCCTGCGCGCGTCCAGCGCCGCGCTCTGCGCGAGGGCCAGCAGCCTCTCGTCTCGGCGTGAACGCTCCGGACGCTGCTCCGGCATCCTCGTACCGGGGTAGCCGTCGGGCCAGCCGATCCCGCTGTCCGCCACCACGTCGAGGACGGGCACGAGCGCACCCGTGCCGAACCGCTCGTAGAACCGCCGGTGGTAGTCGCGCCAGACGCGGGTGCCGTGGGGCGAACCGCTCAGACGGGCCAGCACCATCGCTGCCCTCTCCGCCTCTCGGGCGACTTCTCGCGGCAGCACGACCTGTGCGTCGAGGCGGAGGTCCAGCGCGACCGGGTGCCGTCGGGTGCGGGCCAGAAGGCTCATCCGGGCAGCCGCGTCCGCGCGGATGCGTCGGCTTTCCTCCGCAGTGGCCCGGTGGTGGCGTTCGAGAAGGGCGTGGATCTCCCGTAGGCCGGTCACGGGCGCGACCGCTTCCGTGCCCGCCGACTCCAGTTGCTCCAGCAGATGTCCCAGCGCGTCGGGTTCCGTACCGGGCGCGTGAAGGCTGGTGATCAGCGCTCGATGCGCGACGAGTCGAGTGAGCAGACTTCCGGTCTTCTCGGAAGAGGCCGTGAGGAACCCGGACTGAAGCCTCTTCCTCAGATCCCCGAAGCGAATCGGTGACCGCGCCGCGCGCAGGGCGAGTTGTACCGGGGCCGTGTTTCGCATCGACACCTCCATCGCACCTGTCCGCTCGCCGGGACGGAGCTGGTACGGCACGATCAGGCGGTCTCCCCGAACGAACGTAGTGGAGTTCGCCACCACGGGCAGACGCTCAAGTGCCTCCGGGCGTCCCTCCACCCGGTGGATGACGCCCGCAAGCCACTCGCCGTCGGCTCTGGCCACCGCCCGGTGATCAGAACCCCAGCGGGAATGCGGTTCGGCTCCGAAGGCAGCCGGGACCACTCCGGCGAAGAGGCCGGAGGGAGTGGGACGACCGCTCAGACGCCGTGCGTAGCGGGCAACGGACAGTGCGGCTCGCCGGGTCTCACGGGCATGGGGATGCGCCTCGGCGCAAATGCGGCGGATCTGCCGGTCCAATCCCGGGCTGGCGTGCGCGACGGCATCGGTGACTTCGGGCCTCGCCCACATCCGGCGAAGCCAGTCCGCCTGCTGGGCCGTACTCTCGGGGCTGGATCCGGTGAGGTCGGGCCATGGTGGCAGCTTCAGACGGGCGTTGGGCGTAGCTCGTATCAGCGCACCTTCCATCGACCGGAAACCCACATCGCTGCGCTCCGCCGGCATCACCAGGTTCCTCCTCGATGCAATAGGTGGGGCGGCGGCCGGGCGCTTCCCCGTACGGACGAGGTCGGGGTCGTCGTCCGGCCGCCTACGACTGTCAGGCAGCGCTGATGCAGGTGGATCCCTCACAGGTCGTGCCGCATCCGTCGTCGGTCATGTTGACCAGGACGGCCGGGTCCGCCACCTCCAGGAAAGTGATGTCCAGATCGAAGCCGTCCGGTTCCTCCTCGGTCCGGACGGGGTCGGGATCAAGGTGCGTGGAACTCGCGCTCATTGCCATCTCGAATCCTCTGGTAGTGGATGGAGGTGCTCTTGCCGGCCCGGCCGCGACACGATGTCCGTGTCAGGGCCGGGAGACTTCGGGGGAGGGTAATCACCCCGCCATGGGGCATCGACCGTGCGAGCCCTTTCCACGGTGGGATGCCCGGAACCCGCCGGTTCGTCGGGTGAGGATGGCTGAATCATGTTCTCCCCACCGCGCCTGGCGTGATCGCGACGCCGGCGTAGGCGCCGGACACATAGGGCTGCTCGTGTGCGTGGGGGTGGTCGGGGTGCCAGTGGGCGGTGGGGACGACTCCGGGCCCGAGCTGGGGCCAGTCCCCGAAGAGGGCTTGGACGTGGTCCTTGTCGCGGGGTCGGTACGCGATGCGGGCTTTGGTGTAGTGGCTGGTGACGGCGGCCATTTCGTCCGGGCTGAGGTCGGCTGTGGCGTGGGTGATGGAGAGTGCGCTGCCGGAGGGCAGCCAGTCCCGCAGGGTGGTCAGGAGCCGTTGCACGGCCTCGTCGTCGGCGATGTAGGGCAGGACGTCGTGCAGCAGGACCGCGATGGGGCGGCTCCGATCGAGAAAGTCGATATCGGGCAAGGTCAGGATGCGGTCGAGGCCCGTGACGATGTCGCCCTGAACGGCCGTGACACCCGGCCGCTCCTCAAGCCGCGCCCGCGCGTGCGCGGTGACGACCGAGTCCTTGTCGACGTACACGACCACGGAGGCACTGCCCGGTGATCCGGCCGCTTCGTGGGTGTTGGGTGACCACTCTTCCCGGCTGGGTGGTGAGGGGTATCCGCAGCCGAGGTCGAGGAACTGGGTGATGCCGAACGAGGCGAGCCGGGTGGTGGTGAGGGCGTTGTGGATGCGGTTGATGGTGGCGGCGGTGCGCAGCCATTCCGCCTCCAGCGTCAGATAGCCGGCCAGAGCCTCGTCGACCTGGTAGTTGTCGCCGCCGCCGAGGAGCCAGTCGTAGACGCGGGCGGGGTTCGGGATGTTCGACCAGTTCGCTGGCAGCCCGATGAGGGTCTCACCGGTCCGGGGGACCGCCCACGGCACCGTCGCCGGGCGGACGAAAAGGCTCCGGTCTGCGTGGCCGGGGGTGGAGAAGGAGGGGTTCTGGTCCATGGTGCGTCCGGGAGGGTCGGTGTGCGGGCAGAGGAAGCCGGGGATATGGCCCCCACCACTGGGGCGGGCCTGGTTCAAGCTGTCGGGACCGCGACGGGTCTGGGAGGCCAGGAGTGTTCGAGACGCTGGGACCACTGGCCCTTGCCCACGCCCAGGGCTTCCTCCGCGAGGCGTAGGAGCTGGATGTCGCTGGTGCCGGCGGGCGGGTTGATGTGGTGGGCGTCGCGGAGGTAGCGCTCCATGGGCAGGGAGGTGAGGAGACCGGCGGCGGCGTGGATGTCCATGCCGGTGCGTACGGTGTCGAGGGCGGCCTGGACGGTGACGTGTTTGGCGTTGATGAGGTCGGCGTCGCAGGGTCGGCCCTGGTCGAGCTGGTGGGCGGCGTGGTAGGCGGTGAGGCGGGAGGTGCGGAGCCAGGACTCCATTCGGCCGATCTGCTGCCGGATGGTGGGGAGTTCGGCGAGGTCTCGACCGTAGCGGCGGCGTCCGGTGGCGAAGGCGAGGGTCTGGTCCATGGCGGCCTGCTGGATGCCGAGCGCGAGCGCGGTGAGGTTGGGGCGGCCGTAGAGGACGCTGGAGGAGTAGGCGACGGCCAGTCCGTCGCCTACCTCGCCGAGGACGTGGGTCTCGGGTATGCGGACGTCGTCGAGGACCAGTTCGCCGAAACTGAACCCGCGCAGGCCCAGGGCGGGCTGGAGCGGCGCGAGGCCGATGCCGGGCCGGTCGGCTTCCACCAGGAACGCGGTCAGACCGCGACTTCCTTTGCCCGTGCGGACGACGACCTTGTGAACGTGCCCGATGTGGGAGTTGCCGATGTAGATCTTCCGGCCGGTCAGGATCCAGCGGCGTCCCTTGCGCCGACCGGTCGCCTCCATGCCCAGGACATGTCCTCCGGACACTCCCTCGGTCACGGCGATGGTCGGCAGGCACGACCCGTCGGCGATCCGCGGAAGCCACGCGTGCTTCTGCTCGTCGTTGCCGAAATGCAGGATGCCTGCCGTGCCGAGCTGGGAAGCCTGCGCCATCGCGCCCATCGCACCGCTGACCCGCGACAGTTCCTCGTTGATCAAGGTCTTGGCGAGATGGCCGGCGTCCATGCCCCCGTAGGCGGAGGGGATCGTCGCCCCGATCCAGCCCTGACGGGCGATCAGCCCCGCGAGGTCCCGCTCCACGTCGGCGGCGGTTTCCATCCGGGTGACGGCGGGGGCGACTTCGGCTTCGGCGAAGTCGCGTACCTGTCGGCGCAGGTCTGTGTGGTCGTCGGTGAGAAACGCGTCGGACATCGTGGATCTCCTCTTCCCCGTGCGGTGACTGCCGGTGTGCGGGTGAGCTGGCGCCGCTCCGGCTACGGCAGGTGGTGCCGAGGCCGGTCCCGGCGGCGGTGCAGGAGGTCCGCGACCTCGTCGCGATAGGTCTTGATGAGGGTGAGCGAGGTCTGTCCGGTGCTGAGGTGCCGTGGCCGGGGGCCGACGAAGCAGACGGTGCCGAGCACGATGCCGTCGACGACTAGTAGTACTTCGTTAGGTCGATTTGGTGGTGTGGTGTTGGTTCGGGCATGGTGGTGCGGTGGACTTGGGGGAAGTTGAGGAATTGCGGGGCGA
>NZ_JBSGAW010000057.1:0-16907 GCF_053600955.1 Streptomyces sp. NPDC004838 | reverse complement strand
ACGCGGTTGACCAGTTGTCCGAGCTCGTTGCGGGCCTGCACGAGCGGGTATGTCTCGTCCATGCTCAAACAGTACACACCTGCGGGTCCGTACGGTGCGGCTTCCATCCAGGATGCTGGAAAGGCTGCACGGAAACAGTGGAACAGACAGCTGGCGCCGGGCGCCGCCGGCTGTACCGCCAAAACGCCTGCGGCGCATGGCCGGGCCAGCACTCCCGCCCCGCCTCCCGCCGAAGTGCCGACGCCCTCCGGGCCAGGGGCGCGGCGCCCCCGCCCGGCCACCGCACCGTCGCCAAGAAGGTCGAAGGCCCCGACTGGTTCCTGAACACGACGGCGGCCGTCCCGACCGCCGAGGACGAAGACGATGGTGCGCTCCGGCTGCTCAGCGACGACGAACTCGGCAGGCACCCCGCCCCCGTAGCCGTCCTGCAGCCCTGCAGTCCTGCCTCGACTCCCCCGCCACCGGTGAGATCCTCTCCCACTTCGAGGTCTACCGGGCCGTCGTCATCTCCCGCCACCACACCCTGGACCACTCTGCGCCAGATCCCCGCCGACGAAGTCCTCTCCCGCCACGAACCCGAGATCGCACTGCAGATCCTGCTGGACCACTGCGGACGCAGCTGTCCTGTGTCACTGAGTCTTCCCTGACGCGGTTGTTCTGACCTGCGGTGAGGAATCTTGAGTGGCGAAGTGGCCGTGAGCCGCAGGCGCCGCCGTTCGGAGACGCGAAGAGTTCTCGCCAGTGGATCTTGCTGGATCGCGAGGATGCTTGGCGAGTGCTGCTGCGGCGAGTTCGATGGCGTCAGGGTAGATCGCGGCGTGTGTGTAGGTGTCGAGGTCGGTCGGGACGCCGCGGTGGTGATTGTGGGTCTGCAACGCGAGGAGACGGTATCTCCAGTGGTGCGGGAGAGCAGCCGGGGAGGCCGGCCAGGGCGGGACGGCCTCGACCGCAGTTTGGTGGGCGAGGGTGAGTTGCTGGGGTGTGAAGCGGCGGAGGAGTCGGTTCGCCCGGTGTTGGGCTGTGGTGATCTCGGGGCATATGAAGAGGTCGAGGTGGGGTTCTCCGAGATCGCTGAGCCAGACTCCATGCCGTGTGCAGACCTTGTGGTGAATCGGGAGGTGGACAGGGACGGGCTGGCGGATGTCGCGGCGGGACGTGCACCGGTGGCAGGCGGTCGTGGCCCGGACGGGGCTTGCGTCGGTGCCGAAGGCGGGCAGTGCGTAAGCCAGGCCGGCGGAAGTGGTGCTGGTGAGGTGAGCGAGTTCGTGCAGGGCTTGGGTGGCTGCGGGGGCGAGCATGTGGTGCTGGGCTCGGTCGTCGATGTTGTTGGCTTTCGTGGAGAACCAGGTGGGCAGCACGGCCAGTACCTCGGTGACGGTGAGGTGGTTGGCCTGGGCGATCCGGGCCAGGTAGGAGTTGAGGGTTTCTCCTGCGATCGGGGCGACTCGCTGTGGCAGTACCGGTGTCCGCGCGTGCCTGCGGGTGAGCGTGCGGGACATCCCGGATAGGTCCTGGGGATCTTCCTCCTGCGAGTCGGTTTTCTGGCGGTCGGCCGGGACCAGCAGGCGGTGTCGGCGCTTCAGTTCGCGGTAGAGGGTTGCTCGGCTTCCCTGGTAGCCGAGGTCGGCGACTTCTTTGAACAGAACGCTGGTCCGCAGGTGCGGATCCTCGGTGAGTCGCTGACGGCAATAGCTGGCGAGGGGTTCGGTGAGCAGACTCGGCCGTGGGGCCCGGATCCCCGGCGTTCTGCGGCCATTGATGTAGTCGCGGATGGTTTGGTGGCTGTGGCCGATATGGTCGGCGATGGCCTGCACCGGCCATCCGGCCGCGTGCAAAGTGAGGATCTTCTCAGCGCGTTCTCGGGGCAGCATGGGTGTTGATCACGTGGCGGGTGGCCGTGGGGACTGGGACGTGAAGTCGGCGTCGACGGCGTCGAGGGCCTTCTTGGTGATCTTCTCGGTGCCGTCCAGGACGGCGTTGATGGCGGCGCCGCGGATCAGCCAGAGCAGGCTTCCGATCATCCCGTGGGTGCGCTGGTGCAGGTAGCGGTCGAGTCGGGTCAGGACACCGGGCCGGTGGCGGTGGAGCCTCAGGCTGTCCTCCAGGGCTGCGATCAGCGCGGTCCACTGCTGGTCCTGGCCGAACGGGCCGGTGCGGACCATGCCGAACCGGCCGGCGATCTGTTCTCCGCGAGGGCCGGAGAGCAGTCCGGTGCGGTCCAGGCTGATTCCGGCGTAGGCGAAGGTGGCCGGGATGCGTTCGGAGAAGTACTTCAGGGTGTCGGAGGCTTCGGCGCCAGCGCGTGTGGCGATGTTGAGGTTGTGGAGTTCGTCGACCGCGACGAGCGTCACGTGGGCGTCCGTACTGACGCTGCAGACCGCGTCGGCGATGTCGGTGATGTTGCTCCTGGTGGAGATCGGCAGGTCGAAGAACCGGGCGAACTCCATCGCGATCATCTTGGGGGTGGCGGCGGGTGGGACGGTGATGTAGATGACCGGGATGTCGCTGGAGGAGTTCGGGTGACGCCTTCGGTGGATCGCCTCGACGGTCTTGCCGAGTTGGGTGAGCGCGGTGGTCTTGCCGGTTCTGGCGGGGCCGGACACCATCAGGCCGCATCGTCCGTAGTGGGCGTTCTTGTTCATCTGGATCAGGCGGCGGCCCGAGGTGATGACCTGGCGGATCGTGGGAGTCTGGACCACCAGCAACCGTGAGTGGTGGTCGATGCGGTCATCGTCGTAGCAGGCTCGTTTGTCGTCCGCGAGACCCGACCAGATCGCCTCGGGCAGCAGCTCCGGCACTGCGGGTATCTCGGTGACGAACCCGCGCCAGCCCGGCAGGGTGGTCAGTTGCAGATGCCCGTACCCATCTCCGGTATCCCCACCCTGCCCTGGCCCGTGGCTCACCACCGCTTGTCCGCTTCGGTGAACGGGTCGAAGATCGGCATCGGGATCACCTTGGCGATGTTCTCCTCGGGAGCGTCGTCGGCCTGGCCCGCTTCGCCGTCGGCGACGCGGTCAGCAGGGGGAGTCTCGGGCGCGATGGGGGTGGAGGGCGGACTGGACTTGGTGCGGACGGCGACGCGCCGGTCCCGGCGACTGAGTCCGTCTCTGCTGTCTCCATCACCACGCTCAGCGGGGCCCTGATGGGCTCGTCGCAGCAGGTCGGCGACGGCATCGGCGAGTTGCTCCTCACTCGCTTCGGGCAGGGTGCGGCGGGTGTGGTCCCAGGCCAGTTCGCCGAACGGGGCGGCGACGCGGTGCAGTTGTTTCCAGAACAGGGTGATCCAGCCGCCCTTCCAGTGGTCACGGACCCAGACGCGGGACACGTCGTAGGGGTCGTAGTGGATCTCCCACAGATCCTTGCGGTCCTTGACGCCTGACCGCTGCTGCCGCAGCGGGTTGAGGGCCTGGTCGTCGTAGGTCCGGTGTTTGATCTTCACGCCGTAGGCGTTGATCGCCCGCCAGGTCGCGGGCAGCAGTTCGATGTAGTCATCAGCCGACAGCGCGACCGGGACATAGCCGGCCGTCTCGACGAGTGCGGCGTACTTCTCGTTCGGGCTGAACATCCGCCCGGGGTGAAGGGGGTCGCGCAGTCCGTCGTGGGGCCGGCTCTGCCAGACCACGATCCACTCGTCCAGGAGTTCCTGCAGTTCCAGCAAGGACCAAAGCGGCTGCTGTTCGACGTGCCGGCCGCGGCGTTCGGCGTTGAAGCCGGTGTAACCGGCCAGGAACTGGGCGAACAGAGTTCTGACGGACCCCAGCATCCGTTCGATATGTCCCTTCTCCCAGCCCGATGCGTCGTGCACCGGTTGGAAGTTGATGCCCAGGAAGTTGCAGGAGGCCCGGAAGTTGCGGGAGATGAACACCTTCCCCTGGTCGACCACGATGGTCTCGGGGACGATGACCGGCCGGGCGGCAGCGTGCTCCATGCGCGCGTCGATGTCCAGCAGCCGCCTGAACGGCAACGCCGAGCGTGACATCGCCAGCGCCTGGGCCCAGCCGGGCCTCATCGGCTCAGGGGTGACGGTGCGGGCCAGCAACACGCTGGCGTCCACGGACTTGGTCGTCGGCCGCAGCACCGCCGCGGTCAGACTCCTGGTCGCGACATCGATCATGCCGGTCAGATCAACCCGGGCGGGGACCCCGTCGTCCAGGCGGACCAGCACGTCCAGCGGGGTGGAGTCCATCTGCATCAGCTCGCCCGGCGCCGCCACACTTCTCTCGCCGAACGGCCCGTCGGGACGATCCGCCAGCGACCGGCGGGTGCGAGCCGAGCCGGTGGTGTGCTTGCCCGCCGACAGTTTCTCCAGCAGCCGGTAGAGACTGCGCTGGGACGGCAGCTCCACCGCGCCCCGACCGTGATCCTCCTCCAGGATCTGACCGGTCCTCCAGAACAAGTAGGTCGCCGTCCGCGTGGAATCCTGGGCGGCCTCGGCGACCGCTTTCCGCATCGCCTCCACCACCAGCGGGTCGACCCGGCCGTGCGCGCTGACGGGCTTGGCGGACCGGTGGTCGGCCATTCCGACCACTCCGTGGGCCTCATAGCGGCGGCGTCGCTTGGCGATCGCACTTGACGTCACCGGCCGCCCCGCAGCGGTCAGTTCCGCTGCCTTGGCCTGCTCGCGGCGGGTCAGCGACACCACCGCCGGGTCGTACTCCGGCTTCGGCCTCGTGCCGGCAGGCGCCTGCGGCGGAACCCCGCGCAACACCTCCACGATGTGCTGTTCCCACCACAACGCCTCCGCCGCCACGGCCTCCGGCAGCCCCTCCAGTGGTGCCGTCGGCGGAACCGGTGCCCGCGACGACGCGCGTACCACCTCGAAATCGTCGGCCGCCGACAGCTCGATCAGGCCGACGTCGGTGACCATGCCATCCGTGTCGGCCAGACGCACGGTCGTGCCGGACACCGCGATCACCGTGTGCAGGACCTCGGCCACGCGTACTCGGTCACCGATCGACACCCCGACAGGCCGCCGCGGCCGACGTCCCGCATTCACCACAAGCCACCCGCTGAGCCAGCGGCCCGCACCAGTGTGGTGGGGCCCAACCGCTCATGCGCGAGATCGGCCACCAGTTCCTGCCTCCACATCAGATGAAACAGCGCGGGCAACATCGCGAGCGGGTCCCCGACGTCCTCGGCTCCCGTCAGCAACGGCGTCGGCGTCGCGAAGGTCTTCCGTAGCCGGGCTGCGATCTCAGGTCTGCCGGCGCAGCGCGGATGCCGGTAGCGAGCAAGCCACCGCAGATTCGCCATCAGCGCAGAATCAGGGACACCGACGTGCCTGAACTCCCAGCCGACTGCCGAACAGGCCCGCTCGGTGGCTGCGAACGCCTCGGCAGTCCGCTCGTCGACCTGGTCCTCGGCACGGACATCGACCACGCGAGCACGGCCGTCGGCGAGCCGCACGAAGTAGTCCGGGGCATGGCGCCGCTTCTCTTTCCCGTCGTGCCAGTGCAGCCAGAACGGCTGCGAAGCGACCCCCACAACATCCGGATCGAAGTCCAGCAGGATCAGCCGTTCCTGTTCCAGCCACGACTCGAACCCCACGTGTCGGCCGGTCGTCGCGGTCCACCACCAGCCTGGGAAATGCCCGAGTCCGCGCGACCAGCGGAACGTGCGTACCGGAGCCGCCTCCTCCCACGCCAGCCCATGGCACTGACCCAACGGGACAACCCGCTCGCAGCCTTCAGCACCGCCGAACCGGAGCGTGAATCCGCCTCCGGCGGTGTCATGCTCTAACGCACCCGCAACGCTCACTCGGCCCCCCGCCCCCTGTCGAGGAAACCGTAGTGGCAACAAGCCGCGCTTGAGCAAGATTCAGTGACAAAGAGGAAGATCGACTGTCACAGGACAGCAGCACCGACCGGTGGGCCGCGCTCGGCCGCCGCCATGTGACCTGTCTCAGGGAAGTTCGACCGGTCTCACTGAACTTTGACCACCAAGCTGTTTCGTCTCATCGGAGTTTGACCGGCGCTGGCGATGGGTCTGTGTAGCGAACGGCCCCGTCGCACATGCGGTGGTGACAGGACGTCATCGCTGATGTGCCTGGTCCGAGCTCCGAGGAGAGCATTCGGCGACGCACTGCCGAGCGGGACAGACACGGTGTCGACGGTCGAAGCACCCGTGCTGGTCTGGGAGCGTTACTGCCAGCCACGGCGACTACCTACCGTCACCACGGTAGGTGAGACAGGGCCGTTTTTACAGTCCCGCTTCCGGCTGAGCCCGGCTTTGCGGACCCAACGGGCGGGGGCCGTTGCTCCTGCCAGGGAGCCTTCACCTCGGGCAGCTACTCAGGCCGGTGCCATTGTCGGTGGGTACATCTAGGGTGCTGCCAACCCAACTCCGGGTGTCTGAGGTGCTTTGCCGTCGGCGTCGGTACGGCGGAAGAGAGTTCGAGGGCAAGATGACGGCAGCAGAAGACGGCCAACTGGTACCAGAAGACCTGATTCAGGACAGCGAAGTGGGGGGTCCTGAAGACGATCAGCTGGCGCATCTCCACTTGGCTGAGCAGCTGCAGCATCTCGCACTGTCTGTTCCCACGCCGACGAACATCGCCGTGTGGGGACCTTGGGGGTCAGGGAAGAGCGGTGTGGCCAACCTCTTGAAGGGCTGCCTCGACCGCCGGGCCGGAACACGCTTTGTGCGATTCGACGCATTCAAGTACGCAGAGAATCCTCTTCGGCGTAATTTCATCAGCGCTGTGGCAGGTGAGCTGGGTATTTATGATCCGGAGTTTCACACGCACCTGTACAGCGGCAAGGTGACCGCAGAGTTCTCCTTCACGCGAAGACATGCATGGCAGTTGCTGTGGATGTACGTCCGGATGTTCTCACTCGTATGCGGAGTGGCGCTAGGGGTCGTAGCGCTGCTGGTATGGGCGAAAGGTGGCCCATTCTGGCCAGGTTTTGCGGCTATGGCCAGTGGCGCGATGAAGGCAGGCCTCGCGCCCGCAGCACTACTGACCTCCCTGGCAGTCCTGGTGTCGCGGACTTTGACCACTGAACACAAGGTCGACGCAGCACACAGCGACGAAGAATTCGAGAGAATCTTCGACGAGCTCGTCAGCATGTCGCGAGTTCAGCGATTGGTGGTATTCGTCGATGAATTGGACCGGTGCGCTCCGCGGGATGTAGTGGCGACGCTTGACGCGTTGAGGACGTTTCTGGGGGTTCGGCGCTGCGTCTTTATCGTGGCGGCCGATCAGCAGGTGCTGGAGCGGGCACTGACAGAAGCCTTGGAGCAGGCGACACCTGTCGACTCGGTCAACCCTTACTACAGCAGCGGCAGCGGGTACCTGGACAAGGTGTTCCAATACCAGATCAGCATGCCGCCGCTGCTGGTTCCGCAGGTCACTCGCTTCGCAGCAGGCTTGGTGACCTCCCGGGGCGGGGTGTGGGGCGAGATCGACATCGATCTCGTTGTCAGCATTCTTGTACCGTCCCACGTGCGCAGCCCTCGCCGGGTCAAGGCGTTGCTCAACGCTTTTGCATTGACCTACCGCCTCGCCCAGCAGCGGCAGGCTGCGGGGTTGCTGGATACCGTTGTTGCCGAGCGGGCTGACGAGATCGCGCGCCTGGTGTGCCTGCGGGTGGAGTTTCCTCTGTTCTCACGTGACCTACTGCTGGACCACCGGATGCCGCAGCACGTCCTCGCACTGGCTGAGGACGAGGATGCAGAGCTGGGATCCTATGTTCCGGGTCATGTCCGGCAGGCGGCGCTCCGCTACGCCACCGGTAAAGCTCCCGTCGACCAAAATCTTACTGACCGGTCACGGGACACCGACGGAGCAGACGCAGTACGCGGAAAGCAGGGACAGCAGTTGCTGGACTACCTCGCTCGTACCCGCATGGTTTCCGGGCCCCAGCGTGACCTGGTCTTCATGCAGACGTCCGGAAGTGTGGTCGGGCTGGCCTCGGCACTCGCCGAAACGTTGGAACAGCATGCCCAAAACGCCGCGTTGGGGCAATTGGAGCAAGTCCTAGAAGACCTGTCAGTCGAAGATCGACAAGCTGCGCTGTCTCTGCTGATTCAGCAAGTACGCGCGGCAATGGGTATTGAGGCATGGAATGTCGTGCAGTCAGTCCTGCTGATGTGCTGTATCGAGGGCGTGAATCTCGCTGAGCGTGCTGACGCCGCGTTGGGAGTCATCACCCCGACGCTACTGCAGCATCCGCATGAGCTGCCGACGCGCGTGCTCGCGGGGGCGTGGCAGCTTGCCCTGGCCAGCAGCCGGGAAGGGGCAGACCAGTTGGCTGCTCGGGTGCTGCAGCACCCTGCGCTAGAAGAACAACCGGAGCTTGTAGCGATCGTCCTGCGCGACGTTCCGGCAGCCCTTGCTGCCGATGCCGAACGGGTGGTGGGACTGCTGTGCGAGCATCTGCTGTCAGACACGGCGGAAGAAACCGCTGCCACACTTTCCCGGCTCAAGCCAGGTGATGCCGAACATCTGATGGCGGTTCTGGCACCGGCCTTGGCCAAGGAACTACGCACGGTCATTGAGGAATCCACGGAGACTGCCGCTCTCCCCGCCCCCGAGGGGGGCAACCCAGGCGCCCAGCCACGTGCTCTGAGCGCGTTGGAATCGCTCGTCAGAGCCTGGGCACCGCGTGTGCCGAAAGCCGCCCACGCCGTGCTCGCGCTGTTGCTGGAACTGGACCACCAGAACGTCGACGACGTCATCGAAGACCTCCTTGAGCAGCTGCCCAAAGTCAGCGACTTTGCACTGTCGCAGCACGTCCTTGCCAGAGCCTCCCGCCGCCATTTCTCTGCGTGGCCTCGGTGGATGGACCTACTGCATCCCTCTGGGGAGCTGGATCACCTGGCACCTGCCATCGCGACGCTGCTGCACGAACTGTGGCGCGACGCGAGCAGCACACATCCCGAGGCAACCGAGCATATCGATCAGATCGCCACCAGCTACCTCCGGCTCGTCGGCGACCTCCCGCAAGGTGCCTATCCCGATCTCACCGAGCCTGTCATCAGCAGCCTCGGTTCGTTCGCTGGCACCGATACCGAGGCAAGCGAGCGCATGCGAGTGCTGGTCGCCGCCCGTCCCTTCTTGGACAACGGCCTGCTGGACCGCATCGCGTACCTTCGTCACGAAGCCACTGCGCTCGTCAGCACCCTCACGTCCCCCTGCGAAGAAGTCCCAGCGTCCGGCTCCCCCTTGCTGCGGTACCTCACCAGCACCGTTGGGGAATGCTTGGACGGTTTCGACCGCAGCAGTCCGCACCCCCTGCCGTCGACGCTCGTACAGGATCTACTCCACGCGATCGATGCCTGCGCATGGATCCCAGAGCCCGATCGCACCACGCTGGTCATCGCCGCACGCAGCAGCGTCCGCGAGCTGCCTGCCGGCATCAAGCTGGCCGCGCTCCCGACCTCGGACGTCATGGCAACTTTCGCCCGTACCCATCCCACACACGAAGCACCGGCCCTCGCCGGGTGGATACGGCTGAGCCGCCCCTCCGCGCCCGACATGCTCACCGTTCTCACCCCGCTCACAACCAGGGGACGCCCTCAACCCGACCGAGCGATGATGCGCGTCGCCGGTGACCGGCTGAGCCATCTGTCTCTAAGCGAGCGGATGCTCTTCTGGCAAGGGCTGATCGGCGGGAACGGCCCCAGCACCCCGTCACGGACGCTCCTCCGAGACCTGGGATGGTCGCGGCTGCCGGACTCTGCCGCAGTCGAGGTGCTGATCTCCCGATACGAAACATCGACGAACCAGGTCGAGCGCGACGCTGTACTCACGTTGTGGCAGCAGGCAGACATAAGCAGCGGCCCCTGCCGCCGCAGGCTGATCGAGAAGATCATGCTGCCATTGCTCACTACGAACCAGACAGCCGCGCAGTCGGCTCTCCAGGCCCTGCCTAAGCTGGCAGAGCCCATCCCGCAAGGGACGCGGAAGGCGTTGCGAGACGCCGTGGTCGTAGCTGCCCAGCGCTGGAGCAAGCTAGGGAATCTCGCCAACCGCACTATGAAAGAGCTCGGATATGACCTCGAGCGCCGTGGCCTGTTCGGCAACCGCCAGAAGATCAAGGAAGTCCCAGCCGACTGATCATCTTCGTCCAGACGCGAGGGGGGTGGAGGCTGTGGATCCTCGGTCTGGGCGCAGGGCGCGCTCTTGGCCTGACTCTTGCGCAGCCGGGGCCAGGTACGTCAGCAGGGCGTGATCCGTGTCCCCGGTCATGTGGCCGGTGCTGTGGCGGCGCTTCCGTCCGGGTGGTCATGGATCCAGGACAGGCCGCCGAGGTCGAGGCGGCGGCGGGCGCGTGTGACGGCGACGTAGGCGAGGCGTGCTTCGCCGTCGCTGATGGTCCCGGGAATGGGGTTTCCACTGGTGTCTTGCTGCGCGGTGTCCTTGGGCGGGGAGAAGTCGTCGCCGATCCGTACGCTGGCCCACTCCCGTCCTTTGGCCCGGTGGGCGGTGGAGATAGTGACCTCGGCGTGCGGCTCGGCGGTGAGGCGGCCGATGGCGGCGAGGAGGGCTTCGGGACCGTGCTGGTCGACGAGGTCGACGAAGGGCTTCAGGTCGCCTCCGGCGGGATCGTGTTCGGCGTAGTCCTGCAGTTCTCCCCAGGAGGGGAAGAGGAGCAGCTCGGGATGCCAGGGGCGCCGTCCTTCCTTGAGGTCCCGGGCGGCGGTGGCCAGGGCGGCCAGGCTCTCGCCTCCTCCGGCGAGCGCCACGCGGCGGCCGGCGGCGAGGTGTTTCAGGACGTCGGCGATGGCTCCGGTGTTGGTCCGGCACAGTACGGCGTCGGGGTCGTCGACGGGGGCGATCTCGGTGGGGATGGAGGTGGCGCCGCTCAGGCGGATCGGGGCGCCGGCGATGTCCAGCCAGCGGTTGGCCTCCTCGGCGAGGCGGGGACCGAATCGGAAGGAGAGGGACAGGGACAGGGGGTGGCCGTCGAAGCCGGTCATGACGTCGCGGGCGCCGCGCCAGCCGTAGATGGCCTGCGCCGAGTCGCCGACCATGACGAGCTGGGCGTGGCAGCGCTGGGCGGTGAAGACCTGTTCGAGGACGGGGTTGGTGTCCTGGGCTTCGTCGAGGAGGAGGAAGTCGGCGTCGATTCTGGGATTGGTGAGAGCCCAGATCTTCAGGTAGTGGTCGTGGCCGAAGCGGACGACACCGTCGTCGGGTTGTTGGAGGTCGGCCCACGCTTTGCGGGCGAGCGGCATTACTCTGCGGGCCAGTTGGGCGTGGAGGTCCGTGTCCTCGAGGCCGCGCAGGCGGGGAACGTGCTGGTGGCCGAGGACGGGGTCTGCGGAGTGACAGAAGCGGGTCACGGTGCCAAGCACGGCGTGTGACAGTGCTGTGTGGGGGACGTGCCGTTCGCCGATGCGGATGCCTCGGGTGATGCCGAGGGCCATGCCGGTCTTCCATCCGGCCTGGCGGGGGCCGTTCAGGCGGCGGGCGTAGCGGTGGCCGATCGCGGCGAAGGCGAGAGCGTGTGCGGTCTTGCAGGTCACGGTGGTGGGGAACCGGTTGGCTGCGTCGCGGGCGATGGCCTTGTTGAAGGCGATGTAGCGGCCGCGTCTCCTGGTCCCGGAGGCCAGGAGGACGAGGGTGCTCGTTTTGCCTGTTCCGGCTCCGGCCTGGAGCGTCAGGTGGTCGCCGGCGCGGAACAGGTCGGCGGCTGCGGCCTGTTCGTCAGTCGGATTCAGCACAGTCGTTTTTCCCGATCGTGGGTGGGGGCGTTTCGTCCGCGCCTGCGGGCGCGGACGCACGGGAGAAAGGGGATCGGCATCTCCGGCAGCCCGGCGGCGTCAGGGACAGAGAGCGACGGGTGGCTTCAGGGACCGCTGGAGTCGATGGGGCGGGGGCTTCACTGGGCTGAACGGCGGGGGTGTGGCCGGGGTTGTCTGTCTGCCCGGGGTGCCGGTTGCCTGGACCGGAGTCCGGCACGCGGGACGGGGCAGCGGCAACCGGACCTGGGAACCGGCCTCCGGGGGGGCGACAGGGTGCTGCTCTGGTGGCGTGTGCGAGGTGAGGGGGTCTCATGTCTGATTCCGGCGGTCGTTCCGGGTGACCGCAGGCAGGCGGGCGTGGATGTGCGGGTGGTGCAGGAGAGGGTCGAAGACTTCCCAGTCCGCCAGTGCGAGGTCGGCTGCGGCCGGAGTGGCGGCGTGCACGGCGCAGCGCTGGGTGCGCCAGCGCAGCTGTTCTCCGTAAGGAAGGTGGGTGAGGTCGTAGACGGCCATGTCGGCTGCGGGCAGGGCCAGTTGCCCGAGGGTCGCGGTTGCGGGCATGAGTTTCCAGGTGCCTGCGGGCGCGGTGGGGGTGAGAACGGGATGGGGGCAGCGGCCGCGTCGGCGGGTCTGGGCGACGCACGGGATGTCCTCGACCGGCCGGGCGGCGAGGTAGCGGCCGTAGAGGATCTGGAGCACGGGCCGGGCGGGCCTGCAGTCCGTGCCCGTGCCAGTGGGGGCTGTGCCGGGTGCGGGCGGGATGAGAGCTCCGGTGTCGAGGAGCTTTCGGGTGCGGACGGCGAGGCTTCGCCGTAGTTCGGCCAGGCGGGGTGTGAGCGGGGCGGGGGCCTCGCGGGCCGGGCAGAGGGCGGCGTGCGGGATACGGCACCACGGGCTGCCGTCGGCGGCTCGGTGGGCGATTCCGGAGTCGACGTGCCAGCGACAGGAGGCCGGGACGGCCGCTGCGGGCACGTCCTGGGGGTGGAGGCCGACGGGCAGGCGGCTGGGGAGGGCATACCAGTCGATGCGGTTTCCGCACTCACGGCAGTAGCCGGTCTGGGCTGTACGCAGGAGTCGGCTGGGGCTGTTCGCGGCGACTCGCAGAGCCCGCCCGCGGCGGACGGCGAGCGGGCTGCCGTCCCAGCGGCGGCCGGGGGCGGGGGTATGGGAGCACATGGCCGCGAAGATGGCAGGCGGTGCGCAGCGCGTATCGCCGCCCGGCCCTGGATGTCATGCGGATGGTGCAATCGGCTCGGACGGATGAGCGGTCCGTCGCACGCGTGTGCCGAGGTGATGACCGGAGCGGGTGATTCAGGCCTGGGCAGAGGAAGGTCGGTCAGCGGTCTGGGCAGGGGGCGTGTGCCCCTCGCAGAGTGTCAGGAAGAGGTGGTCGACACTGACGTCCAGGGCGTGCGCGAGGGCGTGCCAGGACTTCAGGGAGCCGATGGTACGGCCCTGCTCGATTTCGATGAGGGTGCGTCTGGCCAGGCCGCTTCGGCGGGCCAGTTCGTCATAGCTCCAGCCGCGCACGCTCCTCAGCCGGGCCAGCTCCAGGCGCAGCGCGGTGAGGTTCGGGTCGGGCGGGAAGATCGTCACCCCACCATCCGACGGTGCAGACCCATGCCCTGTCAGTGCAGACCTCTGCCCTATTTCCGCAGGTGGCCGCGGGCGACGGCAGGGCAGGGGTCTGCACTATGGTGCGCGCCGCGGACCGTCCCCGCGGGCCCTCGCCCGCAGCGCTGCCGAGGCGGCCTCGGCCACGGGAACCGACGAGCACGGAGGAGCACGACGCTGATGAGGTCCGGCACAGTCCCGCAACCGCCGCGGCGCGCCTGGGCGGTTTTCGTCAGTTTCGGGTCCGAGGGCCCGGTCCTGCGCTGCCTGGACTGCGGGCCGCTCCCCCGGGCTGCGGGGGCGGGGCCGCGCGCTGCTCCCGTTCATCTGGGGGACCACGCCCGCAGGGCGGCGCTCCCCCGGCATCTGCGTATCTGCCAGTGCCGGGATGACGGGTGTCGGCTGCACCACCGGCACCGCGGCTGCGACGGTGCGCTGGTACTGCTTCTGGCTTTCGATCCCCGGGGCCGCTGCTGGCGTCTGGCGGACACCTGCGGTGCCTGCGCGGCCGCCACCCCGCACTCCGCCGCGGTCCCGGAGACGGAGAACCGGCAGCTCCCGGACTGCGGAGCCGACGACCGCACCGCCCTGGGGCCGGAAAACGGGGACGGAACTCCCGGCCCGTGGCTGTGGTGGCCCGATGAGCAGCACGCTGTCTTCTGAGCCGCGCACCGGCAGGCAGGCTGCGGAGTGGTCCCGGTGACCGGCGGGCGGCGCGTGAAAGCACCGGGTCCGTCCGCCCTTCGGCTGCGCGGAACGGGACCGGGATTCCAGACCGGGCCGGGACTTCAGCCGGTTCGCCGGACAAGGCACCGGAAGGCAGGCCCGCCGGAGAACGAGATACGCCGCTGCCGCACCGGCCCGCCCCGGGCTTCTCTTCTCTGCAGCCGCTCGGCCGGGCCGCCGGGTACCGGGGATCCACTCCCCGGAGGGCGGCCCGGGGGCGGAGCCGCCTCAGCGGGTACCGGCGATGAGGTGTTCGAGCTGATGGGCGAGTGCGGAGCTGGGCTGGGGAACGGGTATCCCTCGGCCGCCGAACGACGTCGGTTTCGGTGAGGTCGGTGCAACGGCGGCACGGGGTCGGTACACCCGGGTTGCGGTGCCGCAATGGATTCAAGACTGTCCGGATCGCGCTGTTCGCGGCCCGGGGGCGGCATGCATCGTGCTACTGATCTGGCAGTCCGTTGCCGATGGTGCGCCGCGGCAATACGACGTGGTGCCAGGGAGGCGTCATGCCAAGGGAGTTGCAGGTCCTTTACTTCGATGCCGACGAGGTGCGCCGGACCCTGCCAGCCAAGCACCTGGTAGGGGTGCCTATGGCGGAGCGGGGTGAGGTGTGGAAGCCGTCGCGGCACCCTTCCCAGCGCAGCATCGTCACTTGGTGGTGGGCGGCGACCAACAGGCGGCTGGTGGGCTGCCGTTCGCTGGAGCGGCTGTCGACGGCGATGCTGCTGGACTTCCATCCCGGGGTGGTCGATTTCAGCGCCTGGTCCGCGCAACTGGTCTGGCGGGAGCGGGGCCGCGAGCGGCGGCTGGTGCCGGACTTCTTCGTGCGCACCTCTTCGGGTGCGACGGCGGTGGTGGTCTCCCGGCCCGCGAGGGGGCCGGGCGAGCGGTTCGATCGGGAGATGTCCGTGTGGCGGGAGGCGTGCCGGCAAACGCACTGGCAGCTCGCGTCGCCGCGGCTGCCGGACAGGACGGCGCTGGTGAATCTGCGATGGGTGTCGCGGCGACGGCATCCGCGCTTCGGCGACGCGGAGGTGGAGTCCGCGCTGGCTGCTGCGTTCGCCGAGCCTCGGCCGCTGGCGGAGGGCGTCCAGGGATGCGGGGTCCCGCGCCTGGTGGCCCTGCCCCGCCTGTACCACATGCTGTGGAAGCGGAGCCTCGGCGTGGACTGGGCTGTGCCCCTGGGGCCCGGATCGATGGTGGGGCCCGTGAGAGGGGGCGAGCCGACGGCGATGGGCCGCCCGTTCGTGGCGGAGCAGCCGTGAGCGGGCCGGGGCCGGTCCCCGTTGCGGAGCGTGCATCGCTGAAGGTGCGTAGCGCGCCGCGCGGGGCGCTGGCGCGCGGGGACGAGGTGCGGTGGCGGGGCGGCCGGTATCTGGTGGCCGGCCTGGACGGGATGATGGTGCTGCTGGAGCCGGTGGGCAACGGCGGGGTACCTGCCGCGGTGCTGCTGTCGGTACTGGCGGCGGCGGACGACTTCGCGGTCCTCGACGCGGCCGGGCATCCCTTGATCCAGTCGGAGATGCCCGACTTTACGGAGCTGGAGGGCATCCCGGCCGGTGCGGCGGAGGCGGCACGGCAGTGGCAGCGTGCGGTGATCGAGGTCGACACCGGGCTGCCTCTTGGGGCGCCGCCGGGAGCGCGGCCGCGGCCGGCGTTCGACCCTGCGTCGACGACGTTTATCCAGCGGTACCAGGCCAAGGCTGCCGAGATGAGCGCGGTGCTGGGCAGGCGAGTGTCCTGGCAGACGGTCCAGGCCAAGCGGCTGGCCTACTGCAGGCGGCGCAGTGTGGTCGATCTTGTGGATGGGCGCAGCACCAAGCGGCGGCGGCTGTACGGGGCGACCGACGCGCGCGTGGTGGAGCAGCTTCTGGTGCTGGTGGACCGCCAGCGCCGGCGGGTGGACGCGCCGTCGGACGCGCGGAAGCTGTTCAAGTCGCTGCGGCGGGTGCTGCGTGCCGCGTACGGGGAGGGCGTGAAGGTTCCGCAGGAGCCGACGCTGTACAAGCTGCTGGGGCGGCTGGACATCAACCCCAGGGACTGGGACTCTCCACCCGGTGCTCGTGCGGCGGCGGCGCGGGTGGGGCTGCCGTTCTCGGTGACGAGGGCGACGATGCCGGGCGAGCTGGTCCAGATCGACTCGACCGACCTGGATGTGTGGGTGCTGGGTGACGACGGCCAGCCCGCCCGGGTCGAGCTGACCCTCGCGGTCTGTGTCGCGACCCGCAGCATCATCGCTGCGGTGCTGCGGCCCAAGCAGCCGGGCAGGCGGGGACGGCGGCGCAAGGCCAGCTGGGGCGGTCTGGTGTCGGCGCCGCGCGCGAAAGGGCGGGCGACGAAGGCGGTGGACGCCTGCGAGCTGCTGGCGCAGGCGTTGGTTCCGGCGCCTATGCGACCCGGGTACGACGCGGCCGTCCACGCGAGCATGTCCGACCTGCCGTATGAGGAGCTGGTCGCCGTCGACCCACGGTTCGCGCAGGCGGCGGCCCGGCCGGTGATCATCCCGGACGTGATCGTCATCGACCACGGCACGGTGTTCGCCGGGCGGACGTTCACCGACGCCTGCGAGTACCTGGGTTTCTCGGTGCGGCCGGCCCGCAAGCGCACTGGTCAGGACAAGGGGGTCGTGGAGCGCACCTTCGGGACAGTCAAGTCGAAGTTCAGCCAGCACGTGAACACTTACACCGGTCGGGACCCGGTGCGGGTGCGGCGGACCGTGGACGGGGAGCGGTTGTGGACACTGGCCGAGCTCGACGAGCTGTTGCAGCAGTGGATCGCCCTTGAGAAGCTGTTGTCTTTCCGCACTTGATCGCCGTGTTGTCGCTGGTCAGGCATGGTGCCGGGGTTTCCGTGGCAGACAGAGCACGTCGTGTCAG
>NZ_JBSGAW010000056.1:0-17584 GCF_053600955.1 Streptomyces sp. NPDC004838 | reverse complement strand
CCGGGGTCGGGGATGGCGGCGGCGGGACCGGCCGTCAGCAGAGTCGCCAACAGTCCGGCCGCGGCCGCGGCCACGCCCAGGCGTCTGCGCCGGGTGGTGAGCAACAGGGTCACTGCGTCCTCCCTAGGATCCGTTCTGGTCGAACGGCTTCACACACCACGGAAGTATCTTCGTCCTCATGCGCATTTCAATAGACGGCAACAGAATGGTCATGAAAGTTTTTAGTCAATGTGGCTGAGAACCGCTCAGTAACTGTCATCAATCACCCCAAGTACCCCAGGAGGTCCCGATGTTGAATCGCAGTCGCTCGACGATCGCCGTTCGCATACCGGTCACTTTGGCCATGGTCACCGCCGCCGTACTCGCCCTGGGTGGCTGCGAGTCGGGATCCGACGACGCCAAATCCAAGGCCGAAAAGGTGACTTCGGGACCATCCGTGGTGGCTCCGGGCAAACCGGGTGAAGTCGCGAAGACGCTCTCCCCCGAACAGGTCGCGAAGGTCGTCCCGGACGACACCCCCAACGACGCCGACTTCGCGTACACGCAAATGATGATCATTCACCACGGCCAGGCCATGACCATGACCGCGCTCGTTCCGGAGCGCGCGGAGTCGAAGCAGGTCAAGGGGCTGGCCGAACGCATCGCCGCCGCGCAGCAGCCGGAGATCGACGCGATGAAGAGCTGGCTCAAGAACAACGGCGCCGACAAGAGAAAGGACGGCGGTCACGACCACGGCTCGATGACCATGCCGGGAATGGCCACGGACGCCCAGCTCAAGCAGTTGCGCGCGGCGAAGGGCGAGGCGTTCGACAAACTCTTCCTCAAGCTGATGATCACCCACCACGAGGGAGCGATCACCATGGCCGCCGAGGCCCTCTCGGACGGCAACAACATCCTCGTCCAGGAGATGGCGAACGATGTGATCTCCCAGCAGACGAGCGAGATCGGCCGGATGGAGAAGATGCAGAAGAGGTGAGCCCGAGGCCGGGGCCGCCCTGCCGCGCGGTGCGGCGGCGGTACGCGCCCGGACGGCGGCGGCCACGGCTCGCCGCCGCCCGGGCGAGCCGTGGGCTCGCCCCCGCCGCGTTCACGACGGCCCGTCCCCGGCATCGGCGACGCCGTACCGGAGCAAGGCTCCCGGCAGGTCGTCTCCCCAGCGCCGCATACCGGTGCGATGCTGGAATCCCCTGCGGGAAGGAGCGCGTCCGTGCTTCGTGTCGCTGTCGTCGGATCGGGCCCCAGCGGGGTCTACGCCGCGCAGGCTCTCGTCCAGCAGAGCCGGGTCCCGGACGTCCGGGTCCATGTCCTGGACCGGCTCCCCTGCCCGTACGGTCTCGTGCGCTACGGGGTCGCTCCCGACCACGAGAAGATCAAGTCCCTGCAGAACAACCTCCGCGCCGTGCTGGAGCACGAGCGGATCGACTTCATCGGCAATGTCGACGTGGGCGCGCACGGTCTGGGCCCCGAGCGGCTGCTGGAGCTGTACCACGCGGTCGTGTACTGCGTGGGCGCGGCGAAGGACCGCAGGCTCGGCATCCCCGGCGAGGAACTGCCCGGCAGTCACTCGGCCACCGACTTCGTCTCCTGGTACAGCGCGCATCCCGACGCGGCGGACGACGGTTTCACCCTGTCGGCGCGGTCCGCCGTGGTGATCGGCGTCGGCAATGTGGCGGTCGACGTGGCCCGCGTCCTCGCACGGGCAGCCGACGAGCTGCGTCCGACCGATGTCCCCGTGGGCGCGCTCGCCGCCCTCGCGCTCAGCTCCGTACGCGATGTGCACATGGTGGGCCGCCGCGGTCCCTCGCAGGCCAAGTTCACCACCAAGGAACTGCGGGAGCTGGGCTCGCTGCCGTCGGCGGAGGCGGTCGTCGACCCCGCAGACCTCGAACTGGACCCCGCCTACGCAGACCGGGCCGCCGCTGCCTCGCTGCCCGCCGTCAACCGGCGCAATCTCGATGTCGTACGCGCCTGGGCCGAGCGGCCGCCCGCGGACGGGGAGCACCGGGCGCGCCGGATCCATCTGCGCTTCTTCCTGCGCCCGGTGGAGCTGCTGGAGCGGGACGGCCGGGTCGGGGCCGTACGGTTCGAGCGGACCGTCCCGGACGGCGGCGGGGGTGTGCGGGGCACCGGGGCGTACGAGGACATCGAGGCGCAGTTGGTACTGCGGGCGGTGGGCTACCGGGGAGTGCCGATGCCCGGACTGCCCTTCGATGCCGGGCGCGGGACGGTGCCGCACGCGGCCGGGCGGGTGCTGCGGGACGGCGTTCCGTCTCCCGGTGAGTATGTGGCGGGGTGGATCAAGCGGGGTCCGACGGGGGTGATCGGGACCAATCGGCCCTGCGCGAAGGAGACGGTGGCCTCGCTGCTCGACGACGCTCCGGCGCTCGGGCGGCGCGTCGTGGCCGACGACCCGCTGGCCGGGCTGCGCCGAGCGGGGTGCCGGCCGGTCCGCTGGGCGGGATGGGAGGCCATCGAGGCCGCGGAGGCCGAGCTGGGCCGCTCGCTGGGGCGGCGGTCCGTGAAGATCCCCGACTGGGCGGGGCTGTTGGGGGCGGCGGGCGCCTGACCGGTACGCGTACGCCCTCCGGAAGCACCACCTCCGCGGACACCGGGACGGAGACGGTCGGAGACGGGCGGTGAAGGCGTCGGAAGAGGTGCCGCTGGGCCAGTAGAGTGACGCCCCGTGACAGCGCGACCTTTGAAGGAAATCGTCGAGCCGGGGTGGGCTGACGCCCTGGAGCCGGTGGCCGGGCGAATCGCCGCGATGGGGGACTTTCTGCGCGCGGAGATCGCCGCGGGACGCACCTATCTTCCGGCGGGACCGCATGTGCTGCGGGCCTTTCAGCAGCCGTTCGAGGACGTGCGCGTCCTGATCGTCGGCCAGGATCCCTACCCGACACCGGGACACGCGGTGGGGCTGAGCTTCTCGGTCGCCCCCGATGTACGGCCGGTGCCGGCCAGCCTGGACAACATCTTCCGGGAGATGCACACGGATCTGGGCCATCCGAGACCGGCCAACGGGGATCTGACCCCCTGGGCCCGGCAGGGGGTGCTGCTGCTCAACAGGGCGCTCACCACCGCGCCCCGCAAGCCCAACGCGCACCAGGGCAAGGGCTGGGAGGAAGTGACGGAGCAGGCCATCCGTGCTCTGGTCGCGCGGGGCAGGCCGCTGGTCTCCGTGCTGTGGGGGCGCAATGCCCGCAATCTGCGCCCGCTGCTCGGGAATCTGCCGGCGATCGAGTCCGCGCACCCCTCCCCCATGTCGGCGGACCGCGGATTCTTCGGTTCCCGCCCGTTCAGCCGGGCCAATGAACTCCTCGAACGTCAGGGGGCGTCGCCGGTCGACTGGCGGTTGCCGTGACCCCGCGGTCCGGACGTCTGGTGCTCGGGGTGGACTCGGGAGGCTCCGGGCTGCGTGTCGCTCTCGCCGAGGTGCCCCGGTCGGCGGGCCGGCCGGGATCCGGCGGGGCGACCGCTTCCGGGGGCCGGTCCACGGAGCGGGACGCCGTTTCCGGGTCCGGGTTCGAGTCCGAGTCCGGGTTCGTTCCCGAGTCCGAGTCCGGGGATGTCGGGGCCCTGGGAACCGCCGAGTCGCGGGTGCCGGTGCGGACCGGCGCCGGGGGCATCGACGCACACCATCTGCTGGAGCAGCTCGTGCCGATGGCGCACGCCCTGCTGGCCCGTGCCGGAGACCGAGCCGCGGACCGGGCCGGAGACCGTGCGGAAGGGCGCTCCGAGGAACACGGTGTGCCCGGCCGTACCGTCGAGGCCGTGGCGATCGGCGCGGCCGGAATGGCGACGCTGGGCGGTCGGTTGCGTGCCGAACTCCCCGGCGCGCTGGCCGAGTCGCTGGGGGTCCGGCACCTCGCTCTCGCCGCGGACGCGGTCACCGCTTACGCGGGCGCGCTCGGCCAGCGCCCGGGAGCCGTCGTGGCGGCGGGCACCGGGATGATCGCGGTGGGCACGGATCTGTCCGGCTGGCGGCGCGCGGACGGATGGGGTCACCTGCTGGGCGACTGCGGCGGCGGAGCCTGGATCGGCCGGGCCGGTCTCGAAGCGGCGCTCTGCGCCCACGACGGACGTCACGGCGGTTCGGGCGCGCTGCTGGCCGCGGCGGAGTCGGTTTTCGGCCCGGTGCGGGAGCTGCCGGGAAAGCTGTATCCGCGGCCGGACCGGCCCGCCGTGCTGGCCTCGTTCGCTCCCGAGGTCGTCCGCTGCGCCGCGGCGGGCGACGAGGTGGCGGCGGGCATCCTCACCCTCGCGGCGCGTCGGATCGCCGAGTCGGCCGCCGCCGTGTGCCCGTCCGCCGGGGAGCCGTCCGCCGGGGGCCCGGAAGCGGGCGGAGCGCCGGACATCGCGCTGACCGGCGGTCTCTTCCGGGCCGGTGAACCCCTGCTCGTACCGCTGCGGGCCGAACTGGCCCTGCGAATGCCCTCCGCGCGGCTGGTGCCCGCGTCCGGAGACCCGCTCGCGGGGGCGCTTCTCATCGCTTCCGCACTCGCGAACGGCTCGTTGCGCCTGCCGCGCGATCCGGCTCTGCTGTATGTGCCGACGGAGCGGACCGGTTGAAGGACGCACCGACCCCATCGGATAAATACGGACAGATGACGCCTGGCCACCCCCTACCCGAACAGCCGTCGCGACAAAACCAGTAGCATGCGGCGCCATGAGCTCCCCCACCGGGCCCGCACCCGGCCTGCCCGTACGAATGCCACGACCCCGACAGTCCGGTCGGCACCGCCGCCCCGAACCCGTGGCGGCGCCCGAGGGCGCACCCGCCCTGGTACTCGCCGTACCCGGCGCCACCGCGCCCGCCACCCGCGGCCTGGCGGAAGAGATCATAAGCATCGCCCGCTCCGAACTGCCCGGCCTCGATGTCGGGATCGGCTATCTCGACGGGGACGACGGGGACGACTCCGACGACGCCGACACCCCCGCGTATCCCACGCTGGAGAGCGTCCTCGCCCGCACCGCCGCCCTGCGGGCCGAGCGGTACGAGATCGCGAAGGCCGCCGGCCGTGAGGTGACCGCGCCCGAGGGGCCCGCCGCCGTCGTGGTGCCGCTGCTCGCCGGCCCCGACAACGTGCTGATGCGGCGCATCCGCCAGGCGGTCATGGACAGCCGTTCGGCGGCGGAGCTGACCGATGTCCTCGGCCCGCATCCGCTGCTCGCCGAGGCCGTGCACGTACGGCTCTCCGAGGCCGGTCTGGCGCGCGCCGACCGTGCCCGGCTCTTCACGGTCGCCACCGCCGCCGACGGCATCATCCTGGCGACCGTCGGCGGCGACGAGGCCGTCCAGGCCGCGGGGATCACCGGGATGCTGCTCGCGGCCCGCCTCGCGGTGCCGGTGATGGCCGCCGCGCTCGACACGGAGGGCTCGGTCGCCGCGATCGCCGAGCAGCTGCGCGGCTCCGGTTCGGCGCAGCTGGCCCTCGCCCCGTATCTGATCGGCCCCGAGCTGCCGGAGGGGCTGCTGGAGGCGGCGGTCAAGGACGCGGGCTGCGCCGCCGCCGAGCCGCTGGGCTCCTACCCGGCGATCGGCAAGCTGGTGCTGTCCCAGTACACGGCCAAGCTGGGCATCAAACCGCAGACGCCCCCTCGCTGAGGGGCGCGCCCGGCTCCGCACGGCAGAACCTCGACAAGCCAGACGAACCCGTCGGACCAGACGGAGCGGCACCGAGCCGAACCGAGCGGTACGAGGCCGTTCGTCTCGCGAGGGGGGCGTCGTGAAACCGTGACGGAACCGGGGAGCCGTATTCAGGCGAAGACGACGCAGGAGGCCGCGGGGGCGTCCAGGGAGCCCGCCCACCGCGGCACACCCGTCTCCGGGTCGATGTCGAACCATGTGACGTCCCCGGACCGCTCGTTGGCGGCGTAGAGCCTGCGGCCCGTCGGGTCCAGCGCCAGATCGCGCGGCCAGTGACCGCCGCACGGCACCGTGGTGACGAGTTCCGCCCGCTCGCGCGTCTCGTCGAGGGCGAGGACGGCGATGCTGTCGTGGCCCCGGTTGGCGGCCCACAGATGGCGTCCGTCGTGCGAGACGACCACCTCCGACGGATACGAGGGCCCTTCGCTGTCCGTCGGCAGGACCGGAGTCTCGCCGACCGGCTCCAGTACGCCCGTCGCGGCGTCCCAGCGGCAGACGGTGAGCGTCGGCGCCAACTCGTTCAGCACATAGGCGTGGGTCCCGGCCGGGTGGAAGGCCAGATGCCGCGGGCCGCTGCCGGGGCGCAGCGCGGTCTCGCCGTGCTGCTTCAGCTCCCCCGCCTCGGGGTCGAGCGCGCAGACGCGTACGGAGTCGGTGCCGAGGTCGACGCCGAGCACCCAGCGGCCGCTCGGGTCGGGCACGATCTGGTGGGCGTGCGGGCCGCGCTGGCGGTCCGGGTCCGGTCCGGCGCCCTCGTGCTGGAACACTCCGCTGGCGGGGTCGGGCCGGCCTCCGTCGCCGACCGGGAGCACGCTGACGCTTCCCGAGCCGTAGTTGGCGGTCAGCAGATGTCCGTCCCAGACGGCGAGGTGCGTCGGGCCTGCGCCGCAGACGGGCACCCGGGCGCCGAGCGGCCGGGGTGAGTCCCCCTGGACGTCGAAGGCCGCCACAGCGCCTTCCGGGGTCTCCGAGACGGCGTAGAGGACCGGGCCGCCGCCGGCTGTGGAGAGGGCGAGATACGAGGGGTCCGCGACCGCGTCACTGGCTCCGGTCTCGGTCAGCGCACCGGTCTCGCCGTCCACGGCCGCGGCGATGATCCCCCGCCCCCCGGCCGAGGTGAAGGACCCGATGAATGCCCGTCCGGTGCTCTTGTCGCCCACGGCTTTCCTCCCACTGATCGTTTCTGGTGCCCCGGCCGACGGTAGCAGCGGTCTAGACCAAGTGTCTGTACACGGCCGAGCGGACCCGCGGTGGTTACCCCTTGGGGCATGGGCTCGGTTACCCCTTGGGGCACGTCTCCACCCTCCGTACGCGTGAGAAAGCCCCCATCTTCCCGGCGGTCGGCGGTCGGCCATCGCGCAGGTCGGACGGGTGAGAGAGCCGGGCTCGGGGGATGGGCGGGGGCGCGGGCTGTTCAGGGCGCGCCCGCCACCGTGTCACGGGGTGTGCGAGGGGTGCGAGGAGCCCGAGGGACGCACAGGATGTGCGGGATGTGCGGGGTGTACGGGATGTGCGGGGTGTACGGGCTGCGGTCGGGCGGGTGGTGTCGGTGGGGCCGCCCCTCGATCTCCCGCGAGTTGGCATGCTGGGGCGTATGAGTCGTGCGATCAGCCCTTCGGTCATCTTCGATCTCGACGGCACGCTGGTGGACAGCGAGCCGAACTACTACGAGGCCGGGCGGAGACTGCTGGCCGGATACGGGGTGACGGACTTCAGCTGGGAGCGCCACACCGACTTCATCGGCATCGGCACGCGCGAGACCCTGACGGTCCTGCGGGAGGAGCACGGTATCGACGCTCCCGTGGAGGAACTGCTGGCGGGCAAGAACCGGCACTATCTGGAGCTGGCACGGGCGTCGACCGAGGTGTATCCGCAGATGCGGACGTTCGTGGAACTGCTCGGCTCGGCCGGGGTGCCGATGGCGGTGGCCTCCGGATCGTCCCGTACCGCGATCGAGGCGGTGCTCGCGGGGACGGGGCTGGACGCGTTCATCCCCACGATCGTGTCCGCGGAGGAGGTCGAGCGCGGCAAGCCGGAGCCCGACGTCTTCCTGGAGGCCGCGCGCAGGCTGGACGCCACCCCCGCCGACTGCGTGGTCCTGGAGGACGCGCCGCCCGGAGCGGCTGCCGCCCGTGCGGCGGGCATGCGCTGCATCGCGATCCCGTATCTCGCCGCGACGGCAGGCGATCCGGCGTTCCGGGCGGCCGAACTGCTCTACGCGGGCGGCCAGGCGGAGTTCACGGCGCGATCGGCGTACGACTGGCTGCTCGCGCCGTAGCCGTGCGGCCTCGCGTGGGCGGCGCGTTCACGGCTCGGCGGGGGGTCGCACTCGTGCTGCCGCCGCAGGACGGTTCCCCGGCTCAACGCGGCGCCGCCGAGCGCCGCACCGCACCCGCCGCCGCCGTCTCCCGGCCGCCGCGTCTCCGTGCTTTCCGGAGTGGCCGCGCCCCGCCCGCGCCGCACCGGAACGCCGTTTCTCGGCGAATCGGCTAAGCGGCTACGCGTTCGGCCGTGCGGTCGGGAGCAGCCGTCGCGCGGGGCGGAGTCCGGACGGGGTGCGCGCGGTGCGGTGCGCGCGGTGCCGGCGGTCACTTCAGGGCGCTGCCCTGCTGCCACGTGGCCCAGTCCACGTTCCACGCGCCGTAGCCGTTGTTCACCGCGACGGTGTCGGTGGACTTGACGACGGTGACCGGGTCTCCGTAGCGGACCTGGTCGTAGAACCACTTGGCGTCCGCGGTGCTCATCCCGATGCAGCCGTGGCTGCCGTTGACCCGGCCGAACTTGCCCGCGTTCCAGGGTGCCGCGTGCGCGTACGTGCCCGATGGCGTGAGCTGGACATCCCACTTCACATCGCCGAGGTCGTACGCCTCGGGGCCGAAGATGCCGACCGTCGCCGAGTTCATCCGGATGGTGGGGACCTTGCTCAGCACCACCATGGTGCCGTTCCAGGTCTCGAACCCCTTCTTGCCCGCGGAGATCGGCAGCGTGCGCAGCTTCTTCCCGTTCTCCGAGACGGTGATGGTCTTCTTCACGACGTCGACCGTGCTGACGACCGACCTGCCGATGGTGAAGTCGATCTTCCGGGTCTGGGTGCCGAACAGGCCGCCGCCGGCGTCGACTCCGTCGAGATTCATGTTCAGGGTGACCTTGGTGCCCGGCTGCCAGTACGCCTGGGGGCGGTAGTCGACCCGGTCCTTGCCGTTGCGGTCCTTCATCCAGCTCCACGCGCCCGGCACGGCGGGGGACGCGGTGACCTTCAGGCCGCGTTCGACGGCCGCCTTGTCGTGGATCGGCTTGTTGAAGACGATCGACACGGGCAGCGCGACACCCACGGTCGAGCCCTTGTCGACGTTGTACTCCCCGACGAATGTGCGCGCCTTCACCGGCTCGACGGTGATGAACGCGCTGCGCCGGGTGACGGGTTCGCCGCCGGAGGCCGCCGCCGTGGCCTCCACCGTGTAGGTCACACCGGGGGCCAGTCCGGCGGCGGAGGTCCAGGTGCCCTTGTCCGCGGAGTACGCCCCCTTGAGCGCGCCCGGTCCGTCGGCCGTCACTCTCACCGAGGTCAGCTCGCCTCCGTCCGCGCGTACGGTCACCTTCTTGTCCACCGGTACGGCCGTGGTGTCGGAGGCCGGGGTGATGGCTATCGTCGCGGGCCCGGAGCTCTCCTTGCCGCCGTCCCCTTCCCCTCCGACGTTCTGCGAACTCCCGCCGCCGGTGCATGCCGCCAGTGTCAACGACGCCAACGCGGCGAGCGCCGCACCGCGGATCGCCGGTCGCGGACCGACGAGTCTTCCGATGAGACGTCGGCGTGCCGGTACATGCTTCATGGACTGCCCTCCGTCGAACAGAATCTGTTAATTACATTAGTAGACGTTGCGATAGTTCGCCTCAGTTCCACCGGCGACGGGGGAAGCGCCGAGGCCGGGAGGGCTGCGCCGCCGGATCCGCCCGGCCGTACGTCCGGGAGTTCACGCTCCCCGTCCACGGGCGGGGCCGGCGGTCTCCTCCCGCTCCCTCAGATGGGTGCCGAGCGCGGTTCTGGCCCGTCGGAGCCGGGTCTTCACGGCGCCCGGCGTAGCGCCCGTCTGTTCGGCCACGGCCGCGATCGGCAGGTCCAGCACGTAGTGGAGGACGACGGCGCGCCGCTGGTCGGGGCGGAGTCTGCGCAGGGCGTCCACCAGCGCCACGTGATCGGGCCCCAGTCCGGGCAGATCGGCGGGAGGCCCATGGCGGAAGTGCGCGCGGACCCGGTTCCGGGATTTGCGCCAGGAGCTGACGGCGAGCCGCGTCGCGACCGTACGGATCCACGGTGTGGGGTCCTCGCCATGGGCGGTCAGCCGGTCCCAGCGCTGCCAGGCACGGGCGAACGCCTCCTGTACGGCGTCCTCGGCCTCGGTCACATCACCGGTCATGGCGTACACCGCGGCGGTCAACTGCTTGGCGCGGGCGGCGTAGCAGGCGTCGAACTCCTCACGCGCGGCGGCACGTTCGGCCGCGACCGCGGCCACGGAAGCGGATACGGCCCGAGGCGCGGGCGCGGGGGCGGCCGTCGAAGCAGGTGCGGGCACGGCCGTCGAAGCAGGTGAGGCCCGAGGCGCGTGTGCTGTCCGGGGCTCGGCTCGGGCCTGTTCCCCCTTCTCGGCCCGTTCCGTCACCGGCTCGGCCCGGCGGGCGTCGATCGCGGCCCCGTCCGGGCCTGCGGCGTTCCGGTCGGCTCTCCTTCGCAGTCGGGTCATCCGCCTCACCCGCCCGTGGTCTGCCGGTGGCGGCCGTTCGCCGCGAACCGGCGGCCGAACCCTCGGGAGAACCGCCTGGTGAACCCGGTGACTTCGGTGATGCGCAGCGGCCCGGACAGGACGAGGACGGACACCGCGACAGCGGCGACACCGAGGATCAGCCCGGCTAGGTCGCCCCGAGGTCCCGGCCCCAGCATCCGCGTGGACCACACCGCCGCCGCGTACCCGATGAGCGCACCCGGCAGACAGGCGACGACGAGCGTGAAGTGGGTGACGAGGACCCGTCTGCCGCGCAGTCCTCTCGCCCGCCGCCGGGGATCCAGCGCGCGCAGCCGCCGGTGGAGGACCCACGCGGTGCAGGCCACCCCCGCCCCGCAGGCGACGGCGTAGCCGCCCGCCATCCCCGCCACCGCTTGGTGCGCGGGCAGATACCGGTACGCGGCCACCGTGCCGGCGGTGTTGAGACCGGCGATCACCAGCGTCATGAGAAAGGGGGTGCGGGTGTCGGAGAGCGCGTAGAAGCCTCGGGCCAGCGCGTACTGGGCGGCGAAGGCGGGGAGTCCGGGGGCGAAGGCCGCCAGCACGAGCGCGATCGCCCGCGCGTCGGCCTCGTCGACCTGGGCGTACTGATAGGCGACGCCGACGACTTGCGGAGCGAACACCAGGAAGACGACGGCCGCCGGAACGATGGCGACCGCCGAGACCCGTACCCCGCGGGAGAGATCGGCCGCGATGCTCCCCATGTCGCCGGAGACGGCCGCTCGGCTCATCGCCGGGAGGAGCGCGGTGACCAGCGAGACGGTGATCACGCCCTGGGGCACCACCCAGAGCTGATAGGCGTTGGTGTACGCGGTGTAGCCGACGCCCGCCGTGATCCCTTCGGCGTTCGCCTCCGTACCGGCGGACGTGGACAGCCGGGTCACGGCCCAGAACGCGATCTGGTTGACGAGGACGAGGGCGAGCGTCCACCCCGCCGCGCGCATCGGGCGGGCGATGCCCGCGCCCCTCCAGCCGAAGCGGGGTCGCCACCGGAATCCGGCCGCGCGCAGCGAGGGAAGCAGGGCCAGGGCCTGAACGGCGATCCCGGCGGTGCTGCCCAGCCCCAGCAGGAGCACGTGCGCGTCGCTCAGGTCCGACGCGTTCGACGCGTCCGCGGCGACGGCCAGGTAGAGACCGAAGACCGCGATGACGACGATGTTGTTGAGGACCGGGGTCCACATCATCGCCCCGAAGCGGTCACGGGAGTTGAGCACCTGTCCGAGCACGGTGAACACTCCGTAGAAGAGGATCTGCGGCAGACAGAACCGGGTGAGCGCGAGGACGAGTTCACGCTGGGCGCCGGTGTAGTCGGTGTACGCGGTGACGATCCAGGGCGCGGCGAGGACGGCGGCGGCCGTGATCGTGAGCAGCGCGACGGCGCACACGGTGAGGAGTCTGTCGGTGTACGCGACTCCGCCGTCGGCGTGCTCCTTGGCCGCTCTCACCAGTTCCGGTACGAAGACGGAGTTGAGGGCGCCGCCGATCAGCAGGATGTAGACGATGTTGGGGACGGTGTTGGCGACGGTGAAGGCGTCGCCGACCAGCCCGGTGCCGAGCGCCGCGACGACCACCGCGCCCCGGAGGAAGCCGGTGAGCCGGGAGACGAGCGAGCCGAGGACCATACGGAAGCGACCGCCGTCGCCCCGGCTCTCCGCCGCCTCCCGGCCTGTCCCGCCCGCCTCGCCCGGCCCCCCGCTTCCGCGCGCTCCGCCCTCGCCGTGCGCCGAGACCCGCGCCGGAGCGCCGGTCGGCGTCCCGTCCGGTGCGTCCGGTTCTCCGCCGGGCCGCGTCCGGCGGGACGCACGGCCCGGCGCTCCCGGCCGCCGGGGCCCGTCCCGTCCTGCCCGTCCGGCCCGGCGGTGCGTCCCGTAGGGCTCCGGCCTCGGCCGTGCCCCGGTGAAATCCCCTGTCACCGGGCCGCCCTCCGGGACGTGTCCCAGAAGAGCGGGGAGAATCCGCCCCCTCCAGAAGGAGGGGCATCCTCCGCCCTCAGGAGGTCGTACGCGTGACCATGACCACACAGGCCCCGACCCCTCGGCGGACGGTGGACGTCCTGCCGACGTCGCCCGAGCAGCACGCCGCTTTCCTGCGGGATCGCCGTCACTCCCAAGGACCCGGCACGGTGAGCTTCCTCCAGCACAGCTCGTGGGCCGGAGTGAAACAGGACTGGAGTTCGGAGCGCCTGGGCTGGTTCGACTCCGCCGGACGGCAGACCGGTGCCGCGCTGGTGCTCTACCGGCGCTTTCCGGGGGCGCCGCGGTCCTTCGCCTATCTGCCCGAAGGCCCGGTGATCGACTGGGCCTCGCCCGATCTCGACCGGTTGCTGGAGGCCCTGCTGAGCCATCTGACGAACGCCGGCGCCTTCGCCGTGCGGATGGGTCCGCCGCTGAGCCTCCGCCGCTGGAGCGCGGCGACGCTGAAGGAGGCGGTCGGGCCGGGCCGCCGTATCGGGGACGTGGTGCCCGACACGGTCGACCCCCTGGGCGCCGCGGTCGCCGAACGGCTGCGGGAGGCCGGGTGGCGGCGCTGCGGGGCCGACGCGCAACCCCGCCATGCCTTCGAGGTGCCGCTGGCCGGCCGGAGCCGGGACGACGTGTGGTCCGGGTTCAATCAGGAGTGGCGGCGCAACGTCAAGAAGGCGAGCAGGTCGCGAGTGTCGGCGGAGATCGCGGACGCCGGACTGCTGCCCGTCTTCCACGCGCTCCTGACGGTCACCGAACTGCGGGACGGCTTCGCGCTGGGCCGCGGTCTGGAGTACTTCCAGCGCCAGTACCGGATGCTCAACGAGGAGGAGGCGGGCCGTATGCGGCTCTATGTGGCCCGGTACGGACAGGAGGTCCTGGCCGCCCACACGATGATCACCGTCGGCCCCCGCGTCTGGTACCAGACCGGCGGCTCCGCCGACCACCGCCGCGACGTGCGGCCGAGCCACGCGTTGCAGTGGCGCATGATGCGGGACGCCATCGCCCAGGGCGCGCGGGTGTACGACATGCGCGGGGTCCCCGACACGCTGGATCCGTCCGAGCGGTCGTTCGGGCTGGTGCGCTGGAAGCTCGGGACCGGCGGGGAGGTGGCGGAGTCCCTGGGCGAGTGGGACCTGCCGCTGCACGGCACGGTGAACCGTACGCTGCACCGCGCTCTGCGCGTGTACCTCGCCCGGCGCTGACGCCGGAACCGGCCGGGCGCGCTGCCCTGCCTCCTGGGTGACGTTCATATGACGGCGGGCTCCCCGACTCTCTAACTGCTATTCCGCTAAGCAGCTTAGCGGTACTATTCCGAGTGGCGCCCCCGCCACCGGGGACCCTCCCGGGCCGTTCGTGCCCCGCGCTCGGCTCCAAGGAAGCGGGAGGGTTCCCGGCCGTCGCCCGAGCCCCGCCTCGTACGCGCCTCGCAAGCGCCTCGTACGCGACGGGGCGGACACGGGCGACGGGACATCGGTGAAATGGGGCGCGGGGCCTACGGCACGGGCGGGGCGCGGTCCGGGTTCAGCGTGCCCGCGCGAGCGGTGCGGATCGGAGCGGCGCGGAGGGGAGAGACCGTCGCCGATGACGCCCGCACGGAGACGGACACGGACGAGGCGCGCACGGACGAGGCGCGCACGGACGAGACCGGCGGCCGGTCGCCTGGCGGTGCGAGGCCGGTGGTCAGGTGGCCGGCCGGAGCGCTCAGACCGGGCCGCAGGCCACCAGCAGCGGCAGGAAGGGCGCCGTCACGGATGCGACGATCACGCCGAGCCAGGTCGCCCGGTGCGGCCGACCCTGCGGTGTCAGGATGCGCCGGAGCCTGATGAGCGCCCCCGGGCCGCCCGCGCCCAGCGCGGCCTGTGGGGCACGCCCGGCCGCGACCTCGCACAGAGCGGTGGCGAGGGCGTCGCGGGAGTGGAACCGCAGTGCGCGGTCGTCGGCGATCATTTCGAGGAGCAGCGTGGTCTGCTCGCGGGCGTGGCGGGCGAGCGGTAGACCGGGAAAGGCGCGCGCGAACGCCTTGGTGGCCACCTGGAGCAGATGGTGGCGGCCCCGGATGTGCGCCTTCTCGTGTTCGAGGGCCGCCCTGAGCTGTTCGTCCGTCAGCAGCTCCAGCGCGCCCCGCGTCACGACGATGCGGCGGGCGCGGCCCGGCAGGCAGTACACGGCGGGGGCTTCGTGGTCCACCACCGTGGCTCCGTACTCCGACGCCTCGGTACCGATCATGGTGAGGAGTTCGACGTGCCGCCGCCGCTCCGCGCGGGCCTGCCACGCCGTCCGGGCCAGCCAGCCGACCGGAAGCAGGACGACGGTGATCGGGGCCAGCAGCAGGCCCACGTCGGTCAGCGTCGGCGGGGAGTCTCCGGGCGGCGCGTCCGCGGCGAGGCCGCAGGCGCTGAGCAGCCCGACGAGCCCGTCGTGGACATGCTGCTCCGCCAGGACGACGTGGTAGACGGCGAGGGCCGTGGCCACGACGAAGGTCAGCGTGAGGCCCTGCCAGGCCAGGACGGCGACCGTGGGGGCCCGGTGGGCCCAGCGCGCCCGTGCCAGAACGTACGGGACGGCCACCCCCACCAGCACAGCGTACCCGGCGAGCGCGACGGCGGTGATCACGAGCCGCTCCGCCGCTTGGCGGCGCGCAGCGCGGAGCGCAGCGCCTGGACCTCCTCGGCCGAGATCTGCTCCACGAAGCTCAGCAGCACTCCGGCCGGGTCCGGATTGTCCTCCAGGGCGTCCTGCATCCTGGCCGCGGTGTACTGCTGGCGGGTGCAGGTGGCCCGGTAGAGCCAGGCCCGGCCGTCCTTCTCGCGGGCGAGCATGCCCTTGTTGTAGAGGATGTCGGCGACCGTCTTCACCGTGCTGTAGGCGATCGGGCGCTTCTTGTTGAGATCGTCGCGCACTTCGCGAGCCGTGGCGGGACGCCCCCAGCTCCAGAGGCGGTCCATGATCTCCGCCTCCAGTTCACCCAGCTGCCGCACGCCCGCTCCCTTCGTCTCCGTTCCCGACGTTCTCGACTTCAGTGGCTGCTCATCGTAGTCGTCGGGCCGCCGGCCGTGGGCGCGCCCGGCGGCGGCGCGGCCGCCTTCGACTCCCCCGCCGCGTCCGCGCGGTCCTCTTCCGCGCCGTCCGTCCGCAAGGCCGCGGGGAACGGGGCGGACGGCGCCGGGCAGGCGTCCGCGGTACGGAGTCTCCGTACGAGCGCGTGGGCGAGCAGCCCGAGGGAGACCAGCGCGAGGACGGGCTGCGCCGGGGCCCAGTACGACATCGCCCCGCTCATGCCGAGTGCGAGGACGACCAGTTTGTTGCAGACCGGGCAGCCGACGGCGAAGACCGAGAGGATCCCGGCGGCGAGCGCCCGCGTGCTGCGCGGCTTCCCCGCTCTCCGCGTCCGCGGCCCACCCGCGTAGGTGGCGCCGAGCAGGCCCATGAGGACGGAGGTGGCCGCCCACACCGGGTAGTTCCACCAGAGCACGGGCGTCATCCGCGTGTAGAGGGAGGAGGGCACGACGCCTGTCGGCACCCCGATCGCGATCGCCGCGAGGAGGGTGACGGCCGCGGCCGTCACCCACTGCCGCGGCCCCCATGTCCGTATGCCCACTGCATCCACTCCTTCCGTCATTGCCAAGAAGATTAGTAGATATCGGGAGGGGAGCGCAGGGGGGCGGAGCCCTTCTGTATCGTCGGGCCCGGAGGTCGAAGCTGTGAGTGCGAGCCGGAGGATCCGAGCTGTAGGTGCCTGGTGGCATCTGCTGTTCGTCGTGCTCGCGCTAGGCGTCTTCGCGATGCACACGGTGGGCCACCCCGACAGCGGCTCCGGTACGGCCCATCCGGGCAGCGCCTCCGATACGGCCCCGGCAGCCCCGGCGCACGCGTCCGCCATGGGCACGGGGACGGCCTCACCGGAGGCGTCCGCCGCCTCATCGCCGTCCATGACCCCACCGGCCGCCGGCCGGGCGGCGGCCGGAGGTGACGTCCGGGCGGCGGACGGCGTTGTGGCCACGGGCCGCGAGGCGTCGGCGGAACATGACATGCCGGCCTCTCCCGCCTCCGGCATGGCGATGGACATGGTCTCCCTCTGCGTGGCCGTGCTCGGCGCCTGGATCCTCGCCCGGCTGCTCCGGTCGGCGCTCGGCCGCCGCACGGAGTGGCTGGTGCTCCTTCGGGCGGGCGCCCTGGCCGCCCTGCGACCCAACCCGCCACCGCGCGGACCCGATCTCATCCGGCTGTCGATTCTGCGGATATAGGCCGAACACCGCCGCGGGCCCCTTCGGCGTGCCCGCGACACCCGTTCGCCGTCCATCCATTCGCAGTGCACTTCGCTGAACAGACAGCACGAGGTTTCGACATGACAGCCATCAAGCGCGCCACCGCCGCCGGGACGGCCGAGGCCGCCGAGAACACCCCGCGTCGCCCGTGGGCCCGCCGTACCGCCATCGCCGCCGCCGTCGCCGCGGCGGGGCTGGTGCTCGCCGCCTGCGGCGGCGACGACATGAGCGGCATGGACCACGGAGACAAGAGCTCGTCGGCCGCCGCCGCACCGGCGGGCGACAATCCGGCGCCGGGGGCGTTCAACGACGCGGACGTGATGTTCGCGCAGATGATGATCCCGCATCACGAGCAGGCCCTGGAGATGTCCGAGCTGGCGGAGGGCCGCGCCCAGGACCCCGAGATCAAGAAGCTCGCCGAGCAGATCGCCAAGGCCCAGGATCCCGAGATCCAGAAGATGAAGTCCTGGCTCAAGGCATGGGGCAAACCCGAGTCGGCCGACAGCATGCCCGGCATGGACCATGGCTCGGGCTCGTCCGACGGCGCCGACATGCCCGGCATGTCCGGAATGATGTCCGAGAAGGACATGGCGGCGCTGAAGGCGGCCAAGGGCACGGACTTCGACAAGCAATTCGCCCGGCTGATGGTCGAACACCACAAGGGCGCGATCGCCATGGCCGAGGACGAGCGGAAGAACGGCAGGAACGCCACGGCGAAGCAGCTCGCCGACGACGTGGTCGAGAATCAGCAGACCGAGGTCGACCAGTTCAACGAGATCCTCGGTCGGCTCTGAGCCGGCCGTGAAGCCGGCCGCCGCGGTCCCGGGAATCCCGATGGGCGACGCCGTTCAGCGTGGCACGGCCGGTCAACGTCGAGGTCACCGAGGTCCAGCAGCCGACCCTCTACCAGCAGACCGAGTTCACCACCGA
>NZ_JBSGAW010000055.1:0-18542 GCF_053600955.1 Streptomyces sp. NPDC004838 | reverse complement strand
AACCCGAGGCCCTTCGTCTGGACGAAGTCCGCTGACGAGATCTTCGAACGCCTCACTGGATATCTGAACCGAATCAAAGACTCAGGACACTAGCGGAAGGACACGACCATGAGCGCTGCCCACACACTCGGCACGCGCGACATCTGCCTCGGCTACGACGGCCGCGAAGTCGTCCACGGCCTGACCGTGAACCTCCCGCCCGGGAAAATCACCATGATCGTCGGGCCCAACGCCTGCGGGAAGTCCACGCTTCTCCGGGCCATGGCCCGCCTGTTGCCCCCTCGATCCGGAGCCGCGCTCCTCGACGGTCAGGCGATCCACCAGATGCCCACACGCGAGGTCGCTGCTCTGCTGGGCGTGCTTCCGCAGAGCCCCGCCGCCCCTGAAGGCATCACCGTCAGCGACCTCGTCGGCCGTGGCCGCTACCCTCACCAGGGATGGTTCCGCCGCTGGACGGTCCAGGACGAAGAGGCCGTCGCCGACGCCCTGGTCGCCACCGATGTCGCAGAACTCGCCGGTCGCCCAGTCGATCAGCTCTCGGGTGGTCAGCGCCAGCGTGTGTGGATCGCGATGGCCCTGGCCCAGCGCACCGACATCCTCTTGCTCGACGAGCCCACCACCTACCTCGACGTCAGCCATCAGCTCGACGTCCTGGACCTCCTCGTCGATCTCAACCAGGAGCACGGCACCACCATCGCCGTCGTCCTGCACGACCTGAACCTCGCGTGCCGTTACGCCGACCACCTCATCGCCATGCGCGATGGCCGGATCCTCGCCGAAGGCCCGCCAGAGCAAGTCGTCAGCCAGGACATGGTCCACCAGGCATTCGGCATGAACTGCACCCTTGTGCCCGACCCCGTATCCGGCACCCCCATGATCGTGCCGATCGGCCGCCACCGGATCGATGCTCGTGCCTGAAAGGGCCAGATCGTCGAACACTGCATTCCATTTTCCCTTGGTTAGGTTAGCCTTACCTCCATGTTCAAGCGTTCAACTTCCAAGGGCGCCGCAGCCGCCCCCCATACCTCCCGTGCGGGCCGCCGACTCGGCGTCAGCGCCGTCGTCCTCTCTCTCGCGGCTGTCACCGCCTGCAGTGCCTCCTCGTCGAAAGACGAAGGCGCCGGCAGCTCCGCTGCCGCCGGGTTCCCCGTCAAGGTCGCCACCAAGTTCGGTGACGTCGCGGTCAAGGAGCAGCCCAAGCGTGTTGTCGCCCTTGGCTGGGGCGACGCGGAGACCGCCCTGGCGCTCGGCGTGCAGCCCGTCGGTGCCAGCGACTGGCTCGCCTTCGGAGGCGAAGGCGTCGGCCCGTGGGCCAAGGGCCTCTACAAGAAGGCCCCGACGCTCATCGGCACCATGGAGCCCGAGTACGAGAAGATCGCCGCGCTTCAGCCCGACCTCATCCTCGACACGAAGTCCAGCGGCGACCAGAAGCGCTACGACACCCTCAGCAAGATCGCCCCGACGATCGGCGTGCCCAAGGGCGGCGATGCCTACCTCACGAACTGGGAGACGCAGACCGAGATGATCTCGGACGCTCTCGGCCTGCATGAGAAGGGCCGGCAGCTGATCGCGGACACCGACAAGAAGTTCGCCGCCGCGGTCAAGGCGCACCCTGAGTTCAAGGGGAAGACCGTGACCTCGGGTTCCCGTACCAGTGAGGGCTTCGGCGCGTACGTGCACGGCAGCGGCCGCGTGGACTTCTTGGAGCGCCTCGGGTTCACGAACAACCCCGAGGTCCAGAAGCGCGCCGGCTCCAACTTCTTCATCCCCGTCTCGCGCGAGAACATCGGCATCCTCGACGCGGACCTCGTCGTCGTCGGCCCCATCGGGGTCCCGGCCGCCGAGGTGACCGGGGACGCCCTCTATCAGGGGCTGCCGGCTGTCAAGGACGGGCGCGACGTCGTGTTCGAGCCCGAGTCCACCCACAGCCTCGCCTTCGCCACCGACTCGGTCCTCTCCGTCTCGTACGCCCTCGACCAGGTCGTCCCCGAGTTCGCAAAGGCCCTGAAATAGCGACTTCGTGGCTGACGGCAACGGTCTGGATCCTCACCACGGGCCATCAGGTCAGGGTGTCTCCTTCGCTCGCGGATGTGTGTTGCTGACACCGAGGGGATGACAAACGAGCCGCTACCGCCGGAGGGACTCCGTTTCCCACGGATGCCTTGTAACGCCGCCATGGCTGAGGCGGGGGTGGTGCCTCCGTTGAGTCGTACGAACGACATCGAAGCCGAACTCGACGACTACCTCGCCCGCTTCGCCGCCACCCTCACCAGCTACGACTCCAAGGCTGCGGCCGATCTGTGGGGGAGTCCCGGCATGATTCTCAACGATCAGCACGGGGCAGGTGTCCTGGAATCCCGGGAGGCCATGGCCAGCGGGCTCGAAGAGTCCTACCCCCCTCTACCGCAAGCTCGGTCTGGCGTCCGCCGGCTACGAGCGCCTCGCTCACGAGCGGCTCAGCGACGCCCTTGTCCTATATCCGGTCCGCCGCCCCTGGCGGGTACGGCATCGCTTGCTCAGCGTCTCCGTGACGGGGTAAAGCGCTGGGGCGAAGCGGGGGCGACGTTCTGGGGGCTCGCCAGCAGTGGGGCCATGGCCGGGATTTCGTTACTCTTGGCCGCCACCTGGCGCTGCGCGATGACGGTCTGGCTGCCGTGCAGGGCAGCGGCCAGCAGGTGTATCGCCGTCGTGCCGGTGGTGCGCGAGCCGCTCTCGGGTGGTGATCCGGTTGGAGTCGGGAAGGCCCAGGTAGCGGGCGAGTTCGGCGCTGTGGACGGCGAAGTCGTCGGCGATGAACCCCGGGGTGTCCGCGAAGTCGACCTCGCCGTTCCACAGATCGACGAATCGTTCGAAGAGGACCTTCCCGGGGTCGGCCTCCTGGCCGGTGGACCTGGTCATGCGATCCGCTCCGTCGGCGATCCGGGCCGCTCCGGCGACTCCTGGGACCCGGCCGCGACCCGGACGCCCACCAGCAGGGGCAGCACGGCCAGGGCGCAGAGCCCGCAGAGCACACCGATCACCGTGAAGGAGAGATCGTTCTGGAGGAGGGCCGCCGCGATACCGGTGGCCAGCATCATTCCGGCGTACTGGGCCGAGCTGTTGAGGACCAGTACGGTGCCGCGCATCTCCGGGCGCAACTCGCTCACCAGGGCGCTCAGGAGGGGCTGTCCGACCCCCACGGCCGTGCCCCACAGGATGAAGACGATGAGCACCGGGATCGGACGCTCCCCGATCAGCGGAACCGCGCTGACTCCGGCGGCGGCCAGCGGCGCGGCGACAACGAGCCCCCGGCGCTTGCCGAGCCGGTCGGCCAGGCGCCCGCCGAACAGGGCGCCGACCATGCTGCCCGATCCCGACCCCGTGATCGCGAATCCGGTCTCGGCCTCGTTGAAGTCGAAGCGCTCGGCGAAGAAGATACCGATGTTGGAGAACATGCCGTACAGGGCGGCGCTCCACAGCAGGGTCGAGCCGAGTACGCACAGCACGGCGGGTGTGGTGAGGGCGCGGCGAATCATGCCGTAGTAGATCGCCAGCGGGTTGCCGGGGGCCCGCTTCTCCGGGGCCTTGGGTGCCACGGCCGGGAGGCGGAGCAGAACGGTCAGAAGGATCAGGACGCCGACGACTCCCACGGCGTGGAACGCGGCACGCCAGCTCATCACATGGGCCAGATAGGAGGCGATCGGCACGCCGAGTACGGTCAAACTGAGCAGTCCGGCCACGACTGTACCCATGACCTTGCCGCGCCGCTCGAACGGGAAGTTCTCGGCGATCATGGCGTAGACACTCGGCATGATCATCGCGGAACCGAGGCCGGCCAGCGCCCGGGTGGCCAGGATGAAGCCGAAGTCGCTGCCGAGCCCGGTGAGGATGTTGGCCAGCGCGAAGAGCAGCAGTCCGGCGCCGAGAATCCTGCGGCGGCCGAGACGGTCGGACATGGCGCCGCATAGGGGTGTGAGCAGGGAAGAACAGTGCGTAGGCGGTGACGAAGAGACCACCCGCGCGGGCGGCGGTGTCTAGTGTCGGCCGCGATCTCGGGGATCAGCGGCACCGTGATCATCGTATCGAGGCCGACGAGGAAGGCACTGCACACCGCGATGGTCAGCACCCGGCCCGGCAGGGTCGTGCTCGGCGAGTGGGGGTCATCAGTCTCCTCAGAAAATCTGACGGGGTGTGGGATCATGCCCGGGGCGGGGTTTTTGGGGCCCGGTCGGTCCGTGCCGTGCGGCGGGCCGCCGCAGGCGGAACGACCGCGGTGCCGAGCGCGCGGCAGACCACGACCGGCGCCTTCGGCACCTCGGCTCTGGTGGATCCGAGTTCGTAGCGGGCCGCGACGGTCTTGTACGCGGTGAACTCGACGGTTCTGCGCAGCCGCGCCGTGGCCTCGATGTAGTCGCCCGCGTGCACGGGGGCGAGGAATTCGACCCGGTGGTATTCGGTGAGCAGGCCCTCATCACAGTCGCTGCTGATGGTGATCTCGGTGACGAGATCACCGAAGAGCTGGAGCAGCCGGGCGCCGTCCACCAGGTCGCCGCCGTAGTGGGCGTCCCGTCGGCTCATGCGCACTCGGAGGGTGGCGGTGACTTCCTCAGACATTGCCGTTCCTCGCTTCTTGGCTGCCGGCCGGTGACCGGGTGATCATCTGTAAGGCGGTCCGCGCGGTCCCCTCGGCCGACTCGCCCGGGTGCCCGCCGATCGCCACGGCCACCACGTATGCGTCCTTGTGGGCGACGGAGACCGCAATGGGGCCGAGGGCCAGCTCGGCCGCCCGGTGCTGGGCCGCCCCGCCCAGCCGTACGACGGGGGCGGAGCGGTCGTCGCGCAGTACGCGTGACGCTTGCTTCCGGCTGTCCGCAGAGCGATTGGCCAGAAGCAGGGCGGTGACGGGCCGGTTGGTGCTATTTGCGCACTGACGGACTACCGGCTTCCACTTCGTCGCCGGTTGCCGCCCCGGCCGTCGGCGTCGCTTCTGCAGCAGGCGGCAGGAGGTACTCCTCGGCCAGCTTCGCGAGGTGAAGCGGCAGTGGCCGGGAGAGCGGGTGGTACTCGTCGTGGAGGCGCAATTGGTGCACGGCTGCGGCCAGCAGCGCGGGTCGGTCCGTGGGCCGGTCGGTCCGGCGAGCCTGCTCCAGAGCCTGCTCAGAGAGACAGCCGAGCACGGTGAGTTCGAGCGCTTGCTGGTTCCAGGCGGTGGCTGCGGGGGCGTGTGGCCAGCGCGTGGTCGGGACGATCTTGCGCAGGTCCGTGCGGACCGTTCCGCCGGTCGGCGGCTTCCCGACCGTGCTGGTGAAAACCCGGTTGTCCGAGTCGGCGTCCTGTGGAGCCCACAATCCAATGGACACACCAGGAGTGTCCTCCTCCTGGGCCCCCGGGGCGTACCACTCGGCGGTCTCCTCGCGACTGTTGGCGTCCCGTACCAGTACCACGCGCAGGTCGGCGCCGAATAGCGAGAGCCGAGATGGGCGTTCTCCGTGGAAGACCAAGCTGTCCTTGACGAGTTGGCCATTGTTCAAGCCGGGCCAGACTTGGCGCAGGTTGCCGCTGTTGGCGAGCAGCAGGGTAGGGCGGTCCCGGACCTGGTACAACAGTGACCTGATCTGCCGTTCGATCTCGTAGCGGGATTCCTCCGGCGTCGTTCGGGACCGGTCCGTTTCCTCCTGGTGAACTGGAGCGGCTCCCAAGGCGGCAATGGCGAGCTGCAGTTGAGCGTATGGAACCCAGCTTTTCTCGGCCTCGTTCCAGCCCTGGATCGGGTGCACCGGGTCGCGCGGGCGGATCCGGAGTGCGACGAGGTGACGTCCGGCCTGCCGGGTAGGGCCGCTGGCCCGATGGCGGACGTGCCAGAGCGCCAGGTACTGCATGTCGTCGGTCAGGGCCTCGTCGAGCTTCTGTTCAGGAGGAACCATCGCACCGAGTTGGCGCATCCCGTCCGCGACCGCAGAGTTGGCTCGTTCGGGCAGCGGGCCGTGAGCGTCCTCCGGAACGACGATGAACTGACTCACCCGTCCGGCTCCAGCGCACCCGAGACGCAGCGCCGACTTGGGGTCGGTACAGGTCGCGGGGAATCGGTCGCGTCCGAGGATCTCCACAAATGCGATTCCGGCTGTCTTCCGGTGCGCGCCGAGCCTGGCGGTCATCTGTGCCGCGCGTTCCCGAACAGCCGTCGCCACCGACCGGGCGCGTGGGTGGCCGCTCTCTCGGGCCACCCCAAGAGCGCTGCCGAGGGACTTCAACGGGCGGGCGCGGAGCACCACGTACAGCCCGTCTGCGTGCCACTCGTACGTACCGTCTGCATCGGGGACGGTGGACGGGAGGCCGAGCCATTGGCGCAGTGCCGCGACGAGTCCGTCCCGGGTCTCCTCGGTCTGCCAGACCACGTCCACGGACAGCGGTTGTTCGTCGAGTACCGCGCAGATGGCGGCGCGCCTGGCTTCGACGCGCAGCCGGGCCCGTTCGGCCAGTTTCTCCGGGTCCTTGGTATGTGAGGTGGCGAGAAGTCTGGGGTTCGACCTGCGGTGCACCCGTTCGAGCGCCGGTACCCGGCGCAGGAACGGGTGGATGCCCGCCTCAACCCACTTGTCGAGGAGCATCCGCTCCAGAGGCATGAGGCCGGCGCCGACCCCATGCGGGCCGAAGTCGGTGTTGTAGAGGATGCCGGCGGCCACCCCGTCCCGGCCTGTCAGCCAGTCGGCCGCCTCGGTGGTCAGCTCGGCGGGCTTCGGGTACACGTGCTGGATATCCAGCTCCGGAAGGATGTCGACCAGGCTATGCCTGCTCCATACAGGCATGCCGAGGGGGCGGTCGAGGAAGATTGAGTTAACGACGAGCCGGTGGCGCGGCTCGGAAGTCTCGGCCCAGGGCATCGGTGCGTCGAGTAGGACGGTTGCCCCGCTGCCGTTCTGCAGCTTCACCGGAGAGCCGGTGGCCCAGCGCCGCACGCCGTACGAGACGTGCACCCGGAAACGCTCCGTGAAGGGTACCGTCTGTACGGTGATCGTCACCAGCGCCGAGTAGTACCAGGCGCGCTTGTGTTTGGTGTAGGCGCGCGGCGGCCAGCTGACCAGCTCGACCCCTTGATCCCGGGTAACCTGACGGAAACGCAGTTCGACACCGTCCATCAGCAGCGGTCGGGCCGCAAGCAATGCGCCGATCCGCTCCGGCAGCAGGTGGTAGAGCCGTCGGTCGGGTTCGGCGGTGCCGCTTGCGGAGAGTTCCGTGGCGTTGAGGTCGACGGACTCGCGGTGCCAGCCCGGGGTTACGTCGTCAATCAGGGCGAGTGCCCGGTCCAGTGCGGCCTCGTGCTCGGCGGCCCGTACCGGATCCTTGTCCGTGCCAGGGGGCAAGGTCATCACCCAGGAGGCCAGAAGTGGGGCCATCAATTCGGCTGGCTGGTCGTCGGTGGCGTAGAACCACGGCACCTCGGAGCTGGATCCCGCTCCTCGGCCGGTTGCCAGTACACCGGGTGCGGTGGCCCTCAGCAGGGCATTGAGCCTGCGGATCGGCAGGCCATGGGGCTGGTCCCGGCGGCGCCACCGGCGGTGGTAGAGGTCCTGGAATTCGGTGCGCCACTCCTCGGGGAAGTGCATCACACAGAACTGCTCGAACCACGATCCGTGGTCCGGGTCGGGCTCGTAGGCGGTCTGGTGGATCAGTGAGTACATGAGGGACCTTCTTCTTCCGTGGTTTCGGTCAGACAGCGGTCGAGGGCAGTCCACAGCGGCCGATAGAGGGCTTGGACGATGCGGCGCTCGGCCTTCGGCGCAGTGCTGTTTGGGCGGAAGTAGGGGGTGAGCACGTCGCGGATGCTGTACAGCGAGCTCGATTTCGGCGTGTCGGTGGGCCCGGTCGGGTCGGCCGCTGCCAGGCAGGGCGCGAACGCGGCATCTACGAAGGCGACCCGGGTGGGTACCGCGCCCCGGACAGAGCGGCCGATGACCTGCCAGATCAGTACCAGCATGTCCCAGGTGACCTGGATGCGGTCCTCTTCGCCGAGGTGGCTCCAGGCCATGCTCCTGGAGAGCACGTGGAACCACTTGGACCGGGCTTCCCTGCGGAACCTGCGCGCGCCCAGACTGAGCGTGGGCGCGTCGCGCACCAGATCGGCGAACCCGGTACCGTCCATGAGCCGGACGATCCAGTCGTTGATCGCGTGCACGGCGAGGCCGAGGTCGTCAGGGCGGGGGTTGGGCCGGGCCAGGAAGTAGACCGAGCCGATCGCGGCCTCCTTGCTGTCGACGGCGAGGATGTTGTGCCCGCGCTCCACCGCGAGCAGCGGGGCCACCAGGATCTCGGCGTCCGTGGCGGCGAGCGTCTCTACATCACCGCGGCGCAGTACCGGGGCGTGGTGCTCGTCGTCCAGTGGACGGGCGGCGGCATCCGGGTCGCCGTCGGATACCAGCCGCCGGACCCTGCCGCGCCAACGATCGTTGAGCGTATGTAGCGTGTCCGCCACCAGCGCAGCCTCGTCGTAGCTGCCGACCAGGAGCAGGATGTGCCGACGGGATTCCGGCAGTCGGTGCAGTTCCCGCAGGAGACGCCCCTGGCCGCGGTCGTTGCGGCCGAGTTCGGTGGCCATCCGGCGCAGCACGTCTTGGCGCCGGTCGATCGGCACTCCGGAAAGCCGCAGGGCCTCGCTCGGACTGTCGCAGGTGCACCGTTGCGGGCAGTCGCAGGCATCCCGGACGAACTCGAAGCGGAACTCGCTCTGGTCGGCGATCCTTTCCAGTTCCGCCGGGTCTGGTTCGATGAGTGTGCCGATCGGCACCGGAACGTGGTAGCGGCTCGACTTGTCGGCCCAGCTGCTGCCCGACATCAGCAGGACATTGGTCCCCGGCCGGCCGTCCACTTTCGGTAGGTCCGGCATGGCGCGCAGCAGTTCACGTCCCACTCCGCTGCAGCGGAAGAAGCGGAGCTCGCCGCTGCGGACACCGCCCTCGTCCCGTCCATCCAAAAGGAACTGGAACCCGATCACATTGCCCATTGGGGACTCGGGGACCATCGGCGCGTAGTCGAGGGGTCGACGGTACATCTCGTTGAAGCCGAGGCTGAGTGAGTCCGCGACCCGCGGCCACATGGTGTTGATCAGTGCGAGCTTGGGTTCCAGGGCGCTGAGCAGGAGGGTGAACTCGAACCGGTCGAGCAGGGCCTCCAGCCAGTCGTCCGAGTGCTCAGGCAGGGAAGCGCGCTGGCGGCGCTTCGTGTCCTTGACGGCGCTCCTGCGTTTCCCGACCGATGTGTCCCGGTCCCCGTTCACCAGGAACATGAGTTCGTGGTAACGGTCTTGGTTCTCCTGCTCCTTCCCCAGAAACGGGGCGAGGTCGAAGAGGTCGCACACCACGTCCCGCAGCCGGGCGCGGGTGTGCTCGCGGTAGTTGGTATGGAGCAGTTCGCCGAGCAATCCGAGCAGTGGCAGGGTTTCGTCCTTGGGAGGCCGCCTGTCGCCGAACGGGTTGTCCCGGAAGGCGTCCAGGAGCTGCATCAGGTGCTTCCGCGGCTCCTGGTGCGGGTGCTCGGCGGTGGGGCCGACCTGGCCGTGGCAGTCCTCCGGCAAGGGGAACCGCTCCTCCAGCAGCCGCAGTTGGAGCGTCCCGGCGCTGAAGTAGCCGGTTCGGACCCATGCGCGCAGGTCGAAGTCGCAGACCAGCATCGCCACCAGCCGATCTGCGGCCGCCTGGGTGGTGTTCACCGCAGCCGACCAGTTCTCTACATCTCGATCGGACAGTTGCACCCGTCCGGCGCTGGCCAACTCCCGGATACGGTGCTGGTTGACCTCGTCGAGGAACGAGCGAGTGTCGGGGCCACCACCGAGCAGCGGGATGGCGGGGGCGAACATGCGGTCGAGTTGCATCTGCACCCGGTCCGCCTCGTCGACGATCACCAGGTCGCTGCGTCGGCAGGCGAGTTCGAGGTAGCGGATGCGCTCCGGGTTCTGCGGGTGCGGGACACGGGAGTCCACCAGACTGGGCGGGGTGGAAACCCAGACCGCCGCGTTGACCAGGGACCGTGGCGCGTGGTGGCGCGGGCACTGGGACCAGAACGGACAGGCCGTTCGGTACGAGGCCCATGTGACCTCGGGGTCCTTCTCGTGCTTCTTGGGCGATTGGAGCCTGGTGCACGGCGCTTCGCCGAAACTCAGGAGGTCGTCGGCGGAGTGGCCGTCGGCGTGGCGTAAAGCGTTCAAGACGCAGGAGGTGCTCAGGTACTGGAAGCCGGGATCCAGATGGGCGAGCAGGTTGGGCTCGCCGCGTCCTGCCGTCCTGCGGTGGAGCCGTTCGGCGTGCTGCTGGCGGCCCGTCGCGCCGAGGATGGGTGCGGCGGAGCCGGGAACGTGGGTGTTGTAGAGCTCGACCAGCTTGAGCTGCTCCGCGACGTCGCCGACCACCACCGTCACATTCCGTCCTTGCCGGGCGAGGTGCACGGCCAGGACGTCCCGAAGCGTGCTCTTGCCGGCGCCGACGATGCCGAGCAGGTGCTCGATGCCGGACACGGAGAAGCCGCGGGCGGGACTGAAGCCTCCGCGGCGGCGCGTGGACAGCCGGATCGCCTTCAGGCGGGTGACCCAGCCAGCAGGCTTCCGGGCGTCCATGGCCGCGGCCGTGATAATCAGCTTCCTCCACTTGAAGGTCAGTGGTCTGCCCGCGTGGACCGGCAGCAGTCCGAGGTCGTGACCGAGCGGCGTGGAGGCTGTGTGTTCCGGCAGAAGCACGGTGGTCAGGTGCCGGCCGATGGGGAAGGCGTACCGGCCGGGGCCAGCGAAGGTGATCGGCTCGCCGGCGAACGGCGGCGCCTGGCTCAGCAGGCGTTCGTAGGAGGTCCACCGGTCCTCCGCCACCGAGAGTGAGGGGCGGCGGGTGGCGGGTGCGGCCGGGTCCGGTACGTCGAAGGCTCTGAGTTGGCGGTCCTGCTGCTGGTAGTCCTTCAGCGCTTCGGACCAAGCGAGTCGGCGCCCCCAGGTCCACAGAGCGTAGCGCGCGGTGCGACGGATGTGCTCCTGCTGGTCGGTGATGTCGTCGCGCTCACGCGCGGACGGGTAGCCGCTGAACAGGGTCCACCCCTCTGCAGCCGGTGCACCGGGAGTCAGCTGCTCTTGGAGGAACAGACCGAGTTCGATCTCACACAGGTCGACCAGCTTGCGACGCGGCAGTTCCGAGCCGGCGGAGCGGAGCTCCCGCACCACCTGTTGTAGGGCCTTGGCAGTGCTACGCACGAGTCCTCCCAGGTGGGTCGCTCCGGTGCGGAGCCGTGAATTCGCTGACGGATCTGAGCCGCACCCTGGCGCCGTCGGGAAGGCTGTGGTCGAAGATCTTCCGGTAGCCCGGTCGCGCGACGACTGCGTCGGGCATTACGACATCGAGCGGGGTGTCTTCGAGGGCAGCCAACTCGGCAGACCTGAAGGCGGCCAGCGCCGGTTGTTCGCGGTCGAGCACGCGGATGGCCCTGCCCGTCCCGTCTCTGTGGACGAACCGAAGGCCGCCCGTCCCTGTCGGAATGAGCTGGGACCCACCGGGCAGCTTCTTGCGCAGGGCGAGTTCGGTGCGGCCGGGGAGAGCGAGGAAGAGCCGGACAGCGCGGGGGAGGGCGATTGGGCGCTTGGGCTCCTCCGTCTTTTCGAGCCCTCCTCGCCGCTTCGTGCACCCTCCCTCGCACCATGCCCCGTCGCCCGCTGCCGACTTGGCAAACAGAAGGCACTCTGTGCAGGTGGAGACCGTGGGGCCGGTCGAGAAGTGCTCGGGCGCCGGCTCGTAAAGCTCCCGGACCAGTCGCCAGGTGCGGATGGTGTTCGGACGCATGAGCTCGGATACGTCAGGGTTCAGAATGACGGGATGCGTGATCAGGAAGTCCCGACAAGTGGCGAACCGCTCGGGAGCCCCGGAGGCGTCGGCGAGATCGGCGATCACCTGAGCTACGCCTTGTTCGAGTCTCCCAAGCCGGCCGTAGGAGGACAGCTCGGCGCAGGTGCGGGTCGGTTGGGCCGAGCTTTGGTCGATCAGCCGGGCGTCATAGGTCAGCACGTCGGGTGGGAGTGCCAGCGGCCAGGTCGAGAGGAGGTCCCGGCAGCGTGAGAGCAACTCGGGAACGCTCAGGGGCGGTGGTTGATCCTGTTGTAGGAATGACAGCACGACCCGGTCGAAGGCGAGTTGGGTGTTCGCCGGGTACGGGAGCCGGAGTGCTGTCGGACGGGTCACGTCGCTCAGGTCCAGCACCCCGCGAGCCACCGCCGCCAGTAGTTCGAACTCCGGGCTCACTTCGCCGCCTCCTGTGAAGTCTCTGGCGGTCGGCGGGCTGAGCACCAGCGTGCCATCTCACAGTTGTCGCACTCCGCGCTCGGGGTTGCTTCGAACAGTCGCTCTTGGTGCCAGCCGACGACCTGGTCACGCAGCACCGCTTCGGCTGCCGCTGCGGTCTCCGGCGCGAACGGGTCGAGGCTCCGGAGGTCCACACCATTGGGGCGCAGTAATTCGAGTTCCACCCGGTCGGCAGCCAGCAGGCCCTTGGCGATGATCCGTACCGCCAGCGCCAGCTGAGGGTAGGCCGCGAGCAGGTTGCGCGGCATCCGCCCACCGGCGGAAGTCTTGGTCTCGCGCCACACCCACGAGCCGCGCTCGCGGTACAGCAGATCGGGCTCCGTCAGCACCAGCAGGTCGGCCGCGGGGTCATCGAACACCAGGAGGGGTTCCGGTGTCCTGTCGGACTCCGGATCGGTGATGCGGAGCGGGCAAACCTCGGCGTGATGGCGCAGGAGGCGGGCTCCGAGAAGGCGCTCGGACTGCGGTAGCCGGTAGCCGTCGGGAACCCAGTTGGCAGGTACGTCGGAGATGCACGGCGTCCGTTCCCCCTGGCCGTGTCGGGTGGAGAGGAAGGCATGGACGGCGCGCCCGCGCTCGGCCGCAGCAGCACGTTCGACGGAGTCGTCTACCGGGAGCCGCAGGCTGCGGAGGTAGCCGCGCGCCCGGCAGGAGCTGTGCCTGCGGCCTGTAGTCGGGGACCAACTTCGCCGAGGCCGGGTGCGATCGGCTATTCCGAGCAGTCCCGGGGCTCGCGGCAGGGTAGGGCACACGGATCCCACCTGGCAGGACGCACAGGCTGACCCGGGCCTGTACTCCGGACGGTCCAGGAGCGCTCGGATCGCGGGTGCGCCGTTCTTCCTGTAGAGGGCCAGGGCCTCGGCCCGGGTGCCGTCGAACAGGTCCTCGACCTGACCGTCCGAAAGCGCGAACTGCGTCACCCGAACGCGCTCCAACCGCTCGTCGGGATCGCCTTCTGCCGCGACCAGGGCTGCGATCGCCCGCTCGGCATCCGTGCGCTTCCGCAGGCGGTTCACCGGAAGCCGCAGTTCCCGCAACTGGCCGTCCACCGTTTCGAAGCAGCGTCCCCAGGCGCTGATCCGGTACTCCGTACTCACGGACCCGTCATCTCGCGAGCCACGGTGCCGGTAGCTCCAGCGACGCGGGGCCGGCCGGAGTTCCGGGTTGTCGGCGAACGCTGTCGAGTACATCCGGAGGGCATGCCGGGTCCATTGGCGCACTCCGTCGTGAGCGGGTTTGGCGGATCTGTTCGACTTCGCATCGTCGTCCGGCAGTTCGATCCGGTCGAGCGCGGCCATGAATGGGCCGTTGGTGAATGTCTCCAACGCCTCGGGTTTCCATGTGGCGAGCCGTGCCGGGCGCATTCCGCGGGCCTTGAGCACGTCTGACGCCGGGCACCGGTAGCGTTCCGGTCCGAACATCCCCAGTCGGATGTCGATCACGGAAGAGACCCTGATCAGTCCTTCGGGTGGCCGGTATTCTGTCATACTGTCCTCCACTTTTTCGTCGCCCTTCGGTCCCGGTGCGGGAAGCAGCGGGCGAAACTGGTCTTGGAGTTTGCGTCTTGCGTCCTAACACCCTTCTGAAAAACCGATATCGGATCCTGCGGGAACTCGGAAAGGGAGGCGAAGGCGAGCTCTTCGTCGCCCGTGATGAGTACGGGCGAAAGGATGTCGCTGTCAAGATGCAGTTTTGTCGCTTTGGTGAATCGATCACCGAGTATGCCGAAGGCGCTGAGCCGCTCGATTACGAACTGGCACGACTGCAGTTCATGGAATCCGTGCCCGGAGTTCCCCGCGTGCTGGACGAGGGCTGGCACTCGGGTTGGGGCGAGCGGCGGTACATCGTGATGGAGCTGATCGACGGTTCGACTCTCCGATCCTGGATGATCCGGCACCAGCCGGTGCTCGCCACAGACGCGGCTTGTGTCGTCGCCCAGCTTTGCGACACCCTGGCGCTGGTACACGAGCGCTACGTTCACCGGGACGTGACACCGAACAATGTGATGATGCAGCCCGACGGGTTGATTCGACTCCTCGACGTGGGAAACTCCACGGATCTCTCGACCCCGAACTACGACCCCCGCGGGACGCCTGGCTACGCCGCTCCTGAACAGTATGTCCAGGACTCCGAGTCCACCGCGAAAACCGACGTCTTTGCCCTCGGCGCCCTGCTCTTCGAGATGATGACCTCGAAACTGCCCTACAGCCGTGTCGAGGGTCCGGCCTGCGAGACGGAGTCGGCCTTCCCGAACGGACTCGATGCCCATATGCCCGAAGAGCTGAAGAGCTTCGGTCTCGCCATGGTCGCCGTCGACCCGCGCGAACGCCCCAAGGTTTCGGAGGTTCGCAGCTACCTTGGCCCCTGGCTGCCGCCGTTCGGCTCACCTCGGAGCCCGAAGGCCGCCCGTCCCGACCCTTCGGCGTACTTCCGCCTGGTCGAGCAAGCCCGGTGAGCCCGGGACGGAGGGTCACGAGAGTTGCCGCTGACGCTCCACCGCAGCGTCGAGGTCTTTCTCACCGAGCCTCGCCAGGAGCGCACGGGCTTCTTCGACGACCCGCTCGGCGTCCTGGTCGCGGCCTAGTGCGCTGAGCGAGTCTGAGAGACGAACCAACGTCCTGGCCTCCCGGCTCGGGTACGCCATCGAGCGGTAGAGCATCAACGCGTGGCGGTAAGCAGTCGCCGCCGCGTCGTGCTCACTGATCGCAGCCCGGATACGGCCCATGGTGAACGAGCCGTGTGCCTGGCCGTTGAGATCGGCAGTGCCGTCCAACAGGGCCAAGGATCGGCGGCAGTACTCGAGCGCTGAGATGTGATCGCCAGCTCGATGGTAGACGTTGGCGAGCCCGTCGAGCGCGGCTCCCTGTCCGAGCCGGTCGTCCTGGGCTTTGAAGTCTGCCAGAGCGGCTCTGAGTTCCACCACCGCCTGGTCGGTAGCACCGTCCTCGTGCAGCATGATGCCCAGGCTGTAGCGGCCCAGCGCGGTGCCCTTCAGGTCGCCGTGGTCCAGGCTGGCGCGGACCGCCCCACGCAATTCCGCCATGGCCCTCGCACGATCGCCGAGTCCGCGGTGGGTTCCGGCGAGCAGGCGTCGGATCATGGTCACGTCTCCCGGCCCTGCGATCCGTTCGGCTGCGGGGAGGGCGTTGGTGAGGTGACCGAGGGCGTCCAGGTACCGGTTGGAACGCCACTGATAGGTCAGCACAGTGAGCGCCAGGAGCCAAGTGTATCGATCGAGCCGGAGTCTCCCGGCCAGCTGGAGCGCGGCGCTCAGGGTGGCGTACTCGGCGTCGAACCAGGCCGTCGCAGCCGCGTGGTTCGGGGGTGAGACCACGGGGAACTCCCTGCTTGGTGTGATCGGCAGCCGGCGATCTGGATCGAGCACCAGATCACAGGACCAGGCGTTCTGCAGGAGGAACTCCAGCACTCGGCGAAGGCTCTCGTCACGATCTCCAGGAGCTTGCTGATCGGCCAGCTGTGCGGCGTAGATGCGGACCAGGTCGTGCATGGCATACCGTTCGAGGGTCGGCTCGGTCACCAGACTCATGTCGATCAGGCCATCCAACGATCGGCCGACTGTGGCCTGGTCGTGCCCCAGCGCCTGGATCGCGCGCCAGCTGATTGTCGGGCCGGGATGCACGGAGAGATGCCACAGCAGCTTGGCGGCAGGGGCGGGCAGGAGCCGGTAGGAGCTCTCCAACATGGAGCTGATGTTCAACTCATCGGCACGCAGGTCGAGAGGGCGCAGCCCGGAACCCTCCTTCAGCAGCCTGCGGACGACGCCCGGCAAATCCTGGGGCTGGCGGCGGGTGATTTGGGCGGACACGATGCGCAGAGCGATCGGCAAGCCGGAGCAGTAGTCGAGCAAGGGGTCGGCGAATGGTCTGGCAAGGCCCATCCGTTCCTCTCCCAGGGATGCTCTCAGCAACTCGGCGGCCTCAGGGCGGTCGAGCGGCGCGAGATTGATCGGCTTCGCGCCTTCCTTGACGACCAGCCCCTCTAGCCTTCGGCGGCTTGTGACGATCGCGGCGCTTTGGCCCTGACCGGGCAGCAGCGGTCGGACCTGTGCCTCGTCCCTGGCGTTGTCCAGGATGACCAGCACTCGGCGGCCCGATAGCGCCGAACGGTAGGCCGATACCAGCCCGTCGACGTTCCCGGTGGCTGGGATCGTCCGCAAATCGTTCAGGAAGCGGACCAGGACGGAGGCGACTTCCTCGGGCTCGAGAGTGGAGAATCCCCTCAGGTCGATGTACAGGACTCCGTCCGGGAAGTTCGGCGCGAGGCGTTGGGCTGCGGCCACCGCTAGGAACGTCTTCCCGACGCCCGCCAGTCCCGCCACAACGGCGATCGGCCCCGACTCGGACTCCCTGCCCAGCACGACGTCGGTGAGGAGCTTCAGCTCTGATCGGCGGCCGATCAGCTGTTTCTGCTGCGCGGGGAGCTGGTTCAGCTGCTCCGGGAGTCCCAGATCCGAGGACGTGATGCCGGACGTGATGGTGTCCTCCCGACTCGTCCTTGCCAGCAGTAGATGGGCGGTCGGCTGGTTGAAACGGCGCTTCCATTGGGCTAGCAGTGGGTCGATCGCGTAGTGGCGGCCCAGCGCCCCCAGCGACTGGACTTTGAGGCCAAGCAGGGTCTCGCTGTCGGGCCAGTGCACCAGCGCGTCGTCGGCCCGCTGGAGCGCGACGTGGGGTTCGGAACAGTCCAAGTCGGCCCGCACGCAGTCGGCCAACGCGTCGTGCAGCTCGCGGAGGATCCAGCTTCGCTGCTGGGCGAAGGCTTCACCTGGCAGGTCTTCTAGCGGGGCGGCTCCGCGCCATTCGGAAAGCGAAGTCAACAGTGCGCCGCGCCGATTCTGTGGGTTCCCGGTGCGGAGCGCGGTGGCGTACTGGCTCCGGAAGCGGACCAGGTCGACGCTGGCGGGGTCGACCTGGATATGGGTGGTGCCGCCGCTGTTTCCCACCTCCAGTCCCACGGCGCGGCGTAATCTGAGGCAGTACTGCCTGATGTTCGAGGGTTTGGTGTCCTCGCCCGGCCAAAGGAATCGAGTAACTTTGCGATGGGAAACCGGTTCGCCCGGGGTCAGCAATAGAAGAGCCAGGAGCTCGCGGGTCTTGCCTGACGGAACATCGACCGATTGTCCGTTGTCGAGTGCGGACAACTCTCCGAGCAGGCGGAATTTCATGTCAGTCCCCAATCTCAAAGCGCGAATTGGCCTGGTGGCTGTGTCTTCGACAGCATCGCACGAGCCGCCGAAGGGCCTTTAACGTTCGGTTAACGCCTCAGAGTTGATCGTCTGCAGGGACATCTGCCAGGCTGCTGCGTCATCAGCCCGAGCTCGATGATGGTCGCATGGTGCGCCGTTGAGCCACCAGCACCTGGCCACGCACCCAGCGGCTCGGACTCGTCATATCCAACGAATCACTCAAAGAGACGACTATGACTTCGATCCAGCGCAAGAGCCGGCAGCGCAGCACGCGCCCGGCGACCGCTCGCCCGCCTAAGGCGACGATCCCGCCCCGCCGGAAACGTCGGCCCCGCCCGAATCCGGTTCCGGCGCCGCAGCAGGGCGCCACCACGGCAGACACGGGCTGGCTGAGGCCGGTCCGTCCGACGGCTCAGCGGCTCTACGAGGTAGAGTTCTTCCACGATCTCGAGTAGGGGCGCTTCTGTAGAGGTTGAGGGTGGACACGCCGACGAGGGGGTTGGGAGGCTCGACCGAGTCGTCGGTGTGTCCGACAGGTCCGGGGCTGAACGAGGAAGAGTTCAGCTTCCTCGCCCGGTCCATCGGTCCCATCCCCCAGGGCTGCCTGACGCTGGCCACGGCCCTCACCTCCGCCCCTGAAACGCACTAATCCCTGGAATCGCCGCCGTCGCTCCCGACCGGATACCGCTTCTGGCGGATCCGCTCCTGGACTGAGTGCTCAGAACGCCGGTGCCCTCGGGGTGTGGGATGGGCACCCGGACACCGGTGTTCAGAGCGGGGCAGCAACCAAGGCGCTGAGACCGATGCGCTTCAGCAGGGTGGAGGGGCGGGCGGATTGGACGGCACATCGGTGTCACCGCCTTCAGCGCTCCAAGCAGGGCGGTGATCGCTCTCGGCACAGGGATGCGTGATGACGCCCACTCTGTTTGCGGCGAGGGTTCTAGTAGTACTTCGTTAAGTCGGGGTGGTTTGTGGGGTGCGGTTTGTGGATCTTCTTCTGGGAAGCGGGCGTTGGCAGGTTCGGCAGACACCGG
>NZ_JBSGAW010000054.1:0-19725 GCF_053600955.1 Streptomyces sp. NPDC004838 | reverse complement strand
GGCCTGTACGCGCTCGCTGATCCGCTCGCTGATGTGCCCGAGAGCGAATACGAGCATCTCTTCCTTGGTGCGGGCCGGACACCGATCGGTGTCCGGCCCGGCCGTCCGTACGCGGCGGATCACGCGAACCTCACGGAACCCGCAGACCTCGCGGCCCACGTACTCCGCCCGAGAGGACAGCCGCGCTCCGCCCGGAAAGACCTACTTCTTACGGCGGCGCCCCGAGCTCCTCTGCGCCTTGCGCCGCTCGGCCCGGGTCATCCCGTCCGCTCCCGAACGAGCGGGCTGCTCCCCCCCGTTGTCGAAGTCGCCCTCGACGACGCCGCCCTCACCGTCCACCGTGGGAGCGGAGAAGTGCAGCCGATCCGGGCGCTGCGGGGCGTCGAGCCCCTTGGCGCGGATCTCGGGGCGCGCGGCGGGCACCTTGTCCTTCTTGTCGAGCGAGGGGCGCTCCGCCGCGTCCTGCACCGGGACCTCCTCGACCTGCTGCTCGACCTGGACCTCCAGGTTGAACAGATAGCCGACGGACTCCTCCTTGATGCCGTCCATCATGGCGGTGAACATGTCGAAGCCCTCGCGCTGGTACTCGACCAGGGGGTCCTTCTGCGCCATCGCGCGCAGGCCGATGCCCTCCTGGAGGTAGTCCATCTCGTAGAGGTGCTCGCGCCACTTGCGGTCGAGTACCGAGAGGACCACGCGCCGCTCCAGCTCGCGCATGATCTCCGAGCCGAGCTGCTTCTCGCGCTCGTCGTACTGCTCGTGGATGTCGTCCTTGATGGACTCGGCGATGAACTCGGCGGTGATCCCCGCCCGGTCCCCGGCCGCCTCCTCCAGCTCCTCGATACTCGCCTTCACCGGGTAGAGCTGCTTGAACGCGTTCCACAGGCGGTCGAGATCCCACTCCTCGGCGAATCCCTCGATGGTCTCCGCCTGGATGTAGGCGTCGATGGTGTCGTCCATGAAGTGGCGCACCTGCTCATGCAGGTCCTCGCCCTCCAGCACGCGACGGCGCTCTCCGTAGATGACCTCGCGCTGGCGGTTGAGCACCTCGTCGTACTTCAGGACGTTCTTCCGCGTCTCGAAGTTCTGCTGCTCGACCTGGGACTGGGCGGACGCGATCGCGCGCGTCACCATCTTGTTCTCGATCGGGACGTCGTCGGGGACGTTCGCCATCGACATGACGCGCTCGACCATCTGCGCCTTGAACAGCCGCATCAGATCGTCGCCGAGGGAGAGATAGAAGCGGGACTCGCCGGGGTCGCCCTGACGGCCGGAACGACCGCGCAGCTGGTTGTCGATACGGCGCGACTCATGGCGTTCGGTGCCCAGCACATACAGCCCGCCGAGGTCCGTGACCTCCTCGAACTCCGCGCGGACGGCCTGCTCGGCCTTCTCCAGCGCGGCGGGCAGCGCGGCGGCCCACTCCTCGACGTGCTCGACGGGGTCGAGGCCCCGCTGGCGCAGCTCCGCCTCGGCGAGGTCGTCGGGGTTCCCGCCGAGCTTGATGTCCGTACCACGGCCGGCCATGTTCGTGGCGACGGTGACGGCGCCCTTGCGGCCCGCCTGGGCGACGATGATCGCCTCACGGTCGTGCTGCTTGGCGTTGAGCACCTCGTGCTGGATGCCGCGCTTGTTGAGCTGCTGCGAGAGGTACTCGGACTTCTCGACCGACGTGGTGCCGACGAGGATCGGCTGGCCCTTGTCGTGCTTCTCCGCGATGTCGTCGACGACCGCGGAGAACTTCGCGACCTCGGTGCGGTAGATCAGGTCGGACTGGTCCATACGGATCATCGGCTTGTTGGTCGGGATCGGCACGACGCCGAGCTTGTAGATCTGGTGGAACTCGGCGGCCTCGGTCATCGCCGTACCGGTCATGCCGGCGAGCTTGTCGTAGAGGCGGAAGAAGTTCTGGAGGGTGATGGTGGCGAGGGTCTGGTTCTCGTCCTTGATGTCCACCCCTTCCTTCGCCTCGATCGCCTGGTGCATGCCCTCGTTGTAGCGGCGGCCGGCGAGGATACGGCCGGTGTGCTCGTCGACGATCATGACTTCGCCGTCGATGACGACGTAGTCCTTGTCCTTCTTGAAGAGTTCCTTGGCCTTGATGGCGTTGTTCAGATAGCCGACCAGGGGGGTGTTCACCGACTCGTACAGGTTGTCGATGCCCAGCCAGTCCTCGACCTTGGCGACACCGGACTCATGGATGGCCACGGTCCGCTTCTTCTCGTCGACCTCGTAGTCGCCGGTCTCCTCGATGCCCTTGAGCTGGTTGCCCGGCTCGCCCTTCGTCAGCCGGATGACCAGCTTGGCGAAGTCTCCGTACCACTTGGTGGCCTGGTCGGCGGGGCCGGAGATGATCAGCGGCGTACGGGCCTCGTCGACGAGGATCGAGTCGACCTCGTCGACGACGGCGAAGTTGTGGCCGCGCTGGACGAGCTCGTCCTTGGACCACGCCATGTTGTCGCGGAGGTAGTCGAAGCCGAATTCGTTGTTCGTGCCGTAGGTGATGTCGCAGGCGTACTGCTCGCGGCGCTGCGCGGGCGTCATGTTCGCGAGGATGCAGCCGACGGACAGGCCCAGGAACTTGTGGACGCGGCCCATCATCTCGGAGTCGCGCTCGGCCAGGTAGTCATTGACCGTGATCAGATGGACGCCCTTGCCGGAGAGCGCGTTGAGATACGTGGGGAGCGTACCCACGAGGGTCTTGCCCTCGCCGGTCTTCATCTCGGCGACATAGCCGAGGTGCAGCGCGGCGCCGCCCATCATCTGTACGTCGTAGTGGCGCTGGCCGAGAACGCGCTTGGCGGCCTCGCGGACGGTGGCGAACGCCTCGGGAAGAAGATCGTCAAGGCTGTCCTCGCCGCTGGCGAAGCGCTCCTTGTACTCTTCCGTGAGGGCCCGCAACTCGGCGTCGGAGAGGTTGACGAAGTCCTCTTCGATGGAGTTGACCTGGTCCGCGATGCGGTGCAGTTTGCGCAGGATCTTGCCTTCGCCTGCACGCATGAGCTTGTTGAAGACGGACACTGAGGCTGGTCTCCTTGCCGATCGGGCCCGGCTGGGTCGTGGTGGACACTGGCACGGGCACGGCAGGCGGGCCCTACCGCAACGGCCATCGTAAGCGAGGACCCCACCACGTCGGGAGGTCCGCAGCCAGCCAGGCCGCTAGTTGCCCGACATGAGAACGCGCGGGACGCGCGGAAGGTGCCGGTGAGGTACGAAAAGTGCTCGCTTCCGGCTCCGGGGTTGATCAGAATCCAGGACATGGAGCCCATCACTCTCACCACCGAGCGGCTGTTGCTGCGCACGTTCACGGACGACGACACGGAAGACGTCTACCGGATCTGCCAGGACCCCGACATCCAGCGCTGGACGACGGTTCCTTCCCCGTACGAGCGGCGGCACGCGGTCGATTTCACCGGGCAGACGGTGCCGGAGGGCTGGCACACGGGGACGATGTTCACGTTCGCGGTGCTCCCGCACGAGGGCGGCCCGCTGATGGCGTCGGTGGCGGTCACTCTGCGTAGCCTCTCGGGCGTGTGGGAGATCGGTTTCTGGACGGCCAGGGAGTTCCGGGGGCGCGGGATCATGACGGAGGCCGTGGGCGCGGTGGCGCACTGGACCTTCACCGGACTGGGCGGGACACGGCTGGAGTGGCGGGCCGAGGTCGGCAACGCGGCCTCACGGGCGGCGGCCGAGAAGGCGGGCTTCACGGTGGAGGGCGAGCTCCGGGCCGCGCTGCTGAACAAGGACACGCTGCGGGACACCTGGATCGGCTCCCTGCTCCCGTCGGACATCGGCCTGCCGAGCCGGCACGCGTACCTCCCGGCGTCCGCGGCACGGCAGTGACGGACTCCCCCGACCACGCCGGCCACGCCGACCGCTCCGACCGCGCCCCGGCCGGATGTCAGTGGCTGCGTCTATCGTGCGGACCATGACGACGCTGCCTCCTCCCGCCGCCGAACTCTCCGCCGACGAGGCCCGCCGCATAGCCCTGCGCGCCCAGGGATTCCTCGGCGCGCCGGACCGGCGCGCCGGTGTACGGGGCGTGCTGCGGCATCTGGGAGCGGTGCAGCTGGACACGATCTCGGTGCTGGCGCGTTCGCACGAACTGATTCCCTACGCCAGGCTCGGCGCGGTCGGCCGCAGAACCGTCGAGGACGCGTACTGGACCGAGGGCCACAGCTTTGAGTACTGGTCCCACGCGGCATGCATACTGCCCGTCGAGGAATGGCCGCACTTCGGCTTCCGCCGGCGCGCCTACCGGGCGCGGCCGCAGTGGTACCACGACCTTCCCGACGGCTCCTATGACACGGTGATCAAGCAGCTGCGCGCCGAGGGCCCCCTGACGGCGACGGAGCTGGGCGGTGCGAAGAACGGCGGGGAGTGGTGGGACTGGTCCGCCTCCAAGGTCTCGGTCGAGCGTGCGCTGATGTACGGCGAGGTGGTGTGCACCGAGCGGCGTGGCTGGAAGCGGGTGTACGACCTGGCGGAGCGGGCGATCCCCGCGGCTCTGCTGGAGACGGAGCTGGACGACGCGGAGTGTCTGCGGCGGCTCGTACGGCTGGCGGGGCAGTCGCTGGGTGTGGGGACGCGGGCGGACATCGCGGACTACCACCGGCTCAAGGGCGACCAGTTCGACAGGGTGGTGGCGGACTCCGGTCTGGTGCCGGTCACGGTCGAGGGCTGGTCCAAACCGGCCTGGGCCGATCCCGAGGCACTGGCGACCGTGCCACGCGGCCGTCATCGCACGACGCTGCTCTCGCCCTTCGACTCCCTCGTCTGGGAGCGTGCCCGCACGGAACGGATCTTCGGCTTCACCCACCGGCTGGAGGCGTACGTCCCCAAGCCGAAGCGGGTGTACGGCTACTTCGCGATGCCACTGCTGTCAGGCGGCAGGCTCCTCGGGCGGGTCGACCCGGCGCGCGAGGGCACGACGCTCGTGGCCAAGCAGGTGTCGCTGGACACCCCGAAGGCCGTCCGGCCCATGGCGCAGGCGCTGCTGGAGGCGGCGGAGTGGGTGGGCTGCGACGCGGTACGGGTCGAACGCGTCGACCGCCCCGAACTGGCCGCCCCCCTGATCTCCGCCCTCACCTGAACACTCCCCGGTCCTACCGCCCCGGCGTGCCCGGCCTGACCGGACCCGTCGGCTAGCGGATCTCCAGGATCTTCTCCCGCATCGCGTAGACCACGGCCTCCATCCTGGAGTGCAGTTGCAGCTTCTCCAGGATGTTGCGCACGTGGTTCTTGACGGTGTTCTCGGAGATGAACAGTTCCTTGGCGATGTCCCGGTTGTTCATGCCCGTGGCGACCAGTTTGAGTACCTCGACCTCCCGGTGGGTGAGCCGGGGCGCGGGCACGAGCCTGCGCTCGTCGGTGCGCTGGATCATCGACTTGAACTCGGTGAGCAGCTTGGACGCCATGGACGGGCTGATCTGCGACTGCCCGTCGGCGACCGCGCGGATCGCGGTGGCGACCTCGTCGGTGGAGATCTCCTTGAGGAGATAGCCGGTGGCGCCTGCCTTGATGGCGTCGTAGAGGTCGGCCTCCTCGTCGCTTATCGTCAGCATGATGATCTTGGCGCTGGGGGCTACCTCCTTGATCGAGGTGCATGCCTCGATGCCGCCCCGCCGCGGCATGCGCACATCCATCAGGACGATGTCCGGCAGCAGGTCGGCGGCCTTGTCGACCGCTTCCGCGCCGTCTCCCGCCTCGCCGACGACCTGGATGTCCTCTTCCTGGGCGAGGACGATCTCCAGCCCTCGCCGGAAGAGGGCATGGTCGTCCACCACGAGTACCCGGATCGGCTCGGCGCGGGAGCCGCCCGTGGCGGCCTCGACGACCGTGTCCCGGGCGCCGGCCGTGTCCTGTTGAACCGGTCCGAAGCTGTCCGCCATCGTTCCTCCCCCTGAAGGCCAGGGCCTGAAGGTCATGTCTGGTCCGCCAACGCCTGTGCACAGAGCACCGGTTGGTCCTACGACGCCATGCTTTCATGCCCGGACGTCAGAGCGGTGGTCCTGTGGCCGCGCGGTGGTGTCCCCGAGGGCGCACCGGGCGCTCGGGGACACCACCGTCACCACGCATGTCGCGTGACGGTCTGGTCAGCCGCCGAGCGCTCCTCCGGCGCCGCGCGCGTCCGATCCGGCCAGCGGGTCGGTCTCCAGATGAATGACGCCGTAGTCATAGGCGTGCCGCCGGTAGACGACACTGGGCTGCTTCGTCTCCGAGTCGACGAAGAGGTAGAAGTCGTGCCCGACCAGCTCCATCTCGTAGAGCGCCTGGTCGAGTGTCATGGGCGCCGCGGTGTGGATCTTCTCGCGGACCACCAGCGGGCCTTCGCCCTGGACTTCGAGCGAGCCGATCCTGGTGGTGGGAATGGAATCCAGCACTTCTTCGGCGGGGATGTGGCCATTGGCGTTCAACTCGGCGACGCCGGGAACGACATCGGCCACTTCGGCGGCCGACAGACGGCCGTTGCCGCGGCGGGTGTGGCGCTTGTCGTGCTGCTTGCGCAGCCGTGCTTCCAGTTTGCCCGTGGCGAGGTCGAGCGCTGCGTACGGGTCGCCGGCCGACGCCTCCGCCCGGATCACCGGGCCGCGGGAGTGAAGTGTGATCTCCACACGGTCCGAACGGTCGGCCTGCCGCGGGTTGTGCTCCTTGGACACCTCGACGTCCAGGCTGATCACCTTGGCGTCGAGCTTCTGGATCTTGTCCAGCTTCAGCTTCTCGGCCACGTGCTTACGGAACCGCTCAGGCACCTCGGTCTTGCGGCCCTTGACGACGATGTCCACGCAGAACTCCGTTCCCGGATCGCTCCGCTCACTCAGCGGCTGCGGAGCCTCTCCCTCTTGCACCAGACCCCGGTGATTCGCCGGAGCCTCGGACTAGGCGACTTTCACCTCCTCCTCCCCAGTCGACAAGATCCCCACCCCACCAACTTTCGAGGTTTTCCGTTGCCTCGATTCCCTGGCCGACAGCACGGCAGTGCATTCGGTGAAGTACGGGACCTCGTTCCGCACATCCTCACAACCGAACATAGCTCGATCGGTAGGGTGTCGGCACCCGCTACCAGCGCGTACCTCCGTTCCAAGGTCTTTCTTCCCTCATTACCTGCAACGTCGCAGGTAATCGATCAGTTCCGGATTTACTCGAAAGAGATCGGCGGCGCGGCGACCACGGCCGCGTACAACTCTGCGCGACGGGGCGATCGCGCCTCCGATGCGGCGGGCCCGGTCGGTCTCGCGGCCCTTGTCCACGGCCCCGCCTCGCGGACGGCCCGCGCCGCCTCCGCGAGCGAGGCGCCGGTCGTCATCAGGTCGTCCACCAGCACCACCCGGCCGCTCTCCAGGAGCCTGCCGGCGCCGGCCACGGCCCTCAGGGCACCCGCCAGATTCTCCGTCCTCTCCCGAGCCGTGAGGCCCGATTGGTCGACCACTTCACGCCACTGCCGCAACACGGGCAGCGCCCTCGCCTCCGTCCCCGTGCGCCGCAGCTCTCCGGCCGCGGCCAGGGCGATCCGCCGCGCCGCGTCGTGCCCCCTCGCCCGCACCACGCGCCGCGCGGACGGCACCGGCACGAGCAGCAGCGGCCCCGCCGCCCGGCCGACCGGGGGCACCGCGGCCCGCACGGCACCGGCGAGCGCGACGCCGAGGGGCCGGGCGAGCCCCAGAGCGCCCCGCTCCTTGTGCGCGAGCAGCACCGCCCGTACGGCGTCGGCATACGGGGCGGCCGCATGCACGGCCGGCAGGCCCGCGGGCTCGGGCACCGGCCTCGTCCGGCGCGCAGCGGAGCCGTACAGCTCATGCGCGCACCTCTCGCACAGCGGCGTGCGGGGATCACCGCAGCCACCGCATGCGGCCGGCAGCACCAGGCCGCAGATCTCCTGCCACCACCTCCGCATGACCACAACTGTGCCAAGGCTCCGGGAGCCCCGCCACCCCTGTGGATAACTCTCGGGAACTGCCCTCTGACCTGGGCTTCCGTCGGCTGGGCCAACCCGGTGAAGATCATCCTGCCCACGGGCCGGGGCCCGATGCGGCCGCACCGCGGAGGAGGCCGAAGAGGTTCCCCGCCCGCTCAGGGGGCTCAAGCGGAAGGAATCCTCGTCCTGACTGCGGCACTGTGACCGCTCTGTGGTGCTCAGCCGGGATAGACGGGAGCCGAGCCTTCCTTGACCATCGTCTGCCAGTTGGCGCCGGACGGCAGCCGCACGATGCCGTCGTCCTCCGAGTACGCCACCAGTGGACGGCTCTCGTCACCCGACGCGGCCACCGACCTCACCCGGTTGAGCCCCGGCAGGAGATCCGCCGCCGACGTGGAACCGTCCGTCCCCATGTAGCGCACCTGCGGAACCCCGCCGGCCTCCCTGCCGACCACCACGAGGCGGCTGGGACCCGCCCAGGACACGGCCGTCACCGTCTCCATCTGGGGTGCCGCCTGCCGTAGCTCGGTGACGGCCACCACCGGGTCGTCCGGAGAGCCCTGGCGCTCCACCCGCCCGATCTGCAGGGTGGTCTTCCCGTCCTTCTCCAGCAGCAGCGCGATACGCGCACCGTCCGCCGAAACCCTCAGCGACTCGATCCGCCCACCGTCGAGCCCCGGAATGATCCGGACGTTCTGGGGCCGTCCCTTTCCGCCCGCGAGGCGGAACAGCGCCGGCTGCTCGGGATTGCGGTCGGCGACCCACAGATCGCCGCGCCCGTCCCAGCTGGGCGCGGAGAGACGGTCGTTCTGCTTCCTGCCCTTGCTCTGCAGCACCGGTGGAGCCGGATCGCCGTCGATGGTGATCGACGCGACGCGGAGTTCCTTGTGGTCCTTGGAGACCGCCGCCGCCATGCGTTCGTCACGGGCCACGGCTACCTGGCTCATCGGGACCCGCCCGTCTCCGAACGGCCCCGACACCTGCGCCGGCTCGCTGATCTCCTTCGCACCGCCCGGCAGCATCGCCAGCCGGTTCTGGGCGTCCACGAAGTACTGGTTGACCGGCCGGCCCGAGGCATTGTCCGGCGCGTACCCCTCCTCCTGACCACTGGGGAGGACACAGAGCTGGGAGCCGTCGGCGCGCTGCAGCTCCACCTGCTCCACCCGTGTGGACGACACGTCCTTCAGGGTGAACATGATCTGCGCGGCCATCTTGGTGCACTGCGTACGCCCCACATTGGACGCCTTCTCGTTGAGCGGCACCTTCAGAGCGTCCCGGTCGTCGAACGTCAGCGATGTGACGCCCCTCTTCAGCGTCGTCCCCGTCGGGAACGGCGACTCCACCACCGGTTTCAGCCAGTTCGTCGGCCCCTCCAGCAGCGCCTTGACCGACTGGGTGACCGGATCCATCCGAGTGACCGGATCCATCCGCTGCCGGATGAAGACCGGATCGGCGACCACCTTGCTCTGCCCGGTGGCGAAGTAGTACTTGTTCACCTGCCGGTAGTTCCGCTGGAAGTCGGACGCACCGAGCACCAGACCCGGCGGCAGACTGTCGATGCGCCACTCCTTGCCGTCCGGACCGTTCCGCTGCGACAGATGAATGGTCCGCTGGTAGTCATCGGGCGGGATGGCCTGGTAGGCGTGCTGGGAGTCCACCGTGGCTATCTGCTTGCCGTAGAGCGGGAAGTCCCAGCCCGGATTGTCCCGGCCGCCTTGCCGTCCGTTGCCCGCGTCGGGCGCCGCCGCGAGCACGGTCGTGCTCTCCTCCGGCCGCCACTTCTGGGATGTCTCCGGCGCCAGATACTTCCGTGCGGTGGCGAAGTCCGCGTCGTCGCTGGTCATCGCCTCCAGGAATCCCGCGACGATCTCTTCGGGCGTCGCCCCCTGCCTCGGCGGCACCGCGTACACCCGTACCTGGGAATCGGCCGGCGGGGACGCCTTGACGGCATGGATGTCGCCGCTGTCGGGCATCGAGGCGCAACCGGCCAGCAGCACCCCGGTGCCGCCGAGGAGCGCGCCGAGGCGCACCCCGCCCCGGCGGCCGTTCCGACGAGGGTCAGCGCCCACGAGTCGTGTCCTCCCGGTCCGAAGAAACCTCTGCCGTGGGGTCGTCCTGCCACTCCCCCGCCGGACGGGCCACCACCCGCGCGCCGTTGCCGGGCAGCGCGGCCGGATCGACGCCGGCCGGAGCCGTGCCGGGCGCCGCCGGGACAAGCGGCGGCACGGGCAGCGGCGCGCCGCCCGACGCGGACTGAACGGGTACGGAGGCCAGCCGGTTCCCCGGCTCCCTGGACGACGCCGCCTGCGCCTGGGCACGCTCCCGGTTCTGCCGCGAGTCCTCCGGTTCCAGCGGAATCGGCGAACCGCGCAGCGGTTCGTCCGCCGTACGCGGCAGGGTGAGCCGGAACTGCGAGCCCCCACCGGGCTCGCCCCACGCCTGCAGCCAGCCGCCGTGCAGCCGGGCGTCCTCGACGGCGATGGAGAGACCGAGGCCGGTCCCGCCGGTGGTACGGGCCCGTGCCGGGTCGGCCCGCCAGAAACGGTTGAACACCCGGGTCGCCTCACCGGGTTTCAGCCCCACCCCGTAGTCCCTCACAGCGACCGCGACGGCTCCCCCGGCGACCGCCATCCGCACGATCACATCCCGTCCGTCGCCGTGCTCGACGGCGTTGACGACCAGGTTGCGCAGTACACGTTCCACCCTGCGGGCGTCTGCCTCGGCCACGACCGGCTGCTCGTCGCCGATCACCCGTATCCGGCTGCCCTTGCGCTCGGCCAGCGGCTCGGCACCGCCGATCACCCGCCGTACGACTTCCCGCAGGTCTATCGCCTCGGCCTCCAGCGCCGCGGCTCCCGCGTCGAAGCGGCTGATCTCCAGCAGATCGGAGAGCAGCGACTCGAAGCGGTCCAGCTGGTCGCCGAGAAGCTCGGCCGAGCGCGCCGTCACCGGATCGAAGTCGCTGCGCGCCTCGTGGATGACGTCGGCGGCCATACGCACGGTCGTGAGCGGCGTACGCAGCTCGTGCGAGACGTCGGAGACGAAGCGCCGCTGCATCCGCGACAGCTCCTCCAGCTGCTGGATCTTGAGCTGCAGGTTCTGCGCCATCTTGTTGAAGGCTTCACCGAGCCGGGCGATGTCGTCTTCCCCGGTGACCTTCATCCGTTCCTGGAGCCGGCCCGCGGAGAGCCGTTCGGCGATCCCCGCCGCCATCCGCACCGGTGTCACGACCTGTCGCACCACGAGCCAGGCGATGGCTCCCAGCAGCACGACCACGAAGAGCCCCGCGGTGGCGAGCGTGCCTCTGACGAGGTTGAGCGACTGCTCCTCCTGGGCCAGCGGGAACAGGTAGTACAGCTCGTAGGAACTGCCCTCGACGTCGTTCAGACGCGTACCGACGGCGAGTCCGGGCTCCGCCGCCCGCTCCCCGTTGTTGTACTTGATCCGGATGTACGTCTCATGCGTCCCCGCGTCCTGGCGGACGACCTCGCGCAGGGTCTCGGGAATCGACGCCGGGTCCACGCTCCCCGATGTACGGGGGCCGCGGCTGGAGCCGGCGCCTTCGAATTCGGCACTGAGCGCCACCACGTTGAACGCTCCCTGGCCACCGCTGGCCAGCCGCTCCACCAGATCGGACCGCCAGGAACTCGTGACCGTGGGGCCGTCCGCCCCAGCGCCGTCCGGCCCACCGGGTCCGACCGGAACGTTCGCTTCCTCCCGTGCCACGGCGAATCCGCCGGCCGCCTGGCTCCGCGCCGCCTGCCCCTTGGCGTCCAGGAGGCCGTTGCGTACCTGGCCGATGACGACGAACCCGAGGAGGACGACCACGCCGACCGACATCAACAGCGTCGTCACCACGATCCGGAGCTGAATGTTCCGTCGCCATAGGCGCACAGCAGGCAGCAGCGGGCGTCGAACCCAGCGCATGACGAGCCTGAGCATCAGACGTCCGGGCTCACCGTCCTGGCCCGACCGCCTGCCCTGCAGCAGACGACCGAGCCACGACGGTCCATGCCACGGTCCGGCAGGCCGCCCCGTACGGACTCCCGGCTCCCCGGGCTTCCGAGCAGCGCCGCCGCCGGGCATCTCAGCTCGGTCCGGCCTTGTAACCGACACCACGGACGGTCACCACGATCTCCGGGCGCTCCGGGTCCTTCTCGACCTTGGAACGCAGCCGCTGAACATGCACGTTCACCAGCCGGGTGTCCGCCGCGTGACGGTACCCCCAGACCTGCTCAAGCAGGACCTCACGAGTGAACACCTGCCACGGCTTGCGTGCGAGCGCCACCAGCAGATCGAACTCAAGAGGGGTCAGCGCGATGGACTGGCCGTCCCGCTTCACCGAGTGACCCGCGACATCGATGATGAGATCCCCGATGGTCAACTGCTCCGGCGCGGGCTCCTCCGATCTCCTGAGCCGCGCCCTGATGCGGGCGACCAGCTCTTTCGGTTTGAACGGCTTGACGATGTAGTCATCGGCTCCGGACTCGAGTCCGACGACGACGTCCACGGTGTCGCTCTTCGCGGTGAGCATCACGATCGGCACACCGGACTCGGCCCTGATCAGGCGGCACACCTCGATGCCGTCCCTTCCGGGCAGCATGAGGTCCAGCAGCACAAGATCCGGCTTGGCCTCGCGGAAAGCAGCGAGGGCCTTGTCGCCATCCGCTACGAACGACGGCTCGAAACCTTCTCCACGCAGCACAATTCCGAGCATCTCGGCCAGTGCGGTGTCGTCGTCGACGACAAGGACTCGTCCCTTCATAATCGACATCATCCCATTAGCTAATCGTTACCTGGCGTGACCTGACACACAGCTCCGCTACTCCGACCCCGGTGACCGGCGACAACGTGCCTTCCTCGGTCACGATCGCGGTCACCAGTTCCGGCGGAGTCACATCGAAAGCAGGGTTGTACGCCTGTGTTCCCAGCGGCGCAACCGGGAGCCCTCCTCCGGCTCCCCCCGCAGCCCCCGCCGACTGCGGAGAAGTGACCTCCGTGACCTCGTGCCCGGCCCTCTGCTCCACCTCGATCGCCGCCCCGTCCGGGGTGGAGAGATCGATCGTGGTCGTGGGCGCGACCACGACGAACGGCACATGGTGGTACTTCGCCAGCACGGCGAGCGGATAACTCCCCACTTTGTTCGCCACCGCGCCGTCCGCCGCTATCCGGTCGGCGCCTATGAGTACCGCATCCACCTCCCCCGCCGCGAACAGAGAGCCGGCGGCGTTGTCCGTGAGCAGGGTGTACGCCATGCCGCTGCGAGCCGCCTCGTACGCCGTCAGCCGGGCCCCCTGCAGCAGCGGCCTCGTCTCATCCACCCACAGCCGCCGCAGCCTGCCGGACCGGTGGGCACGGAGAGCGACGGCGAACGCGGTGCCCTCCCCGCCCGAAACCAGGGCCCCGGTATTGCAGTGGGTGAGGATCCGGTGGCCACCCCCGGGAAGCAGCTCATCGAGCAGAGCGAGTCCGTGCCCGGCCATGCGGGCGCTGGCATCGGCGTCCTGCCGGTGCAGCTCCCTGGCGGCCCTGAGCGCCGCCTGCGCGGCCTTCTCGGCTCCTGCGCCCGCCGCCGCCCGATATGCCTTGGCCGCTCGCCGTACGCCGTACGCCAGATTCACCGCGGTGGGCCGCGAGCGCTCCAGCAGCCCGGCGGCTTCCTCGACGTCGTAGCCCCGCACAGCGGCGAGAGCCACGCCGTAGGCGCCCGCGATGCCCAGCAGGGGCGCACCGCGCACGGCGAGCGTCCTGATCGCCCGCACCAGAGCGGGCACATCGGTGCAGACCAGTTCGACCTCCTCGGCGGGGAGCCTGGTCTGGTCGAGGAGCACCAGCGCGGGCCCTTCGGGCGGCTCTTCCCAGCGCAGGACCCGAAGCGAAGGCGGCTCGCCGCCGGCCTGCCGTTGCGCGTACTGATCAGCCATCTGCCCAGTCTGCCCCGTACGGCTCGGACAATGAAGGTGCGAAGGTGATGCAGGGGCCCCACCGCCGCAGGGCAGTGCGTGGCACGATGGCTGCCAGCCTGCCGGTTCCCTACGCGGCCGGGCCCTCGGCATATGTCGGCTCGCCGGGCCGATCCCACAACCAATCCACGAGGTGGACGACCGTGAACGACACTCCGGGCTGGGCCTCGCCCGGATCTGCCAATCCCGACGACCGGGACGCCACGGTGCCCCGGCCCGCCGAACCCGCCGACCAGCACGGTCCGGACTCGAAGTGGTCGAGCAACCAACCACCCCCCGGTCACTGGTCCGCGCCGAGCGGCCCTGATCAGCACCGTGCTCCCTCGCCCCAGCCGGGGCCCGGCTGGGGCGGCGGCCAGCCGCAGGGCGGCTGGGGCCGGCCGCCGGCGGCCGAGCCGGGTGTCATCCCGCTCCGGCCGCTGAGCGTCGGCGAGATCCTCGACGGCGCCGTCTCCACGATGCGCGCGCACTGGCGCACGGTCCTCGGCATCACGATCACCGTCTCCGTGATCTCCGAGATCGGCACCATCCTGGCCTTGCGCTATCTGCTCCCGGAACCGGTGGAGATCGACCCCGACGCCGACACTGCGGAGGCCATGCGGCAACTCGGCGACTCTCTCCAGTCCAGCCTGCTCTCGCTCGGCCCGGTGATGATCATCACCCTGGTCGGCACGCTCTTCACCACAGCACTCCTCACCATGGTCATCAGCCGCTCTGTGCTGGGCCAGCCGGTGACGCTGTCCGAGGCATGGCAGCAGGCCCGACCGCGGCTGCTCCAGCTCCTCGGGCTGACGGTGCTGCTGCCGCTCATCGGCGCGGGGATCGTGAGCGTGGCGGTCCTGCCCGGACTGCTGCTCGGCGGCGGAGGGGGAGCGGCACTGGTCGCCCTCGCGGGCATCGTGTCCCTCGCCGTCGTCATCTGGCTGATGACGCGCTTCGCTCTCGCCTCGCCGGCGCTGATGCTGGAGCGTCAGGGCGTGATAGCCGCCATGCGCCGCTCCGCGAAACTCGTCCAGGGCGCATGGTGGCGGACCTTCGGCGTCCTCGCGCTGACGGTACTGCTGACCTTCGTCGTGGCCATGGTCGTCTCGATTCCGTTCAGCCTCATCGCCCTCGCCGTGGACGGCGGGGAACTCGCCAACGCCTTCGGCGGGGACCAGCCCGAATTCGGCTGGTCGTACCTGATCATCTCGGGCATCGGCGCAGTGATCGCCTCCTCGATCACCTACCCGATCTCCGCGGGTGTGACCGTTCTCCTCTACATCGACCAGCGCATCCGCCGTGAGGCACTCGACCTCGAACTCGGCCGCGCGGCCGGTGTTCCCGGTTACGGCTCCGGGCAGCCCGACGACACGCCCAGGAGCTGATGGGGTGGCGGCCTCGGGGGAAGCGATGACGGCATGGCCTCTGATCCACGCGAGCGGCGACACAGCCGTCGGGCCGGATGTGCCGGTGGACATCCCCCGTGACCCCGCACGGGAGGCGGCGGAGCGGGAACTGTCCAAGCCGATGTACCACGAGAACGACCCGAACCTTCTCCAACGCGCCATCAACAGGTTCTGGGAGTGGGTCGGCGACCTCCTGAGCGCCGCGGCCGGTTCCGCTCCCGGCGGAGTCGTCGGTCTCGTCGTCATCGCCCTGATCGTCGTAGCGCTGATCGCCGCACTCTGGTGGCGTTTGGGCACCCCCCGTCGAACCCTCGTCTCATCGGCCGGCTCCCTCTTCGACGACGCGCCCCGCAGCGCCTCCGAACACCGTGCCGCCGCCGAGGCCCACGCGGCTGCCGGACGCTGGAACCAGGCCGTCCAGGAACGCATGCGGGCCGTCGTCCGCTCCCTGGAGGAACGGGCCCTCCTCGATCCCCGCCCCGGCCGCACCGCCGACGAGGCCGCCGCCGAGGGAGGACGATCCCTTCCCGGACACGCCGATGGACTCCGCACCGCCGCGGGCGAGTTCGACGATGTCACATACGGTGGCCGCACCGCCGATGAGCAGACATACGTACGCCTGCGGGATCTGGACCTCGAACTGCTGCGCGCAAAGCCCGAATCGGCCGCCGCGGCCCGAGGAGCAGTGGGATGAACGGGGTCGCCCGCAGCACCACCTCCATGTCCCCCACCGGCCACCAGGTGTGGACCCGCGTCCGCGGCCCCCTGCTCGCGCTCGTCATCCTCATCGTGGCCGGACTCACCATGGCCGCCCTGCGCTCCGGTGACCAGCACGGCAGCCTGGATCCGCGCTCCGCCGACCGTCTCGGCAGCCGAGCTGTCGCCGAACTCCTCAAGGACCACGGTGTCTCCACCCGAGTGGTCACCACCCTCGCGGAAGCGGGCAGCGCGGCAGGTCCCGACACAACCCTCCTGGTGGCCACCCCCGACCTGCTGACGGACGACCAGCAGCGGACTCTCCGCGCCGCGACGGACTCCTCCGGCGGACGCACCGTCCTGGTCTCCCCCGGCCCGGCGTCCGTCGGCACCCTGGCCCCAGGCGTCCGTACCGGTTCCACGGCCACCGTTTCGGCACGCGCCCCCCGGTGCTCCCTGCCGACCGCGCGCAGAGCCGGCGACGCCGACCTCGGCGGCGATCGATACATCACCGACGCCCCGAAGGCCGACCGCTGCTACCCGAGCGACGGGCTGCCCACTCTCGTCAGGACCGACGCCCCCGGCGGTGGAGACACGGTCCTGATCGGCTCGGCCGACATCCTCCACAACCACCGCCTCGGCAAGAACGGCAACGCCTCTCTCGCCCTCCAGCTTCTCGGTTCCCGCGCCCATCTGGTCTGGTACCTCCCTTCACTCAGCGACGGCTCAGCAGCCTCGGACGAGGGCGAGAGCTTCTCCGAACTGATCCCTTCCGGCTGGCTCTGGGGCACACTCCAGCTCTTCATCGCGGTCGTCCTCGCCGCCATCTGGCGGGCCCGGCGGCTCGGGCCCCTCGTCACCGAACAGCTTCCCGTCGCCATCCGCGCCTCCGAATCGACGGAGGGCCGCGCCCGCCTCTACCACAGGACAAACGCCCGCGACCGTGCGGCCGAAGCCCTTCGCGCGGCCACCCGGATCCGCCTCGCCCCGCTTCTCGGCGTGGCCCCCGCGGACGCACACTCCCCGGCCGTCCTGCTGCCCTCCGTCACCACCCACCTGCCCACCACCGACCAGGACGTCATGGCACTGCTCTTCGGTCCCGCCCCGGCCGACGACAACGCCCTTGTCCACCTGGCAGACCAACTCGACGCCCTCGAAAGAGAGGTACGCACTTCATGAGCGCCCCGACACCCGAGACAGTCGAGACGGCTGAGAACTCGGACAGCGCCCGCGCTTCCCTGGAGGCGCTGCGCACCGAGATCGCGAAAGCCGTGGTCGGCCAGGATCCCGCTGTCACCGGACTCGTCGTGGCCCTGCTCTGCCGAGGCCATGTCCTTCTTGAGGGAGTACCCGGTGTCGCCAAGACGCTGCTGGTCCGGGCACTGGCGGAATCCCTCGACCTCGGCACCAAGCGCGTGCAGTTCACCCCCGATCTGATGCCCAGCGATGTCACCGGGTCTCTTGTCTACGACGCCCGCACCGCGGAATTCTCCTTCCAGCCCGGACCGGTCTTCACCAATCTGCTGATCGCCGACGAGATCAACCGCACGCCGCCCAAGACGCAGTCCTCGCTCCTGGAGGCGATGGAAGAACGCCAGGTCACGGTCGACGGCTCTCCTCGGCCCCTCCCCGACCCCTTTCTGGTCGTCGCGACCCAGAACCCTGTGGAATACGAAGGCACCTATCCGCTGCCCGAGGCCCAACTGGACCGCTTCCTCGTCAAACTGACGGTCCCGCTGCCCTCCCGCGAGGACGAGATCAACGTCCTGGCCCGCCACGCAGATGGTTTCGATGCGCGCGACCTGCGAGCAGCAGGCGTACGCACCGTCGCAAGCCCGGCCGATCTGGAAGCCGCGCGGGCCGCCGTCGCGAAGACATCCGTCTCTCCCGAAGTCACCGGCTACATCGTCGATATCTGTCGTGCCACCCGTGATTCCCCCTCACTGACTCTCGGTGTATCTCCCCGAGGCGCCACCGCACTCCTCTCCACCGCACGGGCCTGGGCCTGGCTCACCGGACGCGACTACGTCACCCCCGACGATGTGAAAGCACTGGCCCTGCCCACGCTGCGTCACCGGATCCAGCTCCGGCCGGAAGCGGAGATGGAAGGAGTCACCCCCGACTCCGTCATCACCGCGATCCTCAGCCACGTCCCCGTCCCCCGCTGAAGCCGCGCCCCATGGCCCTCACCGGAAGAACAGCACTCCTGGCCGCTCTCGGCTCTGTCCCCGTCGGCCTACTCGCGCCGAGCTGGACGGGGATGCTCGCTGTCAATGCGCCTCTCTCACTAGCAATCCTGTGCGACTACGCCCTCGCCGCGCCAGTGCGATCGCTCCGATTCACCCGAAGTGGTGATACATCAGTTCGACTCGGTGAGCGCGCGGAGGTCCAGCTGACCATCACCAACCCCTCCAACCGGCCGCTGCGGGCTTGGCTCCGCGACGCCTGGCCCCCCAGCAGCTGGGTGCCGGGTTCGGAACAGACCGCGTCCCGGCACCGGGTGACCGTGCCTCCCGGCGAACGCCGACGCGTCACCACCGTCCTGCGCCCCATCCGCCGCGGCGACCGTAGGGCCGAGCGCATCACGATCCGCTCGTACGGCCCGCTGGGCCTCGTCGCCCGCCAGAGCAACCACGACGTCCCCTGGACCGTACGGGTCCTCCCGCCCTTCACCAGCCGCAAGCATCTGCCGTCCCGGCTGGCCCGGCTGCGGGAGCTCGACGGCCGCACCAGCGTCCTCATCCGCGGCCAGGGCACCGAGTTCGACAGCCTCCGCGACTACGTACCGGGTGACGACACCCGCTCCATCGACTGGCGGGCCACGGCCCGCCAGTCGACCGTCGCCGTGCGCACCTGGCGCCCCGAGCGTGACCGCCACATCCTTGTGGTACTCGACACCGGCCGTACCTCGGCCGGCCGGGTCGGTGACGTTCCCAGGCTCGACGCCTCCATGGACGCGGCCCTTCTCCTCACCGCGCTCGCCTCCCGGGCCGGCGACCGCGTGGATCTCCTGGCGTACGACCGACGGGTCCGTGCCCAGGTCCAGGGCCGCTCGGCGGGCGATCTACTGCCGGCGATGGTGAACGCTCTCGCACCTTTGGAACCGGAACTGGTCGAGACCGATGCGCGGGGACTGGGGGCCGCCGTGCTGAAGAACGCCCCGCGCCGATCGATGATCGTGCTTCTCACCGGTCTGGACACCGCCCCGATCGAGGAGGGGCTGCTTCCTGTTCTTCCTCAGCTCACCAAGCGCCACACGGTGCTCGTGGCCTCGGTCGCCGACCCTCACGTCCGGGAGATGTCCATGGCGCGAGGCGATATCGAGGCCGTGTACAAAGCTGCGGCGGCCACTCAGGGCCAGGCACAACGTCGCCGGACGGCAGAACGGCTTCAGCAGTCCGGAGTGACTGTCGTGGACGCGACTCCGGAGCAGTTGGCCCCGGCTCTGGCAGATGCGTATCTCGCCCTCAAGGCTGCCGGCCGATTGTAGGAGTTCGTGCTACCGGAATGGGAGCGGACGGTAGCCGGCTGCCGAGCCGAGCCGTCGGGCGGTTATCGGCTGTGGCCGGTGCCCACCACCCACCCCATTCCCGCCCCGGAATACGAATAGGGGCCGGAAATGCGGAAAGGCCCCGCACCTGTGGTGCGGGGCCTCCCCCTCAATAATCGTTCGGCGGCGTCCTACTCTCCCACAGGGTCCCCCCTGCAGTACCATCGGCGCTGTAAGGCTTAGCTTCCGGGTTCGGAATGTAACCGGGCGTTT
>NZ_JBSGAW010000053.1:0-20335 GCF_053600955.1 Streptomyces sp. NPDC004838 | reverse complement strand
ACAACCCGAGGCCCTTCGTCTGGACGAAGTCCGCTGACGAGATCTTCGAACGCCTCACTGGATATCTGAACCGAATCAAAGACTCAGGACACTAGACGTACCGTTCGAGAATGGACGACTCGGCGAGCCGGGACAGCCCTTCCCGTACGCTGCGCGCCCGCGCCTCGCCCACGCCGTCGACGGTCTGGAGGTCGTCGACGCTCGCCGCGAGGAGCTTCTGCAGCCCGCCGAAGTGCTCGACGAGCCGCTCGATGATCGCGCCGGGCAGCCGGGGCACCTTCGCGAGCAGCCGGTAACCGCGCGGGGAGACCGCGGAGTCGAGCGTCTCCGGCGCCCCGCTGTACCCCAGGGCTCGCGCCACGATGGGCAGTTCCAGCAGCTCGGGGTGGCTGAGGGCGTCCAGCTCGGAGAGGGCTTCGTCGACCGTACGGGACCGCTGGGGGCCCCTCCCAGGCGCGGCTCTGGGGGAGGTGGGCTCGGGCACATAGTCGCGTACGACCAGTTCCCGCTCGGGCTCCACACCGGCGATCAACTCGTCCAGCTGGAGCGAGAGAAGCCGTCCGTCGGTGCCCAACTCGATCACGTACTGGGCGATTTCGCTGGCGATGCGGCGGACCATCTCCAGCCGCTGGGCGACGGCGGTGACATCCCGGACCGTGACCAGGTCCTCGATCTCCAGTGCGGACAGCGTGCCCGCCACCTCGTCCAGGCGGAGCTTGTACCGCTCCAGGGTGGCCAGCGCCTGGTTGGCGCGGGAGAGGATCGCGGCCGACTCCTCCAGGACGCGGCGCTCCCCGTTCACGTACAGCGCGATCAGCCTCATCGACTGGGAGACGGAGACCACGGGGAATCCGCACTGCCGTGAGACGCGGTCCGCCGTACGGTGCCGGGTGCCGGTCTCCTCGGTCGGGATCGACGCGTCGGGGACGAGCTGCACACCCGCCCGGAGGATCTTGGTGATGTCCTTGTCGAGGATGAGCGCGCCGTCGAGTTTGCACAGCTCGCGCAGCCGGGTGGCGGTGAACTCCACATCCAGCACGAAGCCGCCGGTGCACATCGAGTCAACCGTCTTGTCCATGCCGAGGACGATCAACCCGCCGGTGTTTCCCCGGAGGATGCGCTCCAGGCCGTCGCGCAGGGCCATGCCGGGCGCTACCGCGCTCACGGCGGCACGGATCAGCGCTTCATTGCCGGAGCCCGCGCCCGACTTTCCGGGCGCTGGTGCCCGGTCGTTGGCTGCCACTGCACTCCTCCGGCTCGTACGGATGGGCGAGACCAGGGCAAAGTCTACCGGCGAGCGTCGTCGTCCCGTGGGGCGTCCGCCCGCTCTGTGCGCCGAGCACCCGCGCGGCTGGTCCCCCGGCCGCCTTCCCGGCCTTCTACCCGACTACTCCAGGGGGCCTCTTCCGGGGGCACCTCCGCCGCCCTCTTCCGGCCGCGCGGAAGCACGCTCAGGGCCGCTCCCATGTCGGTGACCTCGGTCACCTTCATACCGGAGGGGATCTTGCCGGGATCCGAGGGAACCAGGGCGTGGGTGAAGCCCAGCCGATGCGCCTCGGCGAGTCGGCGCTGCACCCCGGTGACCCGTCTGACCTCGCCCGCGAGGCCCACCTCGCCGATCGCCACCAGGTTCTTCGGGAGCGGGGTGTCGCTGGCGGCCGACGCCAGCGCGAGCGCGATCGCCAGATCGGCGGCGGGTTCGGAGAGCTTCACCCCGCCGACGGTCGCGCTGTAGATATCCCTCTTGCCCAGCGCGGTGATACGGCCGCGCTGCTCCAGCACGGCCAGCATCATCGACACGCGCGAGGTCTCCAGGCCGGAGGTGGTGCGCCGGGGCGAAGGGATCTGCGAATCGACGGTCAGCGCCTGCACCTCGGCGACCAGGGGCCGCCGCCCCTCCAGCGTCACGGTCAGACAGGTGCCGGGCACGGGCGCGTCCCTGCGGGTGAGGAAGAGGCCCGAGGGGTCGGCGAGTCCGGTGATGCCCTCGTCGTGCAGTTCGAAGCAGCCGACCTCGTCGGTCGCCCCGTAACGGTTCTTGACCCCGCGGACGAGGCGCAACCGGGCATGCCGGTCGCCCTCGAAGTGGAGCACCACGTCGACGAGATGCTCCAGCAGCCGGGGGCCGGCGATCGCGCCGTCCTTCGTGACATGCCCGACGAGGAGGGTGGACATCCCCCGCTCCTTCGAGGCCCTGATCAGCGCGCCCGCGACCTCGCGGACCTGCGCCATACCGCCCGGAGCGCCGTCGATCTCCGGAGACGCCACGGTCTGCACGGAGTCGAGGATCAGCAGCGACGGCTTGACGGCGTCCAAATGCCCGAGGACGGCGGAGAGATCGGTCTCCGCGGCGAGATAGAGGTGGTCGTCGAGCGCCTTGATCCGGTCGGCGCGGAGACGGACCTGACTCGCGGACTCCTCGCCCGTCACATAGAGCGTGCGGTGCTCGTCACTCGCGGCCTTCGCGGCGACGTCCAGCAGCAGGGTGGACTTGCCGACACCCGGCTCGCCCGCGAGCAGCACGACGGCTCCGGGGACGAGTCCGCCGCCCAGCACGCGGTCCAACTCGGCCACGCCGGTGGAGCGGGCGGTGGCCTGCCGCCCGTCGACCTGCCCGATGGGCAGCGCGGCGGTGGAGACCCGCCCGGCAGCGGTGGTCCGCACGGCGGGCGCGCCGTACTCCTCGACCGTCCCCCACGCCTGGCACTCGGGGCAACGGCCGAGCCACTTGGCGGTCGTCCAGCCGCATTCGGTGCAACGGTAGGACGGCCGGTCCTTCGCGGATTTCGTACGGGCAGCCATACGGGAACCGTAGCGGGCCCCACTGACACCGCCGCCACCGCTGTCGTCGCCGAGGGCCGGGACCGGCCGTCGAGGCGGTGGGCCGGTCGCCGGACGTGGCAGTCCGGACAGATGGCCCGGAGGTGGGCGGCGGCAAGCGGAATGTCGGTTCCATTCCCCCTTCGAGTGAACTGTTCACCCGTTAGAATTAAAAGAGTTCAAGCTGTAAGAACCGCCTCCGGCCCTGAGCCTACGGTCGCCGAGTGACCAGCAGCAGGCCGACTCCACCCACCACCCGCACACCCGGCGCGCACCGGGCGCATCGGCGCGCACCCAGCCCGGCCGCACAGCACCCGCCCTCGCGTTACGAGCCGTATCTCGACGGCCTGTTCACCTACTGCCTTTCGGCGCTCTGCGACCACGACGCCGCGACCGCGCTCCTCGGCGACGTACTCGCCATCGCGGAACGGCAGCACGGCCGCGGCCCGGCGGCCGAGTCCGAGCGGAAGGCATGGCTGTACGCGCTCGCGCGGTGGTCCTGTCTGCGCCGGCTGGCGGAACGGCGGCGCACGCGCCAGGGGGCGCACACCGGCAGGCCGGCCGCCACCGAGGCGCGGCCCACGATCCCGGAGGAGACCGCCGAGAGCCGACGCGCCGAACTCGCCCTGCTGGCCTGGCCGGAGGCCGCCGGCACCTCACCGGAGCAACGTGAGGCCCTCGAACTCGCCGTACGCCACGGGCTCGGCGCGCGCGAGATCGCCGCGGTCCTCGGCATGAACGCCCTCGGGGCGCGAGAGCTGCTGGCGGCGGCTGCCTGTGAGGTCGAGCGCACCCGGGCCGCGCTCGCCGTCGTCGAGACCGGCGAATGCCCGGCCGTCGCGCGGCTCACCGGAGACAACCGGGTCCTGCTCTCCGCCGCCCTGCGCACCGAACTCGTCCGGCACGTCGACGACTGCCCGCGCTGCCGCCGCGCGGCCGAACGCGCCGGTGCGGGCGGGCCCTGGCCGGGTTCCGCGGTCACCCCCGCCGCGCTGCCCCTGGTCGAGGCCCCCCGGTCCGCCGCGTACCTCGCGATGACGCACGTTCCGCGCGCCCGCGCGGGCGCGCCGCGCTTCGGCCCCGACGGCTTCCCGCTCGGTCCCAAGGAGCACGCGGCCCGGCGCGACCGGATGCGCGCGCGTGCCGTCACCACGACGGTCGTGGCGACGGTCGTGGCCGCGCCCGTACTCGCCCTCTGGGCGGCGTACCGCGGCGCGCCGCTGACGGGGGAGGCACGCGACCGCGGGCCCACCGTCAGCGCGACCCAGACGGACGGCGGCGGTCTGGAGAGCCTGCCCCAGGACCGCAACGACCACTACGAGAACGCGGGCAACGCCGAAGCCGATCCCCGCCTCACCGCCGGGCCCGGCTCTCCGGACGTCTCGGTCGAGGTCATCGGCACCGCCCCGCCCGGCCACCCCGGCAGCGAGGCCCCCGGCCGCCTCGCCGTCACCGCCGAATCCTCCGGCGGCGTCACCCGCATCACCCTCACCGCCTCCGGAGGCTCTCCGGTCACCTGGTCGGCCCGCACGTCCGCCTCCTGGCTCCATCTGAGCCGGACCGGCGGCGTCCTCCGGCCCGGCGAGTCCTCCACGATCCACGTCACCGTGAACCGCGAACGCCAACCGGCAGGCCCATGGCTCGCGCGGATCGGCCTGGAACCGTCCGGCGCAGCGGTGATGATCAAGGGCCGCGGAGCCGTCCACTCTCCGGGGCCCCGACCGTCCACCCCGACGGCCCCGCCGTCCACGCCTCCCGCCCAATCCCCGACGACCCCGACCCCGACCCCGTCGGATCCCGAGCCGACCCCGACCCCAACCCCCACCTCGGAACCCCCCACCGAGCCCACCGAAGCCCCCGCCCCTGCCGAGCCACCCCAGTCCCCCTGACCTCGGACCCGCCCGATCCCCGTCCCCGGGACCACTCCAGCCCCCCACCGACTCCGCGGCCCTTTCAGGGGAGCCGCCACCCCAGCAGCCCAGCGACTTCGCTTCCCACCCAGAGCCTCAAGGCTTCGGGAGCCGGGGGCCGCGCTGCCCCGTCACATGTGCCGACTCGCTCCCCGGCGCCTCACCCCGAGGGACCCGAGTTTCGCGTTTCCGGCGAACCTCGGGGGCGGGGCGTTCTTGTCCGCCTCTGGGAGGGGGTGTGCAGGGTCGTCCCCGCAGGGGATCGGCGGCAAGTCCGGGGTTCCCGTACGAGACACCTGTATGCCGCCGACCCCGAGGAGTCGAGCCCGGAGGACCCCCGGACCCGCACTGGACGAGCCGCCGCGCCCCTTGCGGCAGCGGGCAACCCGCACTGGACGAGCCGCCGCGCCCCTTGCGGCAGCGGGCAACCCGCATTGCACGAGTGCCCGCACCACTCGCGACGGCAGGCAACCCGCACCACCCGCCCCCGCAAGCAACCCGCACCCCCCCCGCGCGGCAAGCGCCGCCGCGCGACTACCCGTCCGCCGGGTGCGGAGCCAGCAGCGGAAGCTGGGAGGACAGCCGCGCCTCGCACAGACCCGCCAGGATCTCGTACGCCTCCTTGCCCATCAGCTCCGTCAGCTCGGGCCGGTACGACACGTACACCGGCTCCCCGGCACCATGCGCCGACGTCGCCGACGTGCACCACCAGTGGAGGTCGTGCCCGCCCGGCCCCCACCCCCGGCGGTCGTACTCACCGATGGAGATCTGGAGGATCTTCGTGTCGTCGGGGCGCTCGATCCAGTCGTATGTGCGGCGCACCGGCAGCTGCCAGCAGACGTCCGGCTTGGTCTCCAGCGGCTCCCGCCCCTCCCGCAGCGCCAGGATGTGCAGCGAGCAGCCCGCGCCCGCCGCGAAACCGGGACGGTTCTGGAAGATGCAGGACCCCTCCCAGCGCCGCGTCTGGCGATCGCCGTCCTCGTCCTCCTCGACCCAGCCGGTCTCCGTGCCCACGTCGTGGAACTGCCAGAGCTCGGGAGTGAGCCGCGCCACATGTCCGGCGACTCGTTTCTCATCGTCGTCGTCCGAGAAATGCGCGCCCAGGGTGCAGCACCCGTCGTCCGCGCGACCCGCCTGGATCCCCTGGCAGCCGCTGCCGAAGACACAGCTCCAGCGTGAGGTGAGCCACGTCAGATCGCAGCGGTAGACCTGTTCGTCGTCGGTCGGATCCGGGAACTCCACCCACGCCCTCGGGAAGTCCAGGCCCTTCTCATCACGCTGAACCCGGTCGGTGACCTGGTTGGGAACCTGCCCGGAGGACTCCTCCGAGACCCGCTGCGAGCGCTTGGCTTTGCCCGGCTTCGCCTTTTTCGTCTTTGGCACAGGCCCAGGGTAAGTCCGCGATCGCAGTAGCGTTCGTTCTCATGAGACTCGGAGTCCTCGACGTCGGTTCGAACACGGTGCATCTGCTGGTGGTGGACGCCCACCCCGGCGCCCGCCCCCTGCCCGCCCACTCCCACAAGGCGGAACTGCGCCTCGCCGAACTGCTCGACAGCGACGGAGCCATCGGCTCCGCGGGCGTCGACAGGCTCGTCGCGACGATTCGCCGCGCGGTACAGGCCGCCGAGGACCAGGGCTGCGAGGAGGTCATCAGCTTCGCCACCTCCGCCGTACGGGATGCCACGAACGCCGATCGCGTACTGGCCAGGGTCAGCGCGGAGACCGGGGTCCGGCTCCAGGTGCTCACGGGTGCCGAGGAGGCCCGGCTCACGTTCCTTGCGGCACGCCGCTGGTTCGGCTGGTCGGCCGGAAGGCTGCTGGTCATCGACATCGGGGGCGGCTCGCTGGAGATCGCGTACGGGATCGACGAGGAGCCCGACGCGGCCGCGTCACTGCCGCTCGGAGCCGGGCGGCTGACCGCCGCGATGCTGCCGGGGGACCCGCCGGACGCGGAGGCGGTACGGGCGCTGCGCCGACATGTGCGGGCCGAGATCGCCCGTACGGTCGGCGAGTTCGCGCGATTCGGAAAGCCGGACCACATCGTGGCGACTTCGAAGACGTTCAAGCAGCTGGCGCGGATCGCGGGCGCGGCCCGTGAGTCGGACGGTCTGTACGTCCAGCGGGAACTGAGTCGTAAATCACTTCAGGAGTGGCTGCCCAAGCTGGCGGAGATGACTGCCGAGCAGCGTGCGTCGCTGCCGGGGGTCTCCCCGGGCCGGGCCCGCCAGCTGCTGGCGGGGGCCTTCGTCGCGGAGGGCGCGATGGATCTGTTCGGCGCGCACATCCTGGAGATCTGTCCGTGGGCGCTGCGGGAGGGCATGATCCTGCGCCGCCTGGACCACCTGCCTGCCGACTAGCGCCCGCGCACACCGGGCCCGCCACCGCCCGCGTACGCCACGTCCACCCGGCACCGCCGCCCGCGTACGCCTCGCGCACCGGCCACCGACCCGGCGCCTGCTGGCCTACCACCCGGCGCGCCAGCGACCGCCCACGCGCACCTGGCCACCGCCTCGCGCACCGGCCACCGCAGCCCGCCACCACCCCCGCGGATCGGCCACTCGCCCCCGCCGCCTCGCTGTCGCACCACATCGCCCCGCCCCCGGCCCGTACGCTGTGTCCCGTGGCAGAAGTGGCAGACCCAGCGGTGCGCATCCCGGATGCGAAGGTTGTCCTGTCCACGGCTTCCGTCTATCCGGAATCCACGGCGACCGCCTTCGAGATCGCCGCGCGCCTGGGCTACGACGGTGTCGAGGTCATGGTCTGGACGGATCCCGTCAGCCAGGACATCGAGGCCCTGCGCCGTCTCTCCGAGTACCACCGGGTGCCGATCCACGCCATTCACGCGCCCTGTCTGCTGATCACCCAGCGGGTCTGGTCCACGGACCCGTGGACCAAACTCCAGCGCGCCAAGGTCGCCGCCGAGAAGCTGGGCGCGTCGACGGTCGTCGTGCATCCGCCTTTCCGCTGGCAGCGGCAGTACGCCCGGGACTTCGTCTCGGGGATCTGGCGGATGGCGGACGAGACGGATGTGCGTTTCGCCGTGGAGAACATGTACCCGTGGCGGTACCGGGACCGCGAGATGCTCGCGTACGCGCCCGAGTGGGACGTCACCAAGGACGACTACCGCCACTTCACGGTCGATCTCTCGCACACCGCGACCGCCCGCGCCGACACCATGGCGATGGTGGACCGGATGGGCGACCGGCTCGGCCATGTGCACCTCGCGGACGGCAAGGGATCCGCGAAGGACGAGCACCTGGTGCCGGGCCGGGGCGACCAGCCCTGCGCTGAGCTGCTGGAACGCCTCGCCCGCACCGGCTTCGGCGGCCATGTGGTCATCGAGGTCAACACCCGCCGCGCGATGTCCGCGGCCGAGCGCGAGGCCGACCTCGCCGAAGCGCTCGCCTTCACCCGGCTGCATCTGGCCTCGTCGGTGCCTTCCGCTTCCCCGCCCTTCGGCGTACGGGGAGTGCGCGGTTCATGACGGACGGTACGACCCCCAGGCGGCGCGGCCGGCCGGCCCGCGAGGAATCGGCCGAGGGGCCGGGCGCCAGGGACCGGATCCTTCAGGCGGCCCGCGAGGAGTTCGCCGAGCGGGGCTACGACAAGACGACGATGCGCGGGATCGCCAGGGCGGCGCGCGTGGACTCGGCGCTTGTGCACCACTACTTCGGTACGAAGGACGAGGTCTTCGCCGCGGCCATCGAGGTCTCCTTCGAACCGGTCCTGATTCTCCCGGTGATCCTGGGGCAGGGAAGGGACGGCGTCGGCGAACGGCTGGCCCGCTACTTCATCGGCGTGTGGGAGAACCCGGTCACCCGGGCCCCGCTGCTCGCGGTGGTCCGGTCCGCGCTCACCAACGAGGCGGCGGCGAAGGTGCTGCGCGGCTTCGTGCTCCGGCGGCTGCTGGAGCGGATCGCGGCGGATCTGGACGTACCGGATCCGAAGTTCCGCGCGGAGCTGGCGGCCTCGCAGATGGTCGGGATCGCGATTCTGCGGTACGTGATCCGGGTGGAGCCGATGGCCTCGGCGGACAGCGAGGAGATCGTGAAGATGGTGGCCCCGACGCTGCAGCGGTATCTGACCGAGAAGTGAGGTCTACGGCGTGAGGCCCAGGCGGTGCGTACGGTGGGCCGCCCGAGACGCGCCCTCCCGATCGCGCCCGCCTTCCCGACCGCAAGGCGACCGCCCCGAGCCGTACGCCCGACCACCCGCCATCCGACCGCCCGCCCGGACCGTGAACCACCGATCCCGCATCCCGGACGGAATGTCCAGATCTTGGAGCGCGGGCGTACGCTTTCCCTACCGAACATCTACCGAGGAGCGAGCGACGATGCCCGAGCTGAGGTCCCGGACAGTCACCCACGGCCGCAACATGGCGGGCGCGCGCGCCCTTATGCGCGCTTCGGGCGTAGCCAGCGCGGACATCGGCAAGCCGATCATCGCCGTCGCCAACTCCTTCACCGAGTTCGTCCCCGGCCACACCCACCTCCAGCCGGTCGGCCGGATCGTCAGCGAGGCCATCAAAGCGGCGGGAGCCGTGCCGCGGGAGTTCAATACGATCGCCGTCGACGACGGCATCGCCATGGGCCACGGCGGAATGCTGTACTCCCTCCCCTCCCGCGATCTGATCGCGGACAGTGTCGAGTACATGGTCGAAGCCCACTGCGCCGACGCCCTGATCTGCATCTCCAACTGCGACAAGATCACTCCGGGCATGCTGAACGCGGCGCTGCGCCTCAACATCCCCACCGTCTTCGTCTCCGGCGGCCCGATGGAGGCCGGCCAGACGACGCTCGTCGACGGCACGGTCCGCAAGCTCGACCTGATCAACGCGATCTCCGACGCGGTCAACGAGAACGTCTCGGACGAGGACATCCTCCGTATCGAGGAGAACGCCTGCCCGACCTGCGGCTCGTGTTCGGGCATGTTCACGGCCAACTCCATGAACTGTCTGACCGAGGCGATGGGCCTCTCCCTGCCCGGCAACGGCTCGGTCCTCGCCACGCACACCGCCCGCCGCGCGCTGTACGAGAACGCCGGACGCACGATCGTCGAGATCACCAAGCGGTACTACGAGGAGGACGACGACAGCGTCCTGCCTCGCAACATCGCCACCCGTGCCGCGTTCGAGAACGCGATGGCCCTGGACATCGCGATGGGCGGCTCCACCAACACGATCCTGCATCTGCTGGCCGCCGCGCAGGAGGCCGAGCTGGACTACGGCCTGACCGACATCGACGCGGTCTCGCGCCGAGTCCCCTGCCTGGCCAAGGTCGCGCCGAATGTGGCGCCCCAGGGCACGTACTACATGGAGGACGTCCACCGGGCGGGCGGGATCCCCGCCATCCTGGGCGAGCTGTACCGCGCGGGCCTGCTCAACGAGGACGTCCACACCGTCCACTCCCCGTCCATCAAGCAGTGGCTGGGGACCTGGGACATCCGCGGCGGCTCCCCCTCCGAGGAGGCGGTCGAGCTGTGGCACGCGGCGCCCGGATGCGTCCGTTCCGCGGAGGCGTTCTCGCAGTCGGAGCGGTGGGACTCCCTCGACACGGACGCGGCCGGCGGCTGCATCCGGGACGCGGCCCACGCGTACAGCAAGGACGGCGGACTCGCCGTGCTGCACGGCAATCTCGCCGTGGACGGCTGCGTCGTGAAGACGGCAGGCGTCGACGAGTCGATCTGGACCTTCGAGGGCCCGGCCGTCGTCTGCGAGTCCCAGGAGGAGGCCGTCGACAAGATCCTCCGCAAGGAGATCAAGGAGGGCGACGTCGTCGTCATCCGCTACGAGGGCCCCAGGGGCGGTCCGGGCATGCAGGAGATGCTCTACCCGACGTCGTTCCTCAAGGGCCGCGGCCTCGGCAAGGCGTGCGCCCTGGTCACCGACGGCCGCTTCTCCGGCGGTACGTCCGGCCTCTCCATCGGCCATGCCTCCCCCGAGGCGGCCTCGGGCGGCGCGATCGCCCTCGTCGAGGACGGCGACCGTATCCGCATCGACATCCCGAACCGCACGATCGAGCTGCTCGTCCCGGACGCGGAGCTGAGCACGCGCCGGGAGGCGCTGGGCGGGGTGTACGCCCCGAAGTCCCGCGAGCGCAAGGTCTCGGCGGCGCTCCGCGCGTACGCGGCGATGGCGACGAGCGCGGACAAGGGAGCCGTCCGGGATGTGACACGGCTCGGCTGATGCTGTGGCCGGGGGCCAACGGGTGCGGTGACCGCGCGGTCGGAGCGCGGACGGCACCCGGAAGGCGGGCGAGCCCACAGGGCGTCTCGCCCGCCTTCGCCGCCCGGCGGAACGATCCCTCGATCCCTTGGTCCCTTGATCGCTGATCACGGACGAGGAACGGGCTGCCTTCATGGACGGGGAGTGGGCCCCTCGCCCCGACGGAGGCCGCGCCCCGGCTCGCCGACAGCCGGTCGTGGTACCACCTGGCCTGGGTCGTTTCTGATGGATCAGGCTGGATCAGGGAGCGGGGTCTGGTGCCGTGCATCGCAAGGCGGAGGAGGGAGTCCATGCGGAGCATAGGTGACCGACGACAACGCGGCGAGGTGCGGTGCCAGGGCACGCGAGCCCAGCAAGATCCATCAGAAGCGGCCTAGGGGCCGCCCGTCCCAAGGAGCCGCCCGCCCGCGATAGGGGACGAGGGCCGCCGAGGCCGCCGAAGCCCGCCCTTCTCGGCCCTCACCGATGTCGGGTCCTTACCGGTGTCGGGGCCTCACCAGCCGGCCGGTGCTCCCGCGTCCACCGCGAACACCGACCCGTTCGGTGCCGTCCCGAACACGCGCCCGCCCGCCACCACCGGCGCGGGCAGGAAGGACGCGTAGGTGTACCGCCCGTCGTCCATCCGCGGATCGGTCTGGCCGATGAGCGACGCCCGTACCGCGTCCACCGCCAGCAGCCGTCCGTCCCCGGCCGACACGAACACCGCCCCCGCGTCCGCCGTCGGACGCGAAAGGTTGGTGACGGAGGTCTCCAGCCGCCACAGCTGGCGCGGTTCATCGCCCGCGCCCGCACCCGACGGGGTCGTACGGACCGCGACCAGCGCCCCGCCGGCCCCGCTCAGATAGACGATGTCACCCGCCACCACCGCCTGCGCCTGGTCGACCGCCGTGAGGAGCGGGACTCTGCGGACAGCGTGCCCGGCGTCCGTCATATCGAGGCGTACGACGGCCTTCGTGAACCCGTCCCCGTCGATCGTCATCAGGTACAGAGCGCCCCCGGACACTCCCACCGGCCGTAGCCCGCCATCGAGCCGTTTCCTCCACAGCCGCTCGCCGTTCGCCGGGTCGATCGCGGTGACCAGGGTGGAGGTCGCGTCCGGTGACGGAGTGGCGGTCAGCGCGACGGCGTCCTCGCCGGTCGAGGCCACCCACTCCGTGCCGAGCCCACCGTGCCGACGGCTCCACAGCGGCTCGCCCGTCGCCGCGTCGACCGCCCGCACCAGACCGCTGTCCGTCACCAGCAGCACCGTGTCGCCGACGTGCCGGACGAGCGAGTACGCCGACAGCCCGACGCGCCAGCGCGCCTCGCCGCTCTCCGGATCGAGCGCCTCAAGCCTCCGCTCGCCGGGAGAGACCACATGGACGAGCCCGCCCGCGAAGACCGGTGCACCGGGGTGCCCGCTCGGCGGGGAACCGCTGCCCGTCTCCTTGGACCAGATCCTCTTGCCGGTGGCGGGGTCCAGCCGGGCCGCCTTGAGCCCGGGGGCGGAGCAGTAGAGCGCGGTGAGGGCCGGTGCCGCCGTACACGCGGGCATCCGGTCCTCCTCGTCACCGCCTCTCAGAGGCACGCTCCAGCCAGGGAACTCCTTCGCCACCTGCTCCGTACGCGTCGGGCTCGGCGTGGGCGAGGCCGTCGACTCGTCACCGGCCGCCCGGGTGACGACGATTCCGGCCGTCGCCAGCACCGCGACCGCCGCCGCGGCGACCGCCCACCGCAGCTTCCCGCCCGCCGGGAACCGCGGCCGCGACCGCGAGGCACGCCCGGGACTCCCGGGACTCCCGGGACTCCCGGGACCTGCGGGATCCCCGGCGCCGGCAGGATCGCCGGAGGAACCGAAGGAGCCGGAGGAGCCGCCTGTGTGGCCGGGGGAGCCGGGAGCGCGAGAGGAGGCGGGCGCGTCCGAGACGACGCCGGGCGCGTTCTCCCGAGGGTCGGGGGTCCGCGGACCCGGTACGTCGGTCTGGGTGTCGTAAGCGGCCGAGGGCGACGCCTGCCGCAGCGCGACCATCAGCTCGTACGGAGTCGGCCGGTCCGCCGGATTCTTCGCCAGACAGCCGCGGATCAACGGAACGAGATCCACCGGAACACCCGTCAGATCCGGCTCGTTGTGGACGACTTGATACGCCACGATGTACGGGCTGTCCGAATCGAACGGTCCCCTCCCGGTCGTCGCGTGCACCAGCAGCGCGCCCATCGCGAACACATCCGCTTCGGGGCCGACCTCTCTCGGCCGCTGGAACTGCTCGGGCGCCATGAACGGCGGTGTCCCGATCAGCTTCCCCGTCTCCGTGCGCAGATCACTGTCCGTGGGGCGGGAGATGCCGAAGTCGATCACCTTCGGGCCGTCCGGGGCCAACAGCACATTGCTGGGCTTGAGGTCGCGGTGCACCACGCCCGCGCGATGGATGTCGCGCAGCGCCTCCGCCAGCCCGGCACCGGTTCTGCGTAGTTCATCCGACTCCAGCGGGCCGTTCCGCTTCACCCGCTCGGCGAGCGTCGGGGCCTCGATGAACAGGGTGGCCATCCACGGCCGCTCGGCATCCGGATCGGCGTCCACGACAGGCGCGGTGAACGCTCCGCTGACCCGGCGCGCAGCCGCGACCTCCTGCCGGAAACGGGCCCTGAACTCAGGATCCGACGCGTGCTCGGCGTGGATGACCTTGACCGCGAGCCGTAGTCCCGAGGCCGAGGTGGCCAGATGGACCACTCCCATACCGCCCGTGCCGAGGCATGACTCCAGGCGGTACTGGCCCGCGTATTCCGGATGGGCTTCCGGGGACTCCCCTGTGCTGCGCAGCGGTGGCATCTCCACCCCCGATTGTTGATCGTGCGCGCGACTCACGGAGCCTAGTCGATGGTGAGTGCGATCCAGGGGTGGCTTGTCGGCCGGGTCGCGGCGTACGGTATGTATCCGCACATATAGCAACGGGGGAGATTTCAATGGCACTTGGAGAAGTACGCCCCGAAAGCGGCGACACCACCACCCCTGAAACCGGCACTTCACCCGAAACCGTCACAGCGGTCGAGGCCGGAGCCTCGGCTGGAGTCGAGGCCGCGGCGAGGTCCCCGCGTTATCCGGTCGCACCGGGCTACCGGCTCAATGTCCGAAGCGGCCCCGGCACCGGGTACAGCGTCGTTCGGACCCTCCCGCTCGGAGCCACCGTGGCGATCAACTGCCAGCGGCCGGGGGAGTGGATCAACGGCCCGTACGGCACATCCAACATCTGGGACAACATCGCGAACGGCGAGTATGTGTCGGACGCGTACGTGAACACGGGCAGCGACGGGTACGTGACCATCCGCTGCTCCTGACGGCAGAGTTCCGCCGAACCCGCTCACGGGGATAATCGACCCCGTGAGCGAGCAGAGCGGCACCACCGACGGCACAGGCGGCACACGCGGTACGAACGAGGCACCCGCCAACGGCGGCGGCGTCGGCCCGCAGCCGGAGCCCATCCGTTTCTTCGGTACGACCTGGGTCGGCCATGACGGTGGCTACGGGCTGCGCAGGGCCGGCGTCGCCGCCGGTTCGCTCGCCGTGGCGGCCGTCGGCTGTCTGGCGCTGAAACTCGGCTACGAGGGCCTGGTGATCGCGGAGGTCGGCGGCTTCCTCAACGCGATGGTGATCGTGATGTTCTCGGTCTGCAGCGCGATCGCCTTCCGCAAGACATGGGAGGGCTTCAGCCGCCCCGCCGGAGCGGGGGCCCCGGACGCTCTGAGCGGCCTTCGGGCGATCGGCTTCGTCGGTGTCCTGCTCGCGTGGTTCTTCCGCTCGCTGATCGAGGCGCCCGGCGAGAAACTGCACCGCGAGGAGTACGAGAAGGCCCGCGCCCAGTACGAGAAGCGCCGCAACGCCCGCACGGGTAACCCGTCGGCCCGCAAGGGCAAGACCGGCAAGCAGAAGCGCAAGTAGGCCCGTCGGGACCGGGTGACGCGGACCATCGGGCAGGCGCGGCCCAGGGCCGCGACCAAGCGTGGATCGCTCGCCCGACGACCTCGGCCGATCTCCCCGGCCGGGAGCGCCCCGAACCCCTGAAGGCGTTCCCGGCGGACGCGTCCAGGAGGAGTACACGGACGAGCCGACCGCCACCATCGCGACCCCGGCATCCCCCGAAGGCAGAACCCTGAGAGCCGCGGGCCGTGCACTGAGAGCCGTGGGCCGTGGCCGAAACTGCCGAGTCCGAGAAGCGGCTCAGCTTTCCGTAGACATGGCATACCGGATCCGGCCCACCACGAGAGGCTGACCCGGCCCCTGCGCCCGACCCCGCACCCGACCGCGCCCGAACCGGCCGCCGCGCGCCCACGAACCGACGGCCCCGAACCTACGGGCCCAACCCCCGCCGTGCCCCCGAACCTACGGTTCGAGAACTGAAGCGCCCACGAACCGACGGCCCCGAACCTACGGGCCCAACCCCCGCCGTGCCCCCGCACCGACAGTCCCAGAACCGACAGTCCCAGAACCGACGGGTTCCTTGACGGGTGGCACACCCGGGAGGATTATTCACCGAGTGATGAATTCCCTTGGGATCGCCGTCCTCGCCCGCGGCCTCACCGTCGTACGAGGAGCCCGGCCCGTCCTCCGCGGCATCGACTTCACGGTTCCGACCGGCCGGATCACCGGCCTCCTCGGGCCTTCCGGCTGCGGCAAATCGACCCTGATGCGCGCGATCGTCGGCACCCAGGCCAAGGTCACGGGCACGCTCGATGTCCTCGGCCGCCCCTCGGGCGACGCGGCCCTGCGCTCCCGCATCGGCTATGTCACCCAGGCTCCCTCGGTCTACGTGGACCTGACCGTCCGCCAGAATCTCGAGTACTTCGCCTCCGTCCTCGAACCCGGCCGCCACCACCGCGACACCCGCAGGGAACATGTCACCCGGGCCATCTCCGACGTGGACCTGACCTCGCACGCCGACGCCCTTGCCGGCCGCCTCTCCGGTGGCCAGCTCAGCCGCGTCTCTCTCGCCGTCGCCCTGCTGGGCACCCCCGAACTGCTCGTACTCGACGAACCCACCGTCGGCCTCGACCCCGTACTGCGCCGCGATCTGTGGGACCTCTTCCACCGCCTCGCCGACGGGCGCGGCACAACGATCCTGGTCTCCTCCCATGTGATGGACGAGGCCGAACGCTGCCACCGCCTCCTCCTCATGCGCGAAGGCGAGATCCTCGCCGAGGACACCCCCGATGACCTGCGCCTCCGCACACGCTCCGAAACGGTCGAAGCGGCCTTCCTCCACCTGGTCGACGAAGCCGATGCCCAGGCCACCGCACCCCCGAAAGACTCCACCCGAGAGGCCACCAACCGAGCGACGACCCCGGAGAGCAACCCCGGGGCAAACCCAGAGGCCAACCCGCAGAGCAACCCGCAGACCGACCTGGAGACCACCCCTCAGGAGAACGCCCAATGAGCGCCGCCCGCACCCTCGCCACCGCCGCTCGCGTCCTGCGCCAACTGCGCCACGACCGCCGATCGATCGCCCTGATGCTCCTGGTCCCCTGCGTGATGCTCTTCCTGCTGCGCTATGTGTTCGACGGCAGCCCGGAGACCTTCAACTCCATCGGCGCGTCCCTGCTCGGCATCTTCCCCCTGATCACGATGTTCCTGGTCACCTCCATCGCCACCCTGCGCGAACGCACCTCCGGCACCCTGGAACGCCTGCTCGCCATGCCGATCGGCAAAGGCGACCTCATCGCCGGATACGCCCTCGCCTTCGGCCTCGTCGCGATCGTTCAGTCCCTCCTCGCCACCGCCCTCGCGCTCTGGGGTCTCGGCCTGGACGTGATCGGCTCACCATGGCTGCTGCTCGTCGTCGCCGTACTCGACGCCCTGCTCGGCACCGCCCTCGGTCTCTTCGTCTCCGCCTTCGCCGCATCCGAATTCCAGGCGGTCCAGTTCATGCCGGCGGTGATCTTCCCGCAACTGTTGCTCTGCGGCCTCTTCACCCCGCGCGCCGACATGCACCCCGCGCTGGAGGCGATCTCCGACGCTCTGCCCATGTCGTACGCCGTCGCCGCCATGACCGAGGTCCAGCGTCACGCCGACGCCACCGGCGACTTCACCAGGGACGTCCTGATCGTCGCCGCCTGCGCAATCCTGGTACTCGCCCTCGGCGCGGCCACTCTCCGCCGCCGCACCGCCTGACCACCCCCCTCCCGACCACCCCCTCCCGAAGCGCACCGCGGCCCGACCCCAGGCGGGATCGCCGGAGTCAGACATGACTGCCGTGCCTCTCCTCAGCGGAGGCCACAGGAGCAAGCAATCGGGCCAGAGCCGCCCGCCCCCGTGACAATCGGGCCTTGATCGTCCCCGCCGGAGCCCCCGTCTCCGCCGCGATCTGCTCCACGCTCAGATCGCAGAGATGGTGGAGGACCACCGCATGCCGCTGGGCCTCCGGGAGCTTCCGTAACGCCTGCACCAGCACCGTGTGCTCCGGTCCGGGACCCGGTACCCGATCCGCCAACGGCGCATGGTGACGCATCAACTCCACCCACCGCCTGGCCCGCCGCCACCGGCTCACGGCCAGCCGCATCGCGACCGTACGGATCCAGGCTTCAGGAGCCTTGTCCGCCACGAAGGAGGTCCGACGATGCCACGCACGGACAAACGCCTCCTGAACCACATCCTGTGCCTCGCCGTAATCACCCGTCATCGCATACAGCTGCCCCACCAATCGTGGGAAGGCGGTCGCATACAAGGCATCGAACTCGTTCTCCGTCACAAGCGGCAGGACCACCTCGACAAGAGTGGGTTTCCACGTAAGACACTCGGCGCCAGACGCAATCTGCCTCCTCTCCTCACTCCGTAAGACGTTCGACACCGCCCAGCGCCCTGACACGCCGCCGCCACTCCTTGCCCATCACGCCCATCACGCCCACCATGCCCAGCGTGTCGGCGCTCCGCGGCGAGCATCCCGGCCCGGCACCACCCGTACCGCCCCTCGGACAGCACGGCACCGCCACACCTCCGGTGCGAGGATGTCCGCACATACCCCCTCCGGCGAGGTGAACAGAGCCATGACCCAGACAGTCGCAGTCCTCGGCACGGGCAAGATCGGCGAAGCCCTGCTCAGCGGCATGATCCGCGCCGGCTGGCGACCCTCCGATCTGCTGGTCACCACCCGCCGCGCCGACCGCGCGGAAGAACTCCGTACCCGTTACGGCGTCGAACCCGTCACCAACCCCGAGGCGGCCAAGCGCGCCGACACCCTCATCCTGGCCGTCAAGCCCCAGGACATGGGCAAGCTCCTTGACGAACTGGCTCCCCACCTCACCGCCGAGCGCCTCGTCATCAGCGCCGCGGCCGGCATTCCCACCTCCTTCATCGAGGAACGCCTGGCAGCAGGCACCCCCGTCGTCCGTGTCATGCCCAACACCCCCGTACTGGTCGACGAGGGCATGTCCGTGATCTCCGCTGGAAACCACGCCACAGCCGGTCACCTCGCCCACACCGAGGAGATCTTCGGCGGCGTCGGCAAGACCCTCCGGGTCCCCGAGACCCAACAGGACGCGGCCACCGCCCTGTCCGGCTCGGGCCCTGCATACTTCTACTTCCTGGTCGAGGCCATGACCGACGCGGGCATCCTCCTCGGCCTGCCCCGCGCCCAGGCACACGACCTCATCGTCCAGGCCGCCATCGGCGCCGCGGTGATGCTCCGCGACAGCGGCGAACATCCCGTCAAGCTCCGTGAAGCAGTCACCTCCCCCGCCGGCACCACCATCAGCGCCATCCGTGAGCTCGAAAACCATGGCGTACGCGCCGCTCTGATCGCCGCGCTCGAAGCCGCCCGCGACCGCAGCCGCGAACTCGCCTCCGGCAACGGCTGACCGCTGTCCCGCCCCACTGCCGTGGCGCCACGGCAGTGGAACAGGACAAGCAGTCCCCCACTTCACGCCCCAGGCAGCAACCCGATCGCCGCATAGGCCGCATCCACTCTCGGCCTGGCCATCTCCCTGGCCCGCTCGGCCCCCTTCCTCAGCACCTCATCGACATATCCGGCATCCGCCGCCAACTCCGCATGCCGCTCCCGCAACGGCCTCAGCAGCTCCACCACCGCCTCGGCCGTGTCCTTCTTCAGGGCCCCGTACGACTCATATACACCGGCCAAGTCGATCGGGTTCCCACCCGATGACGCGGCGAGAATCTCCAGCAGATTCGCCACGCCAGGACTGCGCTCACGGTCGTACTCGACCTCGCGCCCGCTGTCCGTGACCGCCCTCATGATCTTCTTGCGCACCTGGTCCGCGTCGTCGAGCAGATGGACGATCCCGGCCCCCGCCTCGTGCGACTTCCCCATCTTCGACGTCGGATCCTGCAGATCCATGACCCGAGCCGCCACCGGCGGACGCGTCGCCCTCGGCACGGTGAACGTATGGCCGTACCTCTGGTTGAACCGCACCGCCAGATCCCGGGTCAGCTCGACATGCTGGGCCTGGTCGTCACCCACAGGAACCTCATCGGTCCCATAGGCCAGAATGTCGGCCGCCATCAGCACCGGATAGGTCAGCAACGACACCCGCACGCTCTGCCCGGACGCCTGGGCCTGCGCGCCCTTCTCCTTGTACTGGATCATCCGCCGCAGCTCGCCGTCCGTCGCCGTGCACTCCAGCAGATACGACAGCCTGGCGTGCTCATCCACCTGACTCTGTACGAACACCGTGCACAGCTCCGGATCCAGCCCCGCCGCGAGCATCACCGTCGCGGCCTGCCTGCTGAGCCTCCGCACCCGCCCCGGATCGTGCTCCATCGTCAGCGCATGCAGATCGACCACGCTGAACAGCGCGTCAGCCTCGTGCTGATCGACCTCGGCCCACCGCCGCATCGCCCCGAGGTAGTTGCCCAGCGTCGCGTGCCCTGTGGGCTTGATCCCGCTGAAGATCCGTTTCATCACGCTCTCCGTCTCCTGGTCGGAGCCACCGCGCCCAGTCGGCCGACCCCCGGAGGGAGAAAACGAGAACGGCCGCCGAGGCGGCGGCCGCTGAGTTCACGCGCAGATGCCGGCCGCCGTCAGGCGGCCCACCACTGAAGGGAGCACGTGCGCGTAGTCATGGGCAGAGCGTACGGCACAGTCTCAGGTTGACATCGCATGTCGATCCTCCATAGTGTTCTCCGAGTTGCCCGAAGTGAGCACCGACCTCGGTCGGTCCCCGGACAACCATTCCGCAAGATCAACTCTGAGCGAGCGACATCTCGTCGCCTGTTTTGAGTGCGCTTTTGCGAAATGAGGAATCCACGCTCGAAGGAGCGAAACCCCGATTAGCGTCGGGGGGCAGGATTCCGCTAAAGTCTCACTCGTCGGAACGGCCGAAGGGTCGGAAAGACAACCCGATTTCGACCGGGAATCAGGCCCGAAAGGATCTGATAGAGTCGGAAACGCAAGACCGAAGG
>NZ_JBSGAW010000052.1:0-22731 GCF_053600955.1 Streptomyces sp. NPDC004838 | reverse complement strand
GGTCGTACGCCGGGGTCTGCGCACCTTCCTCGAAGTGCAGGACGACATCGAGGTCGTCGGAGAGGCGGGCGATGTTTCACGTGAAACATCGCCCCCGCTGCGGCTACGGCGATCATGGCTGTTCCCCCGTTGTGGGGAGTACTGCGTGCCGGGGGGCCGCGCGCACGCTAGCGGGCGCCGCTGACGCGGCTCCACCGGCTTATGGCGAGTGCGATCGTCGCGTAGATCAGAGCGACGAGGACGACTAGTTCCACCGACCGTCCGTCGGGAGGCAGCATCAGGGCGGCGACACCGGCCGCGCCCACGAACGAGACGTTGAACAGGACGTCGTAGAGCGAGAAGACCCTGCCTCGGTAGGCATCGTCCACGGACGTCTGGACCACGGTGTCGGTGGTGATCTTCGCCCCTTGGGTGACAAGTCCCAGCACGAACGCGGCGATCAGTATCGGCACCGGCTGGAATGGCAGGCCCAGGGCCGGTTCGAGTACCGCCGCCGTTCCCGCGCAGGCGACCATCCAGCCGTACCGGCCGAGCCGCCCGATGGCCCACGGGGTCATCACGGCCGCGACGAAGAAGCCCGCTCCCGAGATGGCGACGGCCACGCCGAGCAGAGCGAGACCGTCCCGCTCGTTCTCGGACCAGGCGTACCGGCAGAGCATCAGGACCATCACGGTCAGTGCCCCATAGCAGAAGCGCATCAGCGTCATCACCGTCAGCACGCGGGCCGCCGCGGGGCGTTCCTTCAGATGGCGCAGCCCCTCGACCAGGCCGCGGGCCGTGGAAGCGATCGCGGCGGTCAGCCGTGGCTGCAGCAGCTCCTTTTCGGGGCCGAGCAGTTCACGCCCCATCCGCAAGGAGGCGAGTGCCGAGCAGAGGTAGAGAGCGGCACCGAGGAGGACGACGGCCGCGTCGGAGTCGGCCGCGAGCAGGCGCACGGCGAAGGCGAGCCCGCCGCCGGCTGTCGCGGCCAGGGTGCCGGCTGTCGGTGAGAGCGCATTGGCCATGACGAGCCGTTCCTGGTCGACGACCCGCGGTAGTGCTGCGGAGAGTCCGGCCAGCACGAAGCGGTTGACCGCCGTGACGGACAGGGCCGAGACATAGAAGAGCCAGTCGGGGACGGAGGCCAGGATCAGCAGAGCGGTGCCGCACGCGAGGACGGCCCGCAGCAGATTTCCGTACAGCAGGACCTGCCGCCGCTGCCAGCGGTCCAGCAGCACCCCGGCGAAGGGGCCGATCAGGGAGTACGGCAGCAACAGCACGGCCATGGCGGAGGCGATGGCCGCAGGCGAGGTCTGTTTCTCCGGGGAGAAGACCACGTAGGTGGCCAGCGCGACCTGATAGACGCCGTCGGCCGACTGGGAGAGCAGCCGGACTGCCAGCAGTCGGCGGAAGTCGGTCAGGCGCAGGAGTACGCGCAGATCACGTACGGCAGACATGTGATCAAGCGTCACACACGAGGGAAGCACACACGCGGAGGGTCCCCGGGGTACTCCCCCGGGGACCCTCCGCGTCGTTCGGCTCGGCGCGGGACGACCGGCCGGCGTCCGCGGAGACGAGCTGTTTCCAGAGGCCGGGCCGCCTCCGGCTTTCTAGCGCTCGGCCTCGCCCTTGATGAACTTCTCGACGTTCTCACGGGCCTCGTCGTCGAAGTACTGGACCGGCGGGGACTTCATGAAGTACGAGGACGCGGAGAGGATGGGGCCGCCGATGCCCCGGTCCTTGGCGATCTTCGCGGCACGCACGGCGTCGATGATGACACCCGCGGAGTTCGGGGAGTCCCAGACCTCGAGCTTGTACTCCAGGTTCAGCGGGACATCACCGAAGGCACGGCCCTCGAGGCGGACGTACGCCCACTTGCGGTCGTCCAGCCAGGCCACATAGTCGGACGGGCCGATGTGGACGTTCTTCTCGCCCAGCTCCCGGTCGGGGATCTGGGAGGTGACGGCCTGCGTCTTGGAGATCTTCTTGGACTCCAGGCGGTCGCGCTCCAGCATGTTCTTGAAGTCCATGTTGCCGCCGACGTTCAGCTGCATCGTACGGTCCAGGATGACGCCCCGGTCCTCGAAGAGCTTCGCCATCACACGGTGGGTGATCGTGGCGCCGACCTGGGACTTGATGTCGTCACCCACGATCGGGACGCCCGCCTCGGTGAACTTGTCCGCCCACTCCTTGGTGCCGGCGATGAAGACCGGGAGAGCGTTGACGAAGGCGACCTTGGCGTCGATGGCGCACTGCGCGTAGTACTTCGCGGCGTCCTCGGAGCCCACGGGCAGATAGCAGACCAGGACGTCGACCTGCTTGTCCTTGAGGGTCTGGACGATGTCGACGGGGGCCTCGGGGGACTCCTCGATCGTCTCGCGGTAGTACTTGCCCAGCCCGTCGAGGGTGTGACCGCGCTGCACCGTGACGCCGGCGTTGGGCACGTCGCAGATCTTGATGGTGTTGTTCTCACTGGCGCCGATGGCGTCCGAGAGGTCGAGACCGACCTTCTTGGCGTCCACGTCGAAGGCGGCCACGAACTCGACGTCCCGGACGTGGTAGTCGCCGAACTGGACGTGCATCAGACCCGGCACCTTGCCGGCCGGGTCGGCGTCCTTGTAGTACTCGACGCCCTGCACCAGTGATGCGGCGCAGTTGCCCACGCCGACGATGGCTACGCGAACCGAACCCATTCCGCTTGCTCCCTGTGTGATCTTGGTAGTTCCGGTGAGACCCTGCGGACCGCGGGGTCTCAGTTGATGGTCTCGTCGGACGGATCCGGCGAGGTGGAGAGTCCGGGAGAGGTTCCTCCCGGGGACTCGGCACCCCTGTGCCGGGGCAGGCCGTCCGTCGATCCAGATGTGCTGTTCTGCTGAGCCGCGCCGTCGGGGGAGGAGCTTCGCCGATCCCGCCCCGCCCGCTCGCTCTCGATGAGTTCGTTCAGCCAGCGCACTTCGCGCTCCACGGACTCCATGCCGTGTCGCTGAAGCTCAAGCGTGTAGTCGTCGAGGCGCTCGCGGGTACGGGCCAGGGAAGCGCGCATTTTCTCCAGGCGCTCCTCCAGCCGGCTTCGGCGGCCTTCCAGCACCCGCATCCGCACCTCACGCTCCGTCTGCCCGAAGAAGGCGAAGCGAGCAGCGAAGTGCTCGTCCTCCCAGCTGTCGGGCCCGGTGTGCGAGAGCAGTTCCTCGAAGTGTTCTTTTCCTTCCGCCGTCAACCGGTAGACGATCTTGGCGCGGCGCCCTGCCAGTGAAGCGGCGAGAGCGTCCTCGGGAGCGCTTCCCGGTTCCTCGATCAACCAGCCGTTGGCGACCAGCGTCTTGAGGCAGGGGTAGAGGGTCCCGTAGCTGAAAGCCCGGAAGATCCCCAGCGAGGTGTTGAGCCGTTTCCGCAGCTCGTACCCGTGCATCGGGGCCTCACGGAGCAGACCGAGCACGGCGAACTCGAGGATCCCGGAGCGCCTGCTCACCGTTGCCTCCCACGCCGTCTCAGTCGCTTATCTCATGCTGATGTATCGAACCGATACATCAGCACGATAGGACGAGCTTGCCCCTGCGGCAAGGGCGGTCAAGGTGAACGGCGTCACATCATCAATTCGTGTTAACCAACTTGCCTGATTTGAGGTGAACTTCAGCGTCGGGACGGTTTTGGACGTGCGTAGTCTGTGCGGATGCAGACCGCCGGGAACCAGGGGACGCCCGCTGACGTCCTCGCCGTGGATGCAGAGCGGATGAGCCCTTCGTGCGGCTGGTCCGTATCCACTTCGGGGGGACCGGAACTCAACTGCCGCTTCCAGGCATCTCGCCTGCCCGAGGAGTAACCGTTCGATGAGCGAGCACCGTCGCAAACCGCAGCAGCCGCAAGGCGGCGGGCGTGCGGCTGCCAGGCGCGCCGCCCAGCAGCCTTCCGGCCGCCGTGCAGCCCCGACCTGGGGCACCACCTCTTCGCCTTCCGTCTCCCACGGGGCGGAGAGCCCGCCCGGAGGCCGGGCCGAAGCCCGTCGCGCCGCCCAGCGCGGCGGTGGCCGCCGACGTATGGACAGTGACGCGGGCGCCGGGCGTGGCGGCCGTGGCGGTGGTCGCAGAGGCGGCGGGGGACATCAGGTTCCAGGCCGCGGTGGGCGGCCCGGAAAGAAGCGGCTGATCGACTACCCGCGCCACAACAAGGACGGGTGGCGCCGGTGGGTGCCCTCGTGGAAGCTCGCCACCGGGCTCTCCCTGGCCTTTCTCGGCACCTTGATGGGGGCCGCCACCGTCGCGTACGCGATGGTGAACGTGCCCGACCCCAAGAAGGCCGCCGAGGCGCAGAACAACGTCTACTACTGGGCCGACGGCTCCCAGATGGCCGCCACCGGTGGTGAGATCAACCGGCAGAACGTCGGGATCGAGGAGATCCCCAAGGACATGCAGAACGCCGTGATCTCGGCGGAGAACAAGTCCTTCAGGACCGACTCCGGCATCGACCCGATGGGCATCAGCCGCGCTCTGCTGAACATGGCCAAGGGCGGGCAGACCCAGGGCGGCTCCACCATCACGCAGCAATATGTGAAGAACGCACGGCTCGGCGATCAGTCGCAGACTCTGAGCCGTAAGTTCCAGGAGTTGTTCATCTCCATAAAGGTCGGCACCAAGCTCGACAAGCGGGACATCATGGCCGGCTATCTGAACACCTCGTACTACGGGCGGGGCGCCTACGGAATCCAGGCCGCGGCCCGTACGTACTTCGGTATCGACGCGGAGAGGCTCGACGCGAGCCAGTGCGCCTTCCTCACCACCCTGCTGAAGGGCGCGACGTACTACGATCCGGCCGGCTCCATCGATATCGACCCGGCCGCGACACCGGAGGCCAACACGGCCCGGGTGACCGACCGCTGGTCCTGGGTCCTGGACGAGATGGTCAAGGACGGCCATCTGGATGCCGCGAAGCGGGCCGGATTCAAGGAGCTCCCCAAGACCCAGCCGGTCGCCAAGGCCGCGAAGCTCGGCGGACAGATCGGCTATCTGGTCGACCTCGCCAAGGCGAACTTCATCGCCAACACCGACTACACCTCCGACGACCTCGCCCGCGGCGGCTTCGAGATCCACACGACCTTCGACAAGGACAAGGTCAACAAGCTCGAAGCCTCCATCAAGAAGATCTACGACAAGCACATCGACCCCCAGAAGCGGCCGAAGACGGACACCCACGTCCAGTTCGGCGGGGCTTCGGTCGAGCCGGCGACCGGGAAGATCGTCGCCGTCTACGGCGGTTCGGACGCGACCAAGCACTTCACCAACAACGCGAACAACACCGGTGCCCAGGTCGGATCGACCTTCAAGCCCTATGTGCTCGCTGCGGCGATGAGCGCCGGCGTACGCGACCCCAAGCTCGGCAAGGAGCAAGGGGAAGCGGACCGTACCAAGGTCGATCCCGACAAGAGTGTGTACAACGGCAAGAACAAGCTCAAGATCAAGAACTATGACGGCTCCGTCTGGCGGGACGAGAACGACAAGGAGTGGCTGCAGGTCAACGACGACGACGCGTCGTACGACAACATGACCCTGCGCGAGGCCATGATCCGCTCCGCGAACACGCCCTTCGTCCAGCTCGGCATGGACATCGGCATCACCGAGGTGCGGAAGGCGGCCGTCAAAGCGGGCCTGCTGGAGGAATCCCTCGACAAGTCCAACGTTCCGTCGTTCTCGATCGGTATCTCCACGCCCAGCGCGATCCGCATGGCCGGTTCCTATGCGACCTTCGCCGCCCAGGGCGAGCAGCGTGATCCGTACTCCGTCGAGCGTGTCGACAAGAACGGCGTGAAGATCTACGAGCACAAGCCCGAACCGAAGGCGGTCTTCACCCCAGCCGTCGCGAACAATGTGACCGATGTGCTGAAGGACGTCGTCGAGCACCCCAAGGGCACCGGCAAGAACGCCCGGATTCCGGGCCGCGATGTCGCGGGGAAGACCGGTACGACCGATGGAAACAAGTCGGCCTGGTTCGTGGGCTACACGCCGCAGCTCTCGACCGCGATCGACATGTACCGCCTCGACGACAACGAGAAGAACACCAACCGCACCTTCCTCGAGATGTTCGGAACGGGTGCTCAGCCGAAGATCCACGGTTCGTCCTTCCCGTCGGAGATCTGGCAGGACTACATGACGGCGGCGCTGAAGGGCGTCAAGGCGGAGAAGTTCCCCAAGCCGGAGCCGATCGGTGAGGCTGTCTGGGGCGGCGGCGCGTCCAGCCCGCCCCCGCCTCCGCCGCCCACTCCCACGCAGGAGGAGACAGAGGAGCCCGAGGAGCCGGAGAAGAAGCCGACCAGGAACACGCCGCCGCCCCGATCGCCCGACCCGTCCCAGACCTGCAACCCCTGGACCGGCGACCCCCCCTGCGATGGCATGATCGGCGGCAATGACGGCGGTCCCAGCAACGGCGGCAACAACGGCGGTCCCACCAACGGCGGTCCCACTAGTGGGGGTCCCACCAACGGCGGTCCCACCAATGGGGGTCCCACCGGCGGCGGTCCCAGAGGCTCCGGCAACAACCCCGGCCTCTTCGGCCGACCACCGGAGTAGCCAGCCGCCTCGGCTCCGGTTCACCGGGGGCCGGCGCACCCGGCTCGTACCACCTGTGCACGGCGCACAGCGGATACGGCCGATGCGTCGGCCCCCGCGGCATACCCGACCCCGTACGGCAGGATGAGCATCATGCCCAGCGCAGAAGAGACGAGCGTGTACCAGGACGACCGGCCTGATGTACGGCCCACCCGGGCCGACCCCGTCGCCGCGTCCGGCAGTGAGCTGATCGGGGGGCCGGCCGGCCGCTGGGCCCTGCGTGTCCGGGCCGGCTACCTCACGCCCGTACGCGTTGTGGCACTGGTGGCGATCGGCATGTTCGCGCTGGGCATGGTGCAGAAGATGCCGTGTTACAACTGGGCCTGGTTCCGAGGCACCAGCTCGCAGTACACCCACGCCTGCTACTCCGACATCCCCCATCTCTACTTGGGGCGGGGCTTCTCGGAAGGGCTGATTCCGTACTTCGACCGGCTACCCGGGGATATGCAGTATCTGGAGTATCCCGTGCTGACCGGGCTCTTCATGCAGGTCGCCTCATGGCTGAATCTGGCCGACGGCCCCCTGCAGCACCAGGAGCAGGTGTACTGGATGATCAACGCGGGCATGCTGATGATCTGCGCCGTGATCATCGCCGTCTGTGTGGCGCGGACCCACCGCCGCCGCCCCTGGGACGCGCTCCTGCTCGCTCTGGCGCCTGCCTTCGCCCTGACGGCGACGATCAACTGGGATCTGCTGGCCGTGGCGCTGACCGCGGCCGCGATGCTGATGTGGTCACGAGGCCGGGCGCTGGCCTTCGGCGTCCTGCTCGGGCTGGCGACCGCCGCCAAGCTCTATCCCGTGCTGCTGCTCGGACCGCTCCTGCTGCTGTGCTGGCGGGCCGGGAAGTGGCGGGAGTTCGCCACGGCCGTGCTGGCGACGGCGGGTTCCTGGCTGGTGGTGAACCTTCCGGTCATGCTGCTGGCCCCCGAAGGGTGGAAGAAGTTCTACACCTTCAGCCAGGAGCGACAGGTCGACTTCGGGTCGTTCTGGCTGATCATCACCCAGCGTACGGGTGAGCAGATCGAGGTCGAGACGGTGAACACCTACGCGACACTGCTCATGATCCTGGCCTGCGCGGGGATCGCCGCACTGACGCTGGGGGCTCCGCGGCGGCCCCGCTTCGCGCAGCTCGCCTTCCTGGTCGTCGCCGCGTTCATCCTCACCAACAAGGTCTACTCGCCGCAGTACGTCCTGTGGCTCATCCCGCTCGCCGCGCTGGCCCGGCCCCGGTGGCGGGACTTCCTGATCTGGCAGGCATGCGAGGTGGTGTACTTCCTCGGGATCTGGATGTATCTCGCGTACACGACGAGCTCCAAACAGCAGGGGCTGCCGCCGGAGGGGTACCAGGTGGCGATCGCCGTGCATCTGCTGGGGACGCTGTATCTCTGCGCGATGGTGGTACGGGACATCCTGATGCCGGAGCGGGACGGCGTACGGCAGGACGGGTCGGACGATCCGTCCGGCGGAGTGCTGGACCGGGCCCCGGATGTCTTCGTCCTGGGCCCGGTGGCCCGCCCTCCGCGACACGCGGGCCCCGATGCGGAAGTCACGAGGGTGGACTGGGGCCGAACGCTGTGAAGCCCTGACGGACTCCCGCCGGCCCGCGGACCGCTCCCGGCCCGGGGCCGATCGTCCACTGGTCCGTTCCGGAGGCTATCCAGCGACTTCCAGCGGCTTTCTAGCGGTCCACGAGGCGGTCGAACTGGGTCGTGGTGTGGCGAAGATGCGCCACCAACTCGTCGCCGACCCGCGGCTCCTGCGCGTCGGACGGTACGAACAGGATCGACACCTGCATATGAGGGGGCTCGGCGAACCAGCGCTGCTTGCTCGCCCAGACGAAGGGCGACAGATTTCGGTTGACGGTCGCCAGCCCGGCGCGCGCCACGCCCTTGGCACGCGGCATCACCCCGTGCAGCGCTTTCGGGGCCTCCAGCCCGACTCCGTGGGACGTACCGCCGGCGACGACGACCAGCCATCCGTCGGATGCCGCCTTCTGCTGGCGGTAACCGAAACGGTCGCCCTTGACGACTCGGGTGACATCGAGAACGGAGCCGCGGTACTCCGTGGAGTCGTGGTCGCCGAGCCAGAGCCGGGTGCCGATACGGGCGCGGAAGCGGGTCTGCGGGAACTGCTGGCGCAGCCGGGCCAGCTCCTGGGCGCGCAGATGGCTGACGAACATCGTGTGCAGCGGCAGACGGGCGGTCCGCAGCCGGTCCATCCAGCCGATGACCTCTTCGACCGCGTCGGAGCCGTCGGTGCGATCAAGGGGCAGATGCAGGGCGAAGCCCTCCAGCCGCACATCCTCTATGGCGGAGGTCAACTGGGCCAGGTCCTGCTCGGAGACGCCATGACGCTTCATCGAACTCATGCACTCGATGACCACACGCGCGCCGACCAGGGCGTGTACTCCGTCGACCGAGGAGACGGAGCGGATGACGCGGTCGGGCAGCGGGACGGGCTCCTCGCCTCTGCGGAAAGGCGTGAGGACGAGGAGGTCGCCGCTGAACCAGTCCTTGATCCGGGCGGCTTCGTAGGTGGTGCCGACAGCCAGCGTGTCGGAGCCGAAGCGGGACGCCTCCTCCGCGAGCCGCTCATGCCCGAAGCCGTAGCCGTTTCCCTTGCAGACCGGGACGAGGTCGGGGAACTGGTCGATCACGGACTTCTGGTGCGCCCGCCAGCGTGTGGTGTCGACGTACAGGGAGAGCGCCATGGTCGGCCCGGAACCTTTCTGGTGGTCGCGGTGTATCAACGGTATGAACGAGACTTACGAGGTTACGGCGTGGACGTCCGTAGCGTCAGCCGCGCTTCAGCCATCGGCGATGGGCCACGCGTCAGCGGCGGTACATGCGTCAGCGGCGGGACATGTAGATGTCGAGCGCCTTGTGCAGCAGCTTGTTGAGCGGGAAGTCCCACTCGCCGACGTACTCGACGGCTTCCCCGCCCGTTCCGACCTTGAACTGGATGAGGCCGAAGAGATGGTCGGTCTCGTCGAGGGAGTCGCTGATCCCCCGCAGGTCGTAGACGGTCGCGCCCATGGCGTACGCGTCGCGGAGCATCCGCCACTGCATCGCGTTCGAGGGCCGGACCTCGCGTCCGATGTTGTCGGAGGCGCCGTAGGAGTACCAGACATGGCCGCCGACGACGAGCATGGTCGCCGCGGAGAGGTTCACGCCGTTGTGGCGCGCGAAGTACAGACGCATGCGGTTGGGGTCCTCGGTGTTGAGGACCTGCCACATGCGCTGGAAGTACGAGAGCGGGCGCGGCCGGAAACGGTCGCGTACGGCCGTGATCTCGTACAGGCGCTGCCATTCCTCAAGGTCCTGGTAGCCGCCCTGGACGACCTCGACACCGGCCTTCTCGGCCTTCTTGATGTTGCGCCGCCACAGCTGGTTGAAGCCCTTGAGAACATCGTCGAGCGAGCGGTTGGCGAGCGGCACCTGATAGACGTACCGGGGCTGGACATCGCCGAATCCGGCGCCGCCGTCCTCGCCCTGCTGCCAGCCCATCCTGCGCAGCCGGTCGGAGACTTCGAAGGCCCGCGGCTCGATATGCGTCGCCTCGACGTCCCGCAGCCGCTTCACATCCGGGTCCTGGATACCGGCCTTGATCGCGGGCGCGTCCCAGCGGCGGATGACCACCGGCGGGCCCATCTTCACGGAGAAGGCACCCTGCTGCTTGAGATGGGCCAGCATCGGCTGGAGCCACTCGTCCAGATTGGGCGCGTACCAGTTGATGACCGGGCCCTCGGGCATATAAGCGAGATACCGCTTGATCTTGGGCAACTGGCGGTACAGGACCAGCCCCACACCGACCAGCTCGCCGTGCTTGTCGAACCAGCCGAGATTCTCCGAGCGCCATTCGGTCTTCACATCGGCCCACGCCGGAACCTGGCAGTGACTTGCCGAGGGCAGGGACTGGATGTATGCCAGATGCTGCTCGGGGCTGATGGTCCTCAAGGTCAGGCTCATTGCGGGGCGCTCCTTGGCAGGTGTGTCCCCATGGTCAGGGGCTCCGGCTCTCGCGCCGAAGCCTACTGCGCTGGGGAGCGCCCCGAATGGTCGCGTTCGAACCGCCGTGACAAGCGGTTTGGAGGGGGTCGGCCGGTGGTTCCGCGGCGGGGGTCAGCCGATGAGGCCGCCGAAGAGGCCACCGTGGGCCATGCCGAGGAAGAATCCGGCGGCGGACGCGCCGAGCCCCAGGATCAGCAGAAACCGCTCACGAGTCGTCTCGGAGATGAACTGTCCGTAGGCGCCGCTGAGGATTCCCACGATCCCGGCCCACGAACTGAGCAGATGCAGATTGTGGAACATCGCCGATACGAAGGCGAGGACGCCGAGCACCAGCGTTACCGCCACCAGGGTCTCCTGGAGGGGGTGGGGCTTGCCGTCCGTGGCGAAGAGCGAGGCTTGACGTCGCACTGCCTGTGCCATGTGGCACCTCCTGGCTTTGCCGGAGCGCGGCGCATCGTAGTGCCGCGCACACCCGATGTGTACAGATTGCGTCTCCTCGCCACCGGATTTCAACCGGAAGCACGTCTGCGGGTACTGTGTACCGTCCGCACCGGTGTCTGCCCAGGCCAGAAGTCAGTCCCCTGTGATTGTCAGTGGGGCCTGGTTGACTAGGGCACTGTTGCAACGCATCACGACCCTCCTGCCACGGAACGACCGTGGCCGCTGAGTCCAAAGGAGGTGGGTTCCACATGCGTCACTACGAGGTGATGGTCATCCTCGACCCCGATCTCGAGGAGCGCGCTGTCTCCCCGCTGATCGAGAACTTCCTCTCCGTCGTCCGTGAGGGCAACGGAAAGGTGGAGAAGGTCGACACCTGGGGCCGTCGTCGTCTCTCTTACGAGATCAAGAAGAAGCCCGAGGGCATCTACTCGGTCATCGATCTGCAGGCCGAGCCTGCGGTCGTCAAGGAGCTCGACCGCCAGATGAACCTGAACGAGTCGGTCCTCCGGACCAAGGTCCTCCGTCCCGAGACCCACTGACCACTGAGCGTCTAGCTCAGAGGTCATCGGGTTCGAGTAGCACAAGCAGCCAGAAGCAATCCCGCCGAGAGGTTCACCCATGGCAGGCGAGACCGTCATCACGGTCGTCGGCAATCTCGTCGACGACCCCGAGCTGCGCTTCACCCCGTCCGGTGCGGCGGTCGCGAAGTTCCGTGTCGCGTCCACTCCCCGCACCTTCGACCGTCAGACCAATGAGTGGAAGGACGGCGAGAGCCTCTTCCTGACCTGCTCGGTCTGGCGTCAGGCGGCGGAGAACGTCGCCGAGTCGCTTCAGCGCGGCATGCGCGTCGTCGTGCAGGGCCGTCTGAAGCAGCGGTCCTACGAGGACCGCGAGGGCGTCAAGCGCACGGTCTATGAGCTGGACGTCGAGGAAGTCGGCCCCAGCCTCAAGAACGCCACGGCCAAGGTCACCAAGACCACCGGCCGCGGTGGTCAGGGCGGCTACGGCGGCGGCCAGCAGCAGGGCGGCGGAGGCGGCTGGGGCGGCGGCCCCGGCGGTGGCCAGCAGGGCGGTGGCGGTGCACCCGCCGACGACCCGTGGGCCACCAGCACGCCTTCCGGCGGCCAGCAGCAAGGCGGCGGAGGCGGCTGGGGCGGAAACTCCGGCGGCTCCGGCGGTTCCGGCGGCGGCTACTCGGACGAGCCCCCTTTCTAGGGATCCCTCACAGGGCTCTCCCAGGGGCGTTCGTACCCCACTTCTTGATCACACAGGAGAAACACCATGGCGAAGCCGCCTGTGCGCAAGCCGAAGAAGAAGGTCTGCGCATTCTGCAAGGACAAGACCGCGTACGTGGACTACAAGGACACGAACATGCTGCGGAAGTTCATTTCCGACCGTGGCAAGATCCGTGCCCGCCGCGTGACCGGCAACTGCACGCAGCACCAGCGTGACGTCGCCACGGCCGTGAAGAACAGCCGTGAGATGGCGCTGCTGCCCTACACGTCCACCGCGCGCTAAGGGAAGGGTGACCGAAACATGAAGATCATCCTCACCCACGAGGTCTCCGGCCTCGGTGCCGCCGGTGACGTCGTCGACGTCAAGGACGGCTACGCTCGCAACTACCTGGTTCCGCGTGGTCTCGCGATCCGCTGGACCAAGGGTGGCGAGAAGGACGTGGCGCAGATCCGCCGCGCCCGCAAGATTCACGAGATCGCGACCATCGAGCAGGCCAATGAGGTCAAGACCAAGCTTGAGGGCGTGAAGGTACGTCTGGCTGTTCGCTCCGGCGACGCTGGCCGTCTTTTCGGCTCCGTCACCCCGGCCGACATCGCCACGGCGATCAAGTCCGCGGGGGGCCCGGAGGTTGACAAGCGCCGCGTCGAGCTCGGTTCGCCGATCAAGACCCTGGGCTCGCACCAGGTCTCCGTGCGTCTGCACCCCGAGGTTGCCGCGAAGCTCGGCATCGAGGTTGTCGCCGCCTGAGTGTGGCGTACTGACCGAATTGCAGGAAGGGCCGCATCCCTCGATGCGGCCCTTTCGCTGTGCCGGGGCAGCGGGGTGATTCCGGTGTCCAGGACCGGTGTGCAGGGTTCGTCGGTCACGCCTGTCGATTCCGCGTCCGGCTGCGGCGGGGGTGCGAGGCAGCGGCTGTGGAGTGTCAACGCTCTGAGGGAACGGCTTCGACGTTTCACGTGAAACATCGGCATCGCGTCACGGCGGCTGCGCGGTCAGCGGGTGGCTCCGGTGACGATCCAGCGGCCGGAACGGGTGCGTGCCCACAGTGTTCCCATCCGGACGGCCATCATCAGCGTCATGGCCCACCACAGGGCGGTCAAACCGCCTCCGAGGGCTGGCACGAGCAGAGCGACGGGCGCGAAGACCGCGAGTGTCACCAGCATCGCCTTGGCGAGATAGGGACCGTCACCCGCGCCCATCAGGACGCCGTCGAGCACAAAGACGACTCCGGCCAAGGGCTGGGACAGGGCGACCACGAGAAGAGCCGGGAGCAGGGTGTCATGCACCGACGGGTCACTGCTGAACATCGGCATGAGGAACGGGCCTGTGGCAAGGAGTAGAAGGCCGAGCGCTGTCCCTGACGCGATGCCCCACAGCACCATGCGACGACAGGCTTCGCGCGCCCCAGCGGTGTCTCCGGCGCCGAGGTGGCGGCCGATGATCGCCTGGCCGGCGATGGCGATCGCGTCCAGGGCGAAGGCCATCAGGTTCCACAGGGAGAGAACGATCTGATGGGCGGCGCTCTCGGTGTCACCGAGGCGGGCGGCCACGGCTGTCGCGATCATCAGGACGGCCCGAAGAGAGAGCGTGCGGATGAGGAGAGGGGCACCGGCCTGGGCACTGGCCCGTATGCCGGCGGTGTCGGGTCGCAGTGACGCCTTATGCCGGCGGGCACCTCGTACGACCACCAGCAGATAGGCGGCGGCCATGCCGTACTGGGCAATGACGGTGCCCCAGGCGGATCCGGCGATCCCGAACCCCGCGCCATAGACCAGACCCACATTGAGTGCCGCGTTGGCGGTGAAACCGCCGACGGCGACGTACAGCGGGGTGCGGGTGTCCTGTAGCCCCCGCAGTACGCCGGTCGCGGCCAGGACGATCAGCATTGCGGGGATCCCGAGGCTGGAGATCCGCAGATAGGTGATGGCATAGGGAGAGGCGGTGTCGGAGGCCCCGAGGGCATCGACCACCCATGGTGCGGAGGGGAGGGTGACGGCGACGACGGCCGCGCCCAGGATCAGGGCGAGCCAGATACCGTCCATTCCCTGGCGGATGGCCCCGGTGAGATCGCCCGCGCCGACACGGCGGGCGACGGCGGCCGTGGTCGCGTAGGCGAGGAAGACGAAAATGCTGACAGCCGTCATCAGCAGGGCCGCCGCGATGCCGAGCCCGGCCAGTTGCGAGGTGCCGAGATGGCCGACGACCGCGCTGTCGACCATGACGAAAAGCGGCTCGGCGACGAGTGCTCCGAAGGCGGGAACGGCGAGCGCGATGATCTCCCGGTCATGGCGTCGCCGCACTGCCTTCGGTGACGCGGGAGCCTCGGTCATTGAGCCAATGTAATCTTCCACAGGTAAGAGATGCAAACGTATTGCAGTCCTTACTTTCACCGAGGGTGACGGCTCTGCGGTGGGCCGTTTGTTCTGATCTTGGGCCGGTTGGGAAATTTTTTCTCCCCCACAGTCAGTGGATGGAATATCTGCAGGTCAAGCGCTATGGAGCGGCGGAGGCGCGACTTTGTCCACAGTGCTGTCCCCCGGTCCGTGCACAGGTTCAGAGGGGTTGTCCACAGCATCTGGTCGCTCATCCACATGGCCTGTGGATAACCAGATTGGCTGACGGTGGAGACCGGCCTAACGTGGACCGTTGCCCGACGCGCCGGAAGCGGAGTCGAGCCACTCGATTTGTCAGTGCTGTGCCGTAGAAAGAAGGCGCACGGCGAGGTCCGCTGCGCGGACGGGAGGAGGCCGCCGGGTGAGCATTTCCGAGCCCCTGGACGATCCCTGGGCGGCCGACAGCGGCCCCGGCGACCGTCTGCCCGTTTCCCGGCCGCGCCGCAAGGACAACCGCGGAAACCGCGAGGACCAGCACGAGCGCGGCAGTGACAGCGGTGGCTGGGACGGCGGCTCCCCCGGGTTCGAGCGCGTGCCGCCCCAGGACCTGGACGCCGAGCAATCGGTCCTCGGCGGCATGCTGCTCTCCAAGGACGCGATCGCCGATGTCGTGGAGATCATCAAGGGCCATGACTTCTACCGGCCCGCCCATGAGACCGTCTACACGGCGATCCTCGATCTCTATGCCAAGGGGGAGCCGGCCGACCCCATCACCGTCGCCGCCGAACTGGTCAAGCGCGGCGAGATCACCCGCGTCGGCGGCGCGCCCTATCTCCACACCCTGGTCCAGTCGGTGCCGACCGCGGCCAACGCCTCGTACTACGCGGAGATCGTCCACGAGCGGGCGGTGCTGCGGCGGCTCGTGGAGGCCGGCACCAAGATCACACAGATGGGATACGCGGCCGACGGCGATGTCGACGAGATCGTCAACTCCGCCCAGGCCGAGATCTACGCCGTCACCGAGCAGCGCACCAGCGAGGACTATCTGCCGCTCGGCGAGATCATGGAGGGAGCGCTCGACGAGATCGAGGCGATCGGCTCCCGCAGTGGCGAGATGACCGGTGTCCCCACCGGTTTCACGGACTTCGACTCGCTGACCAACGGACTTCACCCGGGCCAGATGATCGTCATCGCGGCCCGGCCCGCGATGGGTAAGTCCACCCTGGCACTGGACTTCGCCCGCGCCTGCTCGATCAAGAACAATCTGCCGAGCGTGATCTTCTCCCTCGAAATGGGGCGCAACGAGATCGCCATGCGCCTGCTGTCCGCCGAGGCGCGGGTCGCTCTGCACCATATGCGCTCCGGCACGATGACGGACGACGACTGGACCCGGCTGGCCCGGCGAATGCCCGATGTCTCCCAGGCACCGCTGTACATCGACGACTCCCCGAATCTCTCGATGATGGAGATCCGTGCCAAGTGCCGGCGCCTGAAGCAGCGCAACAATCTCAAGCTGGTCGTCATCGACTATCTCCAGCTGATGCAGTCCGGCGGCTCCAAGCGCGCCGAGAGCCGCCAGCAGGAGGTCTCGGACATGTCCCGAAACCTCAAGCTGCTGGCGAAGGAGCTTGAGGTCCCGGTGATCGCACTGTCCCAGCTGAACCGTGGCCCCGAGCAGCGCACCGACAAGAAGCCGATGGTCTCCGACCTGCGTGAGTCGGGTTCCATCGAGCAGGACGCCGACATGGTGATCCTGTTGCACCGGGAGGACGCGTACGAGAAGGAGTCCCCGCGCGCGGGCGAGGCGGACCTGATCGTCGCCAAGCACCGTAACGGCCCCACGGCGACGATCACGGTCGCCTTCCAAGGCCACTACTCACGCTTTGTGGACATGGCACAGACCTGACGCGCTCGTGTTGTAGGGCCTAATTTTCTGTGTCGGAATCTCACGATCGATGTCGGATGGATGTCGGATACGACATCGTCGTGAGATTGGCCAGACTCTTGAGGCCGAATTCGCTCAAACGTGTGGACGTCCCAAGCTCTCTTGGTGCACGTACTGCCGTACGGCCCAGGCTGTCACCGACTGCTTGATCGCATCGAACCTGATGCTGCGGGAGTGGGGGTGCTCGTGCCAGTTGAGTCGGCAATGGTGTGTTTCCGTACGGGCCGGGGGTTCGAAGACGAGCCGTGGGAGAGCGTCAGCAGCGCGACGTTAGCGACAGCGTCTCCATGGCGGACATTCCGGTGGTACGACGGCCAGAAGCACTACTCGGGCACCTACTGGTCCTCGACCATGCGTGACCACGTGATCTACGAGTCGCGGCTTGAACTTGCTCGACTGCTGTTTGACGACTTCGACCCATCCGTCCGCCGCATCCTTGCCCAGCCCTTCTTGCTGAAGGCCGAGGTGGAAGGCAAGGTTCGCAAACACATCCCGGACTACCTTCTGATTAGCGAAAACGGTCCGGTCGTGGTCGACGTCAAGCCGAGGCACCGGGTGGCCAAGCCAGAGGTGGCGTTCACTTTCGACTGGACGCGGCGGCTGGTGGAGACACGCGGATGGCGATACGTCGTGTGGAGCGAACCTGCGCCGGCGGAACTCGAGAACCTTCGGTTCCTCGCCGGGTACCGACGTGACTGGCTTTTCGATGGTCTCCTGCTCGACGAACTTCGAGCGATAGGGCTGGATTGCCGGACACTTGGCGAACTCGATGACGCACTCGCCGGACGAGAACCGGAGGAGGTCCGTGCTGGGGTCCTTCACCTTCTCTGGCGTGGTGAGCTGGTCACCGACTTGAGTATCCCGCTCAGCGGTCATCACGTTCTGAAGGCTTCGAAGTGAGCTGGGCCGGAGTCCGCGTGGGGGTTGGTACACGGTTCCGCTATGACGGCGAGACCGTTGAGGTAATCGAGCTGGCGATCACCGCGAACGGCAACGAGGCGGTACTGAAGAACGGCCGCGGGAAGCTGCTGAGACTGGCAGTGAAGGAACTGCTGCTGTCTGATCGAGTTCGTGTGATCCCGGATGCTCCGGGACCGTCCAGTGACGACGACGAAGACGTCGCTGGCGTCGTGCTGAGCCAGCTGTCGAAAGCCGAGCAAGACGGACTACGAGAGCGGGCAGGCCATGTCCGGGAAGTCCTCACCGGTTACCGGTCGGGCGATCCGGAGCTGGCAGCGGAAGGCGAGCCGAGACTGGAATACTCGCCTGACCTCCCGCTAGGCGAGCGCTACGCGAGCAAGGCCGCTGAACTCGGCGTCACCGTCCGTACCGTTGAGCGCTGGGTTCGGGACTTCCGCCGTGGCGGCGAGGCGGGCTTGGCGGCTGCCGGGCGACCCGCACGTGGGCGGGCCACGAAACTGGATGACCGGTGGGTGGAGACAGCCACGGAGGTCATGGTCGAGCATGCCAAGGAGTCCAAGCCGTCCCGCACGCTGGTGATCGAGCGGACCCGAGCACGGGTGGTTGCACGGTTCGGTCCGGATGTCGTCCCGCAACCCAGCCGGGCTACTGCCTTCCGGCTGCTTGAGGAGTTGGAGGACCAGCACCCGCTCTTCCGGCTGAGTGCGAAGCGGAACCGGGACATCGCTGGCCGGCCCAATGAGCCTTATGGCAGGTTGCGGCCGACCAGGCCGGGCGAGTACCTCCTGATGGACTCCACCCGGCTGGACGTTTTCGCCTTCGACCCGTTCACGCTTCGGTGGGTGCAGGCTGAGCTCAGCATCGGTATGGACTGGTACACCCGCTGCATCACCGGCATCCGCCTCACCCCGGTGTCGACGAAGGCGGTGGACGTCAGCGCGGTGCTCTACCAGTCGTTCCGGCCCAGGCCGGCTGGGAAGGACTGGCCGCGTTACGCGGTCTGGCCCGAGCACGGCATCCCACGGACGGTCCTCGTGGATACGGCTGTCGCCGAAGGGGCTGGTGCAGCTGGCCCCATTCTGGTTCCGGAAACCCTGGTCATCGACCACGGGAAGCGGTACGACTCCGAGCATCTGACCAGCGTCTGCCGACGGATGGGCATCTCGATCCAGCCTGCGAGGCTACGGACGGGTCGCGACAAAGGGCCAGTCGAAAGATTCTTTCGCACCCTGCGCGAGGGCCTGCTTCAAGCACTACCCGGCTACAAGGGGCCGGACGTCCATTCCCGGGGGGAGAACCCCGAGGACGACGCCTTCTTCTTCCTGCATGAGCTGGAAGCGATCATCCGTGAGTGGGTCGCGGCGGTCTATCACCACCGACCGCACACGAGTCTGGTCGATCCGGGCCTGCCAGGGCTGCGTATGTCCCCCGCCGCAATGTTCGAGCACGGCATGGCTCGGGCGGGTTACATCGAGGCCCCCAGAGACCCCGACCTCGCCTACGAATTCCTGAAGACCGAATGGCGCACGATCCAGCACTACGGAGTCGAGATCGGCCGTCGCCGCTACAGCGGCCCCGGCCTCAAAGGCCTCAGCGATGTCCGGAGTCCCTACAAGGGGCCGGTCGAGAACGGATGGCCCTTCCAGGTTGACCCCGACGACATCACTCACATCTACGTCCGGGACCTGGACCGTCGCTGGCGCACCCTGACCTGGGAGCATGCGCCCACGGCCGGTATGCCGCTGAGCGAGGATGCTCTCGCCTTCGCCCGGAAACTGGCTGCTGCGAAGTATCGCTTTCCTGACGACCGCCTTGCAGTCGCCGACCTATTGGAGCGCTGGAACCTCGGCCTGGGCACAACGCTGGCAGAGCGGCGGATGGCCCTGCGGCTATCGCGAGAGCAAGCGGCCATCGAACTGCCCGAGTCCGACGAGTCAGTCGTCTCGCTGCCCTCAGTCCGCAAAGCCCTGGGGGACAAAGAGGGCTCGTCCCACGAGGAGCCGGAAGAGACGGAGCCGGCCGAGACGGGTGATGACGACGAGGCCGACTTCGAAGTCCTCGTCGAAGAGGACGACTTCTACGCCGACGCACTGGAGGACGTGTGACTGACCCGCTCCCGCTGGGCCTGGGGAATCTGGCGTTGTCGCGGAAGGAGGACTTCAAGGAGTTCGCCAACGCTCCGCGTCGCGAACAGCCAAGGTTGCTGACGAGGTTAGAGCTGAAAGCTCTGACCTCTGAGGCGAGAGCCGTCTACGACCGACTGCGGCGGGAGTGGCATGCCAACCTCGGGCCGATCAGGACGCAGCAACTGGCGGATCTTCACGAGGATTTGTGGGACATCGTCGACAGCAATCAGCAGGATGGTGACAAGGCCAAGGGCGCCGTGGCTGTCGATGCCTTTCCCGGCCTGGGGAAGACGACCTCGGTGCTGGCGTTCCTTCGTGAGTTCCACCACCGGGAGATCGCCGAGAACGGCGAGTTCACAGCGCAGGGACACGAACGGCTTCCGGTCTGCCGGGTTGGACTGACCGGCAATACCGGCATGAAGGACCTCAACCGTGCCATTCTGGAATTCTTCGGCCATGCCGGACGCAACCGCGGAACAGCCGCCCAGATGGGCCAGCGGGCCCTGGACTGCGTGTTGTCCTGCGAAGTGCGCGTCCTCGCTCTCGACGATCTGCACTTCCTGAAGTGGCGCAACACCAGCGGCATCGAGGTCAGCAACCACCTGAAGTGGATCGCCAACGAGTTCCCCGTGACCTTACTGATGATCGGCGTCGGACTCGCAGAGAAGGGCCTGTTCAGCGAAGGAACTACTTCTGGTGACACAGCCCTGGCCCAGACAGGCCGGCGCACGACTCGACTGGACATGCAGCCCTTCACCATCAAGAACGAGGCGGGCCGCCGAGAATGGAGGAAGATGCTCCTTGCCCTGGAGAAGCGAGTGGTCCTGGCCGACAAGTATCCCGGCATGCTTGCAGACGATCTTTCCGACTACCTTTTTGCTCGAAGCACCGGGCATATCGGCTCGCTGATGACACTGATCAACCGGGGCTGCCAAAGAGCCGTCCGTAGCGGCGCAGAACGCCTCGACCGTGACCTGCTCGACCGAGTGAAGAACGACGAGGCATCCGAGAAGGCTCGGAGGGAGCTCGAAGCAGCCCTGGACAAGCGACGACTCACCAGCCGGCCCCGATCCAGCAACCGGAAAGCCGCGTGACGTCCGGCCTGCGGACTCTCCCGATCAGAGTCGCGCCGCTGCCAGGAGAAGCCCCGGACTCCTGGCTGGAGACTCTGGCCCACCGCAGCATGGTCAGCTTCCGCGAAATCCTGATCGCCTTGGGACTGCCCGGCCGGCGCGACGGCAGCCTCCCTGACCTCACTCGCTACCTCAAGTCGGACCAGGCCGAGCAGGCCGCGGCCGTCAGCGGAGTCCCCACTGACCGGTTGCATGCGATGACGTTGCGCCGGTACGACGGCCATGCGCTCGTACTGCACCCTCACCGCCGGACGGTGAACCGCATGCAGCTCTGGTGCCGAAACGGCTCCCGTTACTGCCCCCAATGCCTTCACGAACACGACGGCCGCTGGGAGTTGCGCTGGCGCCTCCCCTGGAGCTTCGCTTGCACTCGGCACCGGATCCTGCTGCCGCATGCCTGTCCCTCTTGCGACCAGCGCACCCGCCACGGCCGAGTCAGCATCTTCCGTGATCTTCCACCCCATCAGTGTCCTACGACGCTGAAACCGTCAGGGGCGCTCTGCCAGACGGACCTCACCCTGACCCCCGCTGCCGCCCTTCGCGAAGACAGCCCAGTACTGGCGTCCCAGCGCTGGATCAACGACCTGTTGGACCGAGTCGAACAGGGACAAGCACAGTCCCTCCCCGCACCCCGAATGATCTTCAACGACCTGCGTGCGCTGGCCTCCTGGGTTTTGCGCATCGCGGAACCCGGCGACTTCCCGACACTCGATCCGCATGTCGAGCAGGCATGCCAGGACTACGCCGGAGACGGTCAGTTCTCGCCCACCTCGGCGGCAGTGACCGCAGGCGGACTCACCCGCGCCGTCCACATCCTTCAACAAGGCTCCGACAAGACAAACATCGCCACGCTGCGGACCCTCCTCGAACGAGACGGCGAGCGACTGGACCTCATGCCCCTCGGTGACATCAACAAACGCTGGAGGGCACACTCCACTGCCCTGCAACAACTGATCTGGCAGGCCATGGACACACGCATGGCGAACGTGGACCGGCTCCGCTTTCGAAGCTGCACCACTCGCCCGCGCCCACCCCACAAGATGAACGAGACCCTGACCACCGCACGGGCCAGCCGAGTCCCGCAGTTGCTCTGGCGCGGATGGACTGCCCGCTTCCTGCCCGCCGCCGGCGTCCGGAACATCGGCAACTTCCGCGCGGCCCTGGCCGTCGCACTCGTCCTCCCCGGAGCATCCAGACGTCACTTCGATCCCCTGATCAGCATGCTTGGCCATCAGGCGCGACTCGACGTCCACTACACGCTCGCCGAGCTTGCTCAGCAGGGTCACGACGGAGTCCTCACCGGGCTCTGCGAGATCGCCGACTACCTGGACACCCAGCCCGTCCCCATCGACTACGAACGTCGACGCGGGTTGACAGGTGAGGGCCTCTTGCCCGCTGATGACTGGGTTTCGATTTGCGCACAGACCGGTGTCCACCCGGGACAGGAAGCGCGGCTGCTGTCTGTGCGCCGCTACCTCTATCAGCGCATCACCGGAAATGATCTCCGGCAGGCGCCGGCGTCGCTCCGCATCACGACCGCAGAGGAGGCGGCAGGCGTCGCGGTGGTTCCCTTCCGGATCACCGCCGCCCTGCTGGGAGCTCTCGACAAGTACGGCGAGAACTACCTACGGGGTTTGGGCATCGACGAACCGCTGACCTGGGAGCCTCCAACCGACCTTGCCGCTGGACTCTGCCTGCCCGGCAGACCAGTGGACGTGACACGAGCGCACCGTCTCATCTGCGCTGAGGGCCAAGCGCCCGCCGTCGCGGCGAAGGAGATGGGCGTCGCTCTGGAGAGCATCCGCCATTGCTTCGAGCAGCACCCACCCAGCAGCCCCTGGCCCTCCAAAAGCGGCGGATCTTGGGTCGACCCCAGCAGGCCTATTGCTCGACGATCCCGGCTTGCCGCAGCTCAGGTGTCGGTGGCGGTTGAATTCTGACCCGTTTCGGGCGGTCGAACTTTGACCCACTGGGTCTGTTTGCTGGTGTTCAGTCGGTGTCGTGTGTGGCG